>JBGTBR010000082.1:0-1602 GCA_041749255.1 Saprospiraceae bacterium
TATAATTTCTAGAAAAACCTAAATGTAATATTTTTTGTCCATAAAACTTGTATTTAGAAAGTATGGAAAAGGCCTTTTTCTTATTCCTGCCCATCATAGATTCCTACACCACTATATCAGTGAACCTTCCTTGGCAGGCAGACATGATGGCGTCGAGTTGGCGGGATTGTTTCATTTAAAAAATAGAATGGTTTTTAATTTTTTTATTAATAAGGCACCCCAATTCTATCCAAAAGCTTTTTGGTTCTTGGGTCTTGTTTTAATTCAGGATAAAACTGAAAAGACAATTTCTTCCATAGCATGCTCGGTTCTTTTAGTTCAACAGCTTTGTCATAATACAAAAATGCCTTATCTAATTCTCCAATAGATGCATAAACGTCTCCAATAAAATTATTGCCCGACAGTTGAATACCCTGCATGCTTTCCAATTGCCTGATCACTTCCAGAGCTTTTAATTTATCTCCCATAAGCCCATAAATGGATCCGAGAGATGATAATGCCATTGGGCCTTCTTCCAGTTGAGCCGCTAATTTTATTGCCGCCAAGGCTTCCTGGTGCCTGCCTAAGATAACTAAGGCGTTACCTACAACCCAATGACCAAAAAAGAATTCTGAGTTTAAATCAATAATTCTTTTTCCATTCTCAAGGGCTGTCTGAGGATCAACCGCTGTAAGCGCTGCAGACGCCATCCATAGGGTCATAGGTGAAAAAGGATCCAAGGTTACCGCCATACGCGAGTGCTCTATAGCCTCCTTGGAATTACCCAATAAGACTGCACACATGGTCAATTGCACATGGCACTCTGCGCTGTTGGGATTGATAGCAAGTGCTTTTCCTAAATCTATTTGTGCTTCAGATACCTTCCATTCATAATGAAGTTTCATCCGACCAATGGCAAGGTAACTCTCAGCTATATTATCGTCTAACGCAAGAGATTTGTGTGCTGATTCTAACGCCAGTGGTATGCTTTCATCTACTGGCAACCATTGCCAATACCATAATGTCAGATAACAAAAAGACATTCCGGAGTACGCCAGAGCATAGGTTGAATCGATCGCAATAGCTGCCTTAAAATATTCAATGGCTTTTATGAAACCATCCGGAGTATACTTGTTGTGGTGATATCGCCCTTGCAAATACAACTGGTACGCTTCAACATTGTCTGTATACCGTTTAAGCACGGCCTCTCTTTCTGAGCCCAGCATTTTGATTTTAACATCATTCAAAATAGCTTGGGAGATTTCATCCTGAATGGCAAATATATCTTCCAGCTCACGGTCAAATGTTTCAGAATACAAATGATACCCATCCGCTACATTAATAAGCTGAGCTGTGATGCGTAATTTGTTTCCCGATCTTCTGACGCTACCTTCCAGGATATGGCTTACTTTCAGTTGCTCACCAATCAATTTCAAATCCATATTTTTACCTTTGAAAGCAAAAGAAGAAGTTCTTCCGATTACTTTTAATTCCGGCACCTGCGCCAGCATGTTGATGATTTCTTCACTGATCCCATCGCTGAAATACTCCTGCTCTGCATCACTGCTCATGTTAACGAAAGGAAGCACGGCAATCGATCTTTCTGATACACCCGGCCCATAT
>JBGTBR010000083.1:0-18839 GCA_041749255.1 Saprospiraceae bacterium
CTTGTCAATAGACTACAGATACAACGGTTGATAACAACAATATTCACTTTTATAACCTGGGACTCAAATATTTTTCAAAAATCCACCCGAAATCAATTTAAATGGGCTTAATAAAAAATGGGCTTTTCAGAGTGGACTCATATTTAAAATTTTTATATTTAAGTTTTAAATTTTCATTTTGTAAATATAAAACAAATATTTCTTCTTGGACAACCCCTATTTATAGGGGTATATTTGCATATTTTTATACTTTTCAGACCTTATATTAGCTCTCTCTATTAGCTTTCTCTCATGCATGGAGCTGCTTTTACAAGCTCGTCCACATCCTGCTTTCAGGATTATTCAATCATCAATCCCAGCCTTTGGGCAATGCGGATCAGTTCGGATGTACTTCTGCAATCCAACTTTTTCAGCATGGCTTTCCTGTGGTCGTCTACCGTGTATATGGATATTTCCATTTTTTGGGCAATTTCTTTCCTGCTGAAACCGCTGGCTATATATTTTAAAATTTGTCTTTGTCTGTCTGTCAGTTTGTCTCTTTCCTTAGCATTGATGTGGAGCTGGATGTATTTTTGAAATTCCTTTAATGTCTTTGGGGTATTAAATACATCTTCAACCGGAAATGTCACGATGGTTGCTGTCAGAGCCTGTTCGTTTTCATCCCTTGTCATCGTCGAGGCTGTGTATACCATCCAGCGATGGAGTCCACTGTTGTCTTTGACTCGATGAAGTCCGGCCCAACGACGATCCGGGTTTTTCCGGAGCTTCTTTATTACCTGTTTCACTATATCTTCAAAATCAGGTGTATCGTGTACCCGGGCAGCAAAAGTGTTTACCTGCACCATATAGTCTTGTCCATTCTGTGCCATTTGACCCCGAACTGAGGTGTTATCGTTGACCCACAATACCTCGCGAGATTCCAGATTTACTATATAGATCAATGCATAAAGTGTGGAACAAAATTTTCTGTACATATTCAACTCACCCAACTCCATGTGGATATTCTCTCCGTTCAGATCTTTCAAAACTCCATTCCATTTGTCTATATTCATCTTTCGAAAATTGAGGATGAATAATCAACCACTGGATTCTTCCAACAGGATCCATTATCAAATACATCCGTGCAGATTAAAAGCTCAACGCTGTACATCAAAAGAGTGGAAAGAATGTAAGAAGTGGATTTAGTTTGCATGTTTTGGATTTGTGTGTTTTTAATCCATTTTAATTTCTTTTATTCAGTGTCATTGTTTTCAAAAAAGATCCCCGAATACCTTGATTATAAGGACGCTTCGGATATTGCGGGGATCATGATCATGGCAATCTCGGATGCATAGTTTTAATTCTCACTTATAAAAAAGTGCATAGCAAGGCTTAATAGACCATGTGCATCATGTCTACCATGAACGGTATAATACTTTTACTATTCAGGATTCTGCAAATCTATCAACAACTCCTTTTTTCATTTCTTTTGAGATTTGCATGATTTGTAAAGAGTCCGGAATGGTCAGATAGTTTTTAATTCATTGTTCCGCGTTTTAAAAAACCTTTAAGTTCACTAATTGCAAATATAAAGTAAAATTATCGTTATCAACTACCCCTATTTGTAGGGGTATATTGGTGATTTTCATAGATTTATAAAGCCTTTTTACCTATTTTCAGCACTGCTTTTCACTGCTGACCCAAATTGAGTCTTGACCAATAAGGGATTAATATTCTTCAATATGCATTCCCAAAATCGACTAATGGATCATTAAACCCAATCTTTGGGCCACCCTTATCAACTCCTGGGTGGTCTTGCATTTTAACTTTTTCAACATCGCTTTTTTATGATCGTCCAGGGTATATATCGATATGTCCATTTTATGGGCAATTTCCTTTCTGCTGAATCCCTGAGCCATATATATGAGAATTTGCTTTTGCTTTTCGGTGAGGCGATCTCTTTCCTTTTTATTGATGTTTAACTGGAGATGTTTTTGAAATTCTCTAAGTGTTTTAGGGGTATTAAAAATTTCTTCTATAGGAAAAGCAATGATGGAAGCCGTCAGCGCATTTCCGTTTTCATCTTTTGTCATTGTAGACGCCGTATAAATGATCCAGTTGTAATTACCTTCTCCGTCTTTAATCCGGTAGAGACCGGCCCATTCCACGTCCGGATTTTCTTTAAATCGTTCCACCACTTCTACTACCGATTCTTCAAAATCCGGTGATTGCAATAAATGGGAAGCAACAACATCCCCATTTTCAATAATCTTTGCTGCATCCATGCCCGTAAACTCTTTTACCAGATCATTGTCATTAACCCACAGTACCCGGTATGGCTCCAGCTGCACAATATAAATGACGGCGTACAGAGAGGTACAAAAGGATCTGTACATATTCAATTCTTCCAGATCCTTCATTAGTTTTTCTGAAATGAAGTCTTGTTTTTTAGAACCCACCTTTTTTTGTGTGTTTGCCATTTTATTAGTTTTTTATAAAATATATTGGCGATAGTTTTGTGCATTTATTCATTCAATAGATCTTTTCATTGCCTGCTGATACGGCTTAAAAAGAATACATCTCAATCTTTAATGACATTATTTTTGAAAAGTAACCCAGTGGGGGAAGGATTTTTTTTGTTTAGTGAGTTTTTCCAAGTAGAAAGTAGAAAGTATAAAGTTTAAAGTTTAAAGTTTAAAGTGGAAAGTGAAAAGTAGAGGGTTGAATCGTTGATGTGTTGAAGTGTTGAATCGTGGGCTTCCCTTTAGAGCCTAGACCTTCGAGGTTTTGCGCTAAATATTGCAAACACCCAGGTTGTCGACACTATTTTGATCATAAATTTAAGCATGAAACCTAGATGGTCTCTGCCTTTTGAATAATGCCAACCGGGTAATTGTCTGAATCACTGATTTGTGCGGATTATTGGATTACACGGATTGTGCGATATAATATAATGGCACTGCAAATTTATTCAGCCTTTGGCGGACAGGTTCAAGCAATACAAGCTTTGTGCGAAGCACGCCATTATTTTAAAGTTACTTAACGTATTGATTGTATTTATTTCCTCACAAAATTTGGCAATGATAAATGGCGTTTTTCATTTTCTTTATGTCACATCGGTTTCCAGTCGACATAATCCAGTTATAAGAAAATGAAAAACAGAACTTTTTTGGCTGGAAATTACAGCCAATGGCGCTGGAAATTTATTTCCAGCCACAAAAGCACCGTGCGAAGCACGCCATTTTATTAAAGTTACTTAACGTATTGATTGTATTTATTGCTTCATAAAATTTGGCAATGCCAAATGGCGTTTTTCATTTTCTTCATGTCACTTTCGTTTCCAGTCGACATAATCCAGTTATAAGAAAATGAAAAACATGAATTTTTGGCTGGAAATAAATTTCCAGCGCCACTGGGGCGAAGCACTCAATTATTAAAATTTTCTACTTTAAACTTTCCACTTTTAACTTTCAACTTTCCACTTTTCTCATTTTACCGTACTTCTTATACAGAAATCACAAATTATTACCGTACTTTCTTTACAACCATTTCATCAGGTAGATTTTTCCTATTTGCATGGCTCCTTGAAGGATCAGGGTACAATATAACGGGTTTGTCTTTCCAGTTTATTAATTTTCCTTCAAGTATCCTTTACATTTATAAATGAGTTTTTTGTGAATATACACACAAAAACAGCACTTATCATTGTAAATGAATGGATTTGAAGGGGAAAGTGAAAAAGTAAAAGTATAAAGTACGATTTTCAACGCTTAAAATTTTAAGTCATTAAAAGTGTATGCATACAACATAAATTGCCACTTAAAAATGTGGCACCCATACATAAAACTATACTTAATTGGAAAGCTAAAAGTTGATAGTCCACTTTTTTCATGCTGGACAAATCCATGGCCCCAGGTTAACCTCCCATATCATTCGAAACAAGAGCTCCACGGCTAATGATGTTTATCATTTCATTTGTAAAATCCGCCATGAAAAGAGGAATATTCAATAATCCATCTTGAAAATTCAAATTCTTTAATGAGTAGCGAATACGCAAAGGGGGGTTGAATTTCTGATGATAAAGTGTCAGACTGCGACTTTTTACATTCTCATCACTTTTAACTTCCATGGGTATAATTTCATTTTCTATTTGTACTAAGAAATCTACTTCAGCTGTATATCCTGAGATCCAATAGCGTGGCACATCTTCGAACTGTGCAATTAAACTTTGAAGAATATAATTTTCAATCATGGCTCCTTTGAATTCAGTGAAAAGTCGATTTCCTTCTGCAAAAGCCATGGGTGAAAGCCTGGACATCCTACGTATGATTCCGATATCCAGACCATAGAGCTTAAAAGCACTGTTATCATCATATGCAGAGAGTGGAATTCCAGGTTTTAAACATAATTTTACTTGATGCACAAGACCAGATCGAACCAGCCATTGGATCGCATCTTCATATTCCCTGGCTCTGGCACCTGTTCGGATCAATTGATAAACAAATTTTTTGTTTTCCCTGGCGAGTTGGCTAGGGAGTGAATCAAAAACCTGGGTTATTTTAGCTATATCACTCATTACAGGATGCTTGGCAAAATCTCCTTTATAGGATAAGATTAAATTATGCAACACACTTTCACAAGCCTCGAAGGTTTGATATTGATTGAAAGCATTTATAACAGCTGGCATTCCACCTGTAATAATATATTTTTTAAAGTGATTCAGCAAATCATTATAAAACAGTTCAGGAATAGCCTCTAGCCGGCTTAATTGATTTAAAAATTTTGCAGATTTCTCATCCCAATAAGGTAATACCTCACGGAAAGTCATGGGGTATAATGTTAAAAATTCTACCTTACCTACAGGAAATGAGTAACCCGTTTGCAACAAAACTCCTAACAACGATCCTGCACATATGATGGGCAAATCAGGAATCTTTTCAGCAAAATACTTGAGTGAATTTAAAGCTTCCGGACATTCCTGTATTTCATCCAAAATAATGAGAGTTTGCGTATCAATGGCCACACCACTAATTAATGATAATGATTCTAAGATTCGCTTTGTATCTTTATTTTTTTCAAAGAATTCTTTCAATTCTGGACGTTCTTCAAAATTAAAATAGACATATTTCTCATAGTGATTTTCTCCTAACCATTTCATCAGGTAGGTTTTTCCCACTTGCCGGGCTCCTTGAAGAATCAGGGGCAATCTAACGGGTTTGTCTTTCCAGTTTATTAATTTTCCTTGAAGTGTCCTATACATTAATAAGTGTGTTTTTTGTGATTATAAACACAAAAACAGCACTTATTATTGTAAACGAGCGGGTTTATAATGAAAAGTAGAAAGTTGTCTGGATCACTGATTCACACGGATTATTGGATTACACGGATCTTTTTTTGAAAAACATAGCTTTTTTTGGCTGGAACCTGTCCGCCAAAGGCTGAATAAATTTCCAGCGCCACTGGGGCACTTTCTTCTTCAAGTTTCAATTTCCACTTTAAACTTTATACTTTATACTTTCTACTTTATTTCTTGTAAGTTTATAGATTCATATGGCTCAGCTAAAGTTTAAAGAATGTCCCATTTAACATTAATCATGCCGGCTTATAATGAAGCCGAATCGCTGCAAATATTTTTACCATCGGTCATTTCCTTTTGTATCCAAAATTCATTTGAATTGATTGTAATCAATGATGGATCACAAGACAACACCCCGAAAGTTCTTGAAAATTTCTCCCAAAAACACGATATCCTCAAAGTATTAAAACATAAATTAAATAAAGGGTATGGTGCAGCCATTAAAACGGGTATTCAGAATGCAAATACGGAATATATAATAACCCTGGATGCAGATGGTCAGCATACCCTGGAAGATGTTATTGTGCTTTACAATGAAATAAAAAAAGAGGACGCTGATATGATCGTTGGAAAGCGCTCAGGAGAAAATGGAGAAAATTTTATAAGAAAATTTGGAAAAAACACCATCAGATTCATAGCAAAACAATTGATGACTTTGAATATTCATGACATCAATTCCGGAATGAAAATATATAATACGGAGCTTGCAAAAAAATACATTCACCTATGTCCGGATACTATGGCATACAGCGATATCATACTTTTATGTTTTGTTTTTAAGAAGCACCTGGTTCTGGAAAGACCCATAAAAGTGAATCAAAGAATTGCAGGAAAAAGTACTATAACTGTAGCAACTGCATTCAACACCGTCAAAGAAATTTTAAACATTGTTGTGCTATTCAACCCAATGCGAATCTTTTTTCCTATATCCATTATATTTTTTGTACTGGGATTAGTGTGGGGATTGCCATTTATCCTCCTGGGAAGAGGGCTCAGCGTGGGGGCAGGTATATTATTGGTGGTTTCGATATTGATATTTGCGATGTCGTTAATTGCAGAACAGCTTTCTGCATTAAGAAATAACATAAGTGAAAAGTATAAAGTATAAAGTAGAAAGTAAAAGGTAGAAGGTGAGGGTTGAATCTGTGATAAGCCGGAGATATTGTCTGAATCACTGATTCGCCCGGATTAAGGGATTTCACGGAGCTTTTTTTTGAAAACCAGAGCTTTTTTGGATGGAAATTACCGCCAGTGGCGCTGGAAAATTTTTTCCAGCCATAAAAAGCATCGTGCGAAGCACGCCATTTTATTAAAGTTGCTTCGTATTGATTGTATTTATTACTTAATATAGTTTGGCAATACCAAAATGGCGTTATTCATTTTCTTTATGTGCCATCAGATTCCATACGACATAATCCAGATTTAAGAAAATGAAAAACATGACTTTTTTGCTGGAACCTGTCCGCCTCTGGCTGAATAAATTTCCAGCGCCACTGCACGCCATTATTATAAAGTTACTTAATGTATTGATTGTATTTATTACTTCATATAGTTTAGTAATACCAAATGGCGTTTTTCATTTTCTTTATGTGCCATCAGATTCCATACGACATAAACCAGATTTAAGAAAATGAAAAACAGAACTTTTTTGCTGGAAATAAATTTCCAGCGCCATTGGAGCGAAGCACTCCAATTTCCACTTTCTACTTTTTACTTTCTACTTTCTACTTTTCACTTTTCACTTTATACTTTTCACTTTCTACTTTCTACTTTAAACTTTCCATTATATTTATGTTGAAATCCATTTGAACGATGTATTTATTTAGGAATTTCTATTATTTCTTATTGGAGCTTATACAAGGGCGACGTGTGATCAAACAATTGATCATAAGTGATTTTAAAAATAAATACCTGACTTCTTATTTGGGATTTTCCTGGGCATTCTTCCAGCCATTATCTGCTATTTTAGTCGTTTGGTTTGCTTTTACCTATGGATTGAAAATTGGATTAATGGATAATGGGTTGCCTTTTGCCATATGGTTTATTGTGGGTATGATACCATGGAATTTTGCCAATGAAGCGATTTCTTCTTCTACCCAATCTCTTATTGAGTACAGTTTTTTGATACGAAAAACTTCTTTTCGGATATCAATAATTCCCATTATTAAAATTTTTACGGCGTTGATTATTCATGCTGTATTCATTGTAATTTTGGGCATTTTATGCATTTTATATGGGTTTAAACCCAATATATATTGGTTGCAGGTGCTTTATCTCGTGCCAGCTTCTTTTGTGTTTTATTCAGGTCTGGGCTGGTTGCTTTCTTCTTTAAATGTATTTGTCAGGGATGTGGGTCAAATGGTGAGTGTGGTATTGGCTATTCTTTTTTGGGCGACACCCATTTTATGGCCTTATGAAATGTTGCAGGGAAATATGAAATATATCGCTCTGCTAAATCCGTTTTTCTACATCACAGAAGGATACAGGTACGCTTTTCTCAAGGAGGCCTGGATTTTTCAAAATGTTGAGATGACGATTTTCTTCTGGGTTAATGCCACAGCATTTTTTGTAATAGGGGCTTTGGTATTTCGGAAACTTAACCCTCATTTTGCCGATATTATAAAATGACATTTGATGAGTGATGGTGATTATGCTATAAAAGTAAATTCTATTTCAAAAATGTATCCATTATACGATTCGCACCAGGATCGTCTGAAGGAAGCACTACATCCATTCCGTAAAAAGTATCACCGTGATTTTTATGTTTTAAGCAATGTGAGTTTTGAAGTGAAAAGAGGAGAAACTTTGGGTATAATTGGCCGCAATGGTAGTGGGAAGTCTACTTTATTGAGCATCATTGCCGGAGTGTTAAAACCTACCCACGGAGTTGTGGAAGTCAAGGGTCGTATCTCATCATTACTGGAATTGGGTGCCGGATTCAACCCGGAGTTAAGCGGTATGGAGAATATTTACTTCTACGGTGCAATCAGTGGCTTTCCAAAGGCGGAAATGGAATCCAAAGTTGATGCTATCCTCGCTTTTGCCGATATCGGCGACTTCATCTACCAGCCAGTGAAAGTGTATTCCAGTGGCATGTATATACGACTTGCTTTTGCGGTAGCCATCCAGATAGATCCCGATATTTTGATTATTGATGAGGCTCTGGCAGTTGGGGATATGAACTTCCAGGCAAAATGTATGACGGCTCTGACTCGAATCAAAGAACGTGGCGCCACCATTCTGTTTGTCAGTCACGACATGGGATCTGTGAGGAGCTTGTGTACCAAAGCGATATATCTTGAAAATGGAACAGTACAGCTATATGACGATGCTCCTGCTGTGGCTGAAAGATACATTCAAAACATGAGAAACGAATTGAATGAGGAAATGAAAAAATTTTCCAGAGTTTCAGTTGATTTTGGAGACCATATTACAGCAGATGATGATAAGGATGATGAAATCAAGCAGGTGAGTCACCAGAAATTTATAATTTCAGAAGATTTTGATCGGCGCGTGGCTTTACATCGGTATGGCACCGGAGGAGCAAAAATTACTTATGTAGAATTACTTGACTCCGAAGGCATGCCCATTCAATCGGTAGAATTCAATCAAAAAATCATCATCCGTATATATATCCATTTTCTGCAGGAAGGGTTGGTTTCTTTTGGTTTTCAGATACGCGACGAAAAAAAAATTAACATAACCGGAGGGGCTTTAAAACCTTCAAAAGGAAAACTTATGTACGTCAATCGCAATCATAAATATATTGCCGAGTTTGGCTTGAATGCCCCTTTTGAGGAAGGTAGTTATTCTATACAGGTTTTGGCGACAATGCCGAGCGAAGATGGCAATAGTGCTGAATTCTGGGATGTTGTAGATGATGCAGTAGTATTCAAGGTGGCGCGACGGCATGAAGCCAGAATCTGGTCAAAAGTATATCTTTTTCCTTCTTTACATCTATCAAAAATTCAAAATTCACAATAGAAGATCAGCAGGTATTTTTAGTAGTAAAGCATATTCAAAATATTTAGATTGCGACTATCCACATAAAATATTTTGTAACTTGTTGCTTTATTTGTATGGTGATTACGATACGATGTTGATTAGATGAATACCATGATACCTTTTACCAAACCCTACCTGCCTCCCAAAGATAAATACATCCGGTATCTGGATGGTATATTTGAGCGCAACTGGCTGACCAATAACGGTCCACTGGTCATAGAGTTGGAAAGAAGACTCAAAGAGTACCTGGAAGTCGACCACTTATGGTATGTGACCAATGGCACCATTGCCCTGCAAATTGCGATTAAGGCTTTGGATCTGAAAGGAGAGATCATCACCACACCATTTTCTTATGTAGCCACCACCAGCAGTATTGTTTGGGAAGGTTGTACCCCTGTATTTGTAGATATTGACGACAAGACCTTTAACATCGATCCGAAACGGATAGAGGAGGCCATTACTGAAAAGACATCGGCTTTATTGTTTACCCATTGTTTTGGAAATCCCTGTGACATCGATGCCATACAGGCCATTGCCGATAAGTACCATATCAAAGTGATCTACGACGGAGCGCATGCTTTTGGAAGTCAGTATAAAGGAAAAAGTGTATTTCAGTACGGAGACATCAGCACTTGCAGTCTCCACGCTACCAAAATTATGCACTCCATAGAGGGAGGCTTCATCACCACCCGGGATCCCGAAGTGGCCCAACGCATTTTTTATATGCGAAATTTTGGGCATGATGGCCCTGAAAAATTCAATGGTGTGGGAATAAACGGTAAAAATTCAGAATTTCACGCCGCCATGGGTTTATGTGTTTTGGATGATATCGAGAGTATTCTAACCCGAAGAAAGGAAATATATCTTGCCTATCAACAACATCTGGAAGGACAGCCTTTACAATGGCAACAAACAGCTGAACAATCGTCAACCAATTACAGCTATGTTCCTGTAATAAATCTCCGTAAGGATATAGATGTCTCCACCATTATGACCCGGTTAAACGCCGAACAGATTTATCCCAGAAGATATTTCTACCCGGCCCTACATCATCTGTCTTATGTTCAAGGAAAAGAACTTCCAGTGACTGATTTTATTTCAGAAAGGATTTTATGCTTGCCTATGTATGAAAATTTAGACGTTTTGAATTTATATCAAATATCCAACATTTTATGACTATGACATTTGCAAATTGTAGTAGCTTTTCTCTTAAAAAAAAGAATATTCAAGTTTTATTTTCCCAAGGAAAATTGTTATGAATTGAATCAATATTTAAAAATTTTAAAAATTTAGGATAAGAATCTTTATGAGCTAGATTTATCACCAATAAATCATTTGGTCTGTGTTTAAAATATTTAATAATCATGTTATTATGATTATTATAGTGATTTATCATAATCTTTTTATTATAAGGGTCATGAATTGTAGTTCCATGTATCTCTATTACATGAAGCATAAATCCTTTCCTTAAATATTCAGCGTTTTCCAAATCTTCATAATTAGGTATACGTCCGTCTTTTCCAAAAAGTTTTGAATGAAATCTCACTAATGAATTATACCACTCTTCTGCAGTTGATCTTATAGTTAATATGAATTTACTGTTAGGAAATCTTTCATCAATCTTGAAAACAGTAGGCAAGTAACTGAAAGGAATATCTTGAAAAAATTCAGCAGTTTCACAGTATTTTAAAATAGGCTCAAATTCATTTTTGAAGAAATGTTTATCAAAAAGTTCTTCAGCATGAGTTTGATTTCCAATTTTAAAGTCTAAATCTTGAAATGCTTTCGTTAAAGAAGTTGTACCGGTTTTATTTCTACCAACACAAAATATTTTCATTTTTAAATATATTTTGATTACAAATGTATGTCTTATAAATGCTAATTGTAAAAAAAAATATATTATGAAAAAGAATTTATTAGTATTATTTTCAACAGTAATTCCATTTTTATTAACAGGGCAAAATACATTTCCATCTTCAGGTAATGTGGGTATTGGTACATTATCCCCTACTTTTAACATACATGTACAAACAACTGGAGGTCCCTCAAATTTTATGCTAAATAGGACTGATGGTACTTCTTTTAGGGGTATAGCAGGGCTAGCTGGAGCAGGTTTTCTATTTACTAGTAATAAGTTTTTAACATTTTCTCCAGATGGGCAGCCCGGAAATGCCCCGGATTATCCTAATGCTCTGGTAGTTTATGGATCAACCCATCCAACATATCCTGGGCAATTTATTATTGGAGCGAGTTCTCCTGGAGACAATTCTAAATTATCTGTAAAAGGTAGAGTTAGAACAGAAGAAGTAAAAGTAGTGGGTAATATTGAAGCACCTGATTATGTCTTTAACGAAGATTACAAGTTGTTGAGTTTGGAAGAAATTGAAATGTTTATTAGCCAAAACAAACATCTTCCAGAAATTCCTTCAGCCAAAGAATTTAAAGAAAATGGAATTCTACTCGGTCAGATGAGTTTTGATTTATTAAAAAAGATTGAGGAATTAACATTGTATTTAATTGAATTAAATAGGATAAACAAAGAATTAAATCAAAGGTTATTAACCCTTGAATCTAAAATTAAATAATTGGGAATTATAATTTTTAAAAAAAAAGAAGAAGTTTTACTTCTTCTTTTTTTTTATTTATCACCTAATTTTTTTCTTTACTTTTCCAGGATTACCAACAATTAGAAGATCAGATTCCACATTTCTTATTATTACAGACCCCGCTCCTATAATTGATCTTTTTCCTATACTAATATGAGGAATTAAAGTAGCGTTGGTACCTATAACACAATGATCATCAATTCTACAATTTCCTGATATATTGACTCCAGGATTTATTATTACAAAATCACCTATAACACAATCATGTCCAACTGTTGAATTTATATTTATTAAAACTCCGTCACCTATTCTTACAGAAGTAGTGATTATTACATTTTGCATAATACAAATCCCTTTCCCAAACGTAACTTTAAAGTTTCCAATTGACGAACTTTTTGAAATTAAATTGTATGGTTCACCCCCCAAGGTCATAAATTTTGTTAAAAATTTATTTCTTAAAATTGGATCACCCACGCCTAAAACAAATCGATTGTCAATTAAAAATAAAGTTTTAACATCTTCATCATTATTTAAAATCAGATATTTTCCAAATATATGAGACTCTTTTTTGTATTTTTCTTCCTCAAAAAAACAAATTTTTTCAAAATTCAATTCAAGTACAACCTCAAGTACTTCTTTTGCATATCCTCCCGCTCCAACAATAAGCATATTTTAATTTTTTATTTTAATTAAAAAAGATAGATATTCAAATTTATACATTATTAATAAAACTTCATTCTTACTTTGCAATATCCCTAAATAATTAATTTCTGGAAGTTAGTTTCTTCTTTTATTTTTCTATACAATTTTATTGTTTTTTCTATTATTGTTTTCTGATCACTAAACCTATTCCATGCAGAGAGAAGAAGTTTGTATTATACTTCCTTCCCATAATCATGAATCGATCATCCGGCACACTTTTGAGAGTGTTTTGAATTACACATATGCTGACTTACACATGATCATCTGGGAGTCTCCACAATGGTTTCTATAACTATTTACTCATTTAACCTTCTAATTTTGAAAAAATGTGGGTCGGGTCGGTCATGCATGTTGAAATCTAGGCTTTGCCCGTAAAGTTAGTTCGAATCTGGATCAAAGATTAGATTTTCAAGTAGGATCTGGGCTCTGTTGGCTTTATCTTTGATCCCTTGGTAATTATAGGTACAAATGATCTATTATAAGTTTTGTTTATAAGTTACTTTTCATTTTACAAGCGTATGGAAAAGTTTGAACAATGAGATTCTTATTATTTAGTGAGAACTATGGGATAAAGGGAAGAAAAAGTCATTTTATTATAATACTTTTATGCCTATTCATTTCTAACTAAAAACATATGCAGCATCTGTTAAAGTTGGCTAAATTAATACGATAAATATTAATTCAAATCAATAAAAGTAGAGATGGATATTATCAAGAAAGTTCAACAGGATAAGGGAAGAATAATCATACCAGGTATTTCCAGGTACAAGTTTGAATTGATTGTTGTATTTCTTCTACTGATTTATGTGTTATTGTGTCTTTCTCCTTCTTCCTATGGTCTTGTACTGAGTTTGTTTGGTTTCGCAGGAGAAGGGTTGATGTGGGGTGAGCCAAGAACCATCACATCAGATGAATGGGTCGTGTGGACACCTTACTTCCAGGCGGTTGTAAACAATGAGTTTGGAAGGTATAATATGCATTCTATTTATGGCGAAGATTTCAGAGTATTTTTTGCCTTCCCGGTAAATGATTGGGGTATTATCTTTAAACCTACGTTGTGGTCATTTTTTTTGATCCATGAAGCTTATGCCTTTTCATTGCATCATGCTTTAACCATAATGCTTTTTATAATAGGCTGGAAGCAGTTACTGGAACAACTAATACCGGAAACCAAATTATTCCTGATTTCAGCTTTGTTTTCTCTTCTTTTGTTCTTCAGTGGATTTGCACAGGGTTGGTGGACTACCTATTCGCCTCTACTGGCTATGACACCATGGTTGTTTCTCGTCACCATTTGGTGTGCTGAAATCAGTTGGTGGAAAGGGATGCTATTTTTCTACGTTTCGGTTTGTTGGATACTTTCACATCTGTATCCTCCTGTTATTATATCGTCTGCTTATTTCGGTATAGTTATTATTGCTGCATTTAAACCAAAAGTCTTTAATTATAAAACGGTAGGCATCCTCACACTTTTTGGTGTGTTGGCAATGCTGGTCGTATTCCTCTATCTCAGGGAATCCATTGCCATTATGTCAGAAACCATCTATCCGGGTAAGAGAATATCACATGGAGGACAAGTGGATTGGAAGCTTTGGATTTCTACATTTTTACCCTATATCAATCATTCGAATTACAATGCATTTCCTCCCTATAATTTTTGCGAATTGGGTGTCGTTACCAGTTATCTTCCATTGATGGTATTGTTTTTTACTTCATTGACAAGTTGGAAGCTTTTGGATAAGAGAATCTGTCTTATTTTCATAGTAGCACTGATAGGAATGTCCATCTGGATGCTCGCTCCATTTCCTGCATGGTTATCAAAATGGACGCTTTTGGATCGCGTTCCCGGAAAAAGAATGCTATGGGCGTTTGGCCTGACACTTCAATTCCTGGCTGTCTATGTCCTTATCCACGCACAGGTCAGGATTAATCTGATTCGAACCCTTTTGTTTTCATTAACTTTATTTGTTATTTACCTGGCTGCGAGTTTGTGGCATGGAATCTCCATTGGGTCTAAATCATATATTGAACTTTTTGCGGGCCCGGCTACCATAGCTTTCTTTTTGTTGATAAAGTATAAAAGGATGGAACCCAGGATACAAGTGGCAGGTCTTGTAATGATTGCAATGTTTATTAATCTTATATACTTTGGCTTTTTCAATCCTGGTCAATCCGCTAAACCCATATTCGACCTGAAGGATAGGGCCAATCTCCAAATGTTTAAACAAGAGCAATCAGATCATCCAAAAGGATGGGTTGCAGTGAATGGGTATCCGGGTTCAGTATTGCAGGGTCTGAAAATACCTTCCATTACGCATACACTTATGATGCCCCAACTGGATTTTTTTTCTGAATTTTTTCCTGACATGCCCCCTGAAGAATTTAATCGTGTATTTAACCGGTATGCCCATATTATTTTAGGGGATACAGACGTTCCTCGCATTCTTCAGACTGATATGGTTGTTTTGCCTCAACATGTTTTCCATCCAAAATATGAGAGAAAGCAGATTTTAATAGAAAGTATAAATATTTCCTCAAATAAAATCCTTTCAGGAGGTCATATAGATCATGTCGATATTGAGAATGATTATATAAAAATAGAAGGATGGGGATTGTTTATTGATGATCCGATACTTTATCTCAATACACCCCACCCCGTACAAGCCCATTTTGCCAGAATGAATAGACCGGACGTGGTTATGGCAATGAAGGATGATCGTCTGCACTTTAGTGGATTTGTTTTGACTTTAAAGAGGGAAGATATGGACCTCAGCAGGAATTTTTGCCTTTATATTGAAGATAAAGAAATGGGCTTATTTAGGCTTCATGGTAAACTCAATACACCATTTGAATGTAATTGACAATGTATACCAAAAAAAGGTAAGTTGAAAAAATGGAAAATAGGAACTACATCACTTGCTAACGTTCAAAAATGGAGAAATGCAGCAGGAATTACCAGTCTGATTAAATACTATGATTAAGTCTTTAAAAGTATAAAGTCGGTCAGCAGGTTAGCAACCTTTTATTCACATTGTGCTTTTTTGTAAAAATGAGGGGGATAGGGATCAAAAGATAAAAAAACCTGGCTGTTTATCAATGGGTTATAGGTATATTGCACCTCATTTTGGATTTTACTCGGTTGACAGTGTTACTTTTATTATCATTGCTTTACTATCAATAAAGTTATTCAATGAAGAATGCAAAAGTTTGTATTATACTTCCTTCTTACAATCACGCATCGTTTATCCGGCAATCCATAGAGAGTGTATTGAATCAAACTTATACTGACTATCACCTGATCATCTGGGACGATGGGTCCACAGACCAATCGTGGGAAATCATTTCTGAATATACCGATTCCCGTATTCAATCTTTTAGGAATCCCTTGAATCAAACGAAAGTCATGAATAAAGTGATATCCACAATTTCCGATAAGTATGAGTACATTGCAATCCACCATTCTGATGACATATGGGAGAGCGAAAAACTGGAAAAACAGGTTGCATTTATGGAAGAACGCCCGGAGATAGGCGCCGTATTTACCCGGGCAACCGCAATGGATGAGCAGGGATTGCCACTAAAGGATACTTCTCATTTTTATCATTCCATTTTTGACCAACCCAACCGGAGTCGTCATGAATGGCTGAGGTATTTCTTCATGCACCAAAATGCTTTATGCCACCCAAGTGTGTTGCTCCGGAGAGAGTGCTATGAAAAATGCGGGACGTACCAGCACTCTCTCATTCAGCTTCCAGATTTTGATATGTGGGTAAGGTTGACTATGAAGTACGAAATATACGTAATGCCTGAACGCCTCGTACGGTTCAGGGTACTGGATGATGAGAAAAACAGCAGTGGAAACCGTAAAGACGCACGTATTCGTGTTAATTTGGAACTTTACAAAGTGTTGCAAAGCTTTAAAAACATCCATAGTTTTCAAGAGCTGGTGGCTGTATTCCCAGAAGCTCAAGACTATGATCGCGGATTGGACACAGATGTTCATTTTGCTATGGCCATGTGCGGGTTACAATTGTCCTCTCACCATCAGAATAAGTTATTTTGCTACGATCTGCTGTATGAAGCCATGAATGACATGGCAAGGAGAAAAAACCTGGAAGAGGTCTATGCATTTTACATACAAGACTATAAAGCAATTACAGGAGATCTCGATGTTTTCGGCTATGAGCAAATGAAGGAAACACAGGATCTGATCGCACATCTGACCAATAAAAATAAAGAACTTCTCAACAAAATACAGCAGGGGAAAAACGAAAGTCATGAATTGGTAAATAAACTGGAAGAAAAAGAAACGGAACTCGAATACTACTTACATCAAAACCGGGATTTACAGTCTACTTTACAGCAGATTACCCAAAGCAAGTCATGGAAATTGACCAAACCCCTAAGAGGTCTTGTTAAGCTGATCAAAAAATTGAAGTGATCTGTTGTTTATTGAATGAAATCGAAATTTTTGTGGTCATTAATCTATCGAACGATTTACCTTAGCATTAAATCGGGCTCCTGCTTGTGCGTGAAATCCCGGCTTTAAAATAATTTCCTTATGTGCAGTTAATACAATGTCCGACCCTTCTGAGATGGTGGTATCAGCGATAATGACTTGTTCTGAAGATGGAGTGGGTAATATATCTAAAGCTGCCACAATTTCTGTGGGAGTCATCTCTGGAATGGATTCCACATCGGTATTTCTTTTTGGCGTTCTAATGGTTGCCTTCATTTTTTCTACCGTATCGGCAGAGGGTATAGTACTTTCTATTGTTTTTATTTCTTCATTCATTGCGACCATCTCATCCTGGGGTACTTCCATGTCTATCTCTGCTACATCCCGATCAAATGGATACCACTTCCAATCTTGCATGATGGGAGTTTCGGTATTCATTTCTTTTGATGAATCATTCAGCGACTGCCATAAGAATAAACCTGCTGACACCATTACCATGATTAGTAAGGATAAGGTTATGGTTCGCCATGTAAAGCGATGTTTCACTGACATGGAGTCCAATAAGCTTGGTTCTTCTGCAGCCACCTTCAGCACTCTGTCAGTTAAGGTCCAGGCTTCCCATTCCATTTGTAACTCGTGATTTTCAGCCAGTTCATGGTCAAAGATTTGCATTTCTGCCTGTGTGAGCTTACCATCTATTCTGTCCTGTATCCAATCTTGATATTTCATATTGTCTCGAATTGACTTTTAATTTTAATTTTTATCCGTTTTTTAGTAGCTTTTCAATGTATATTCTGGATTCCGGATGATCGAGGAGGTGCTTAGTGATCTTATTCCTTCCTTTCATATTGGCATTTCTGCATGCACCTTCGCTTTCGTAGCCGGTTTTCTCCACGATCTCACGGAAGCTGTATCCCCGTGCATGCCATAATAGCACCTCTACCTGTTCAGTATTGCCCACCACTTTTTGCAGCCATTCCCTGATACGGGTGGTACGCCCTTTTCGATCCATTTCCTCTTCCAGGGCAGGATATTCAATTCGTACATATTCATCTATCGGAGAGGATTCTGACTTCTTTCTGTCCTGTATGTAATCCATGGTAGCAAACTTGGCCACTCCGGTATAGTAAGTGGTCAGTTGTGTCCCTTCATTCAGCTCCAGTCCTTTCCGGGCACGGGTGAGTAAGCGTAGATGGGTATTGGAAAATACCACATCCCACTCCATAGGTCCCAATCCGGGAAACTGCCTGAACAAATACTGTTGGGCATAGTCTCTGGCTACCGCAAAAAACCATTTCAAAATCAATTGCCCGCTGTCGTTACTACGGCGCAAAGCTTCCAAAACCTGCTCATCCGTATAAGCCGGTGATACTTTTTGTGAAATACTGTCAGGATTCATAGTACGATCATTAGCAGGTATTTGGTGAAAAAAGGTCACCGAAAATTAAGGAAAAATTTCATGGCATTGAAATGTTTCCCTTAGTAACGTACTGAAATGAAATAAGGATCCGGCTTTTGCGCGAAATCCTGACTTCAGTGTTAGGTCTTAGTACTTTTTTTAACCTGATGTTGCATTTTATTACTGAAGTTTAGTTTTCCCGCCACAAAGACTCGAAGGCACGAAGAATCACTAAAATGTTAGTACACCTTAGTGATGCCTTAGTGGCTAGGTGCCTTAGTGGCTATTTAGACCTGATGTTATTTTGTGTTTTTTGATGATAAGTTTTCCCGC
>JBGTBR010000084.1:0-13350 GCA_041749255.1 Saprospiraceae bacterium
AAAATTATTCCTGTTCTTTTTTTAACTTTGCTCATGCTTTTTTTTTGAGCAAATATATAAATTATCTGTAAAGTATTTCTTATCAGTGGTTTATAATTTGCTCTTTTTTAATATATTATGTTTTTACGCTGAATTGCTGAAAAAAATAGTGTTGATGCAGGTGAGGTCAACAATATGGGGGTTTAATATGACCAGAATTGCAATTGATTTTTTTAGAATGGCAATTTTGAAATTTCGGTTGATCAACGATCCTATGGTTTTCAAATGGTAAACGGCCCTACAGGCCTCAATCCATGTGTTCATTTACAAACGATTTCATGTATCTCTTATGTGAACGGCCCTACAAGCCTATTTTTTTGTTTTTGATGAAAATAAGTTTTGCAAATAGCCTGAAGGCGCATTTTCACCAGCAATGGGAGCATCCCATTCCTAATGAGAAATATCGTGTGAGTCCTGTAGGGACGTGTTCCAGACCCCGTCGAACCTTGCGAAAATCATCCCCATGTGTATGCCTCAGGTTTTGTTTAGATTGGAAGGTTTGTATTTATGGGGTAATCTACATTCATTTGGTTTTCAAATGGTAAACGGCCTTACAGGCCTAAAACATTGTTTTCTATTATTAACGATGGATTGCATCCATCTCTAATGTGAACGGCCCTTCAGGCCTTTTTTTGTTTTTGATGAAAATAAGTTTTGTAAATAGCGCTGAAGGGGCGTCCTCATCAGGAATGGGAGCATCCCATTCCTAAATGAGAAATATCGTTTGAGTCCTGTAGGGACGTGTTCCAGACCCAGCAGCATCTCGGGTGTATCATAGCCAATTTTTTGCAATGATTTTATTTAGAATGGCGATTTGTAATTATCGGGTGATCAACGATCCTATGGTTTTCAAAATGGAAAACGGCCCTACAGGCCTAAAACAATGGGACATCTACAATCGATAGATTTCATCCATCTCTAATTTGAACGGCCCTTCAGGCCTTTTCACGGAACGATTGCCCTATATGGTTTAACGGACGACACCACATGCGCTGAAGGCGCATTTTCACCAGGAATGGGAGCATCCCATTCCTAAATGAGAAATATCGTTTGAGTCCTGTAGGGACGTGTTCCAGAACTCCGCCGTATCTCGTGAAAAAATAAAGCCAGTTTTGCGATAGGTTGTTTTATGGAAATAATAAATTGTATTAATGATGACCTTTTCACCAAAAATGATTATTGGTTATTTTTATCTATTGCTTCTGATTTAGAACCTTCCCCGGCAATGAACCTCTAAAAACCTGGTTGTCTTCAAGGTATGACCCATTTTGGTACGAAATCATCAATATTGGTTCAAATTATAAACTTTATTTCCTTATCGAACATTAACAAAGGAATAATAATGTGTTATTTTTTTTATAGATCGATTATATTTACCCTCACGTAAACGATAGAAAAGTTGAGTGATCAGAGTTCCGGGGCTTTTGTGGAAAAAATGCCCAAAATAGAATTGGTTTCAGAGGAGTTTATGATTCCCCAGCTGAACAAGACGCGGAAAATATACGCTTTGCTTCCGCCAGATTATGATGAAACAGATCAAAGATATCCCGTTTTATACCTTCAGGATGCTCAAAACCTATTCGAAAACAGAGGCCCCTTTGGTAGTTGGAATATTGACATGCATTTATCAAAACTGTATAAGGAGGGCATGGGCAATGTGATCATTGTAGCCATAGATCACGGAGGTAAAGAGAGAATACAGGAATACAGCCCCTATCATCACCGTCAATTTGGCCAGGGTCAGGGAAAGCATTATGCCCACTTTATCATTCATTCTTTAAAGCCACATATCGACGAGAAATATCGCACATTACCAGATAGAGACCACACAGGCATCGGAGGTAGTTCTATGGGCGGATTAATCAGCGCATACATTGGTATCGTACACCCTACACACTTTAGTAAGTTGATGATTTTCAGCCCATCTTTCTGGTATTCTGATGAGATTTATTTTGACGCATTTCAATATGCTTATACATTGCCCATGCGGATGTTTATTTATGGAGGTGCCAAAGAATCCATTTACATGAGTAAACACATTCACCGGTTTAAGGATGCCATTGGGTATGGAAATTTTCATGAAGACATCAATGATTTTAAAGTGATCATTAATGAAGAAGGGGAACATAATGAGCAACATTGGAGTGAGATGTTTCCCAATGCAGTAAAATGGTTGTTTTTTAATGGCACATAGCATTTTTAAAAAGAATTTGTAATTGATACATATATGAAGTTTTCGGTTTCCGGACATGATTTAAACGATTTAAACAACAATCTATTCATCGTCCCTGTGCCTGGCGACACGGACATGACCCACATATGGAATAGGATTAAGATTCCGGGGGCAGAGTATGTACCGTTTTCTCATAGCCAGTTTAAAGCAAAGGCCGGAGAGACTCTGCATTTAATTCCAAGATCAAAAAATGAACCTTGTATCCTTTTAGTCGGATTGGGAAAGAAACCGTACCAGGATCTTAAAATGACCTTTCTAAAATCAACACATACCTATAAAAAATGGTTTGCTACCCAAATTACCATTATTTTAGACCTACTGGAAACAGAAGACGAAGCATCCATTTCTTTTTTTGCTGAAAGTGCGATAAAAGGAATCGTGCTGGGCTTGCATGAACCCGCATTATATAAAGAGGATAGGAAAGAGGCGATCTATCCACAGCATGTTTCTTTTACAAGGGGTCGATATGCTGAGGAAAGCATCCTGAATGGGGCTCATAAAGGTTTTATTAAGGCCGAAACAATAGGTAAAGTCATAGACCTGGTCAATGCTCCGGCCAATTACAAAACACCTGTTGAAATGGCAGAGTGGATGAAAAGATCTGCCAACAGTAGAAACTATAAACTCATGGTTCTTGAAAAGAAGGATCTGATTGAACAAGGCTGGCATGCCTTACTCGCGGTCAACAGGGGTAGTGAAATTCCGGCCAAGTGCATGATAGCTGAGTACACACCCAAGCATGGCGGGGAAAACCTGAAGACAGTAGTACTGGTAGGAAAAGGCGTGACTTTCGATACCGGTGGTTTATCGATCAAAACCAACGATACCATGTACTACATGAAAAGCGATATGGGCGGAGCGGCAGCGGTCATGGGAACAATTGATCTGGCAGCAGCACTAAAACTTAAAGTGAAAGTGGTAGCCATTGTACCTACCACAGATAATAGTGTCGATGCTCTGGCCATCAAGCCCGGTGAAGTGATTAACTCCTACTCGGGAAAAACCATAGAAGTAATCAATACCGATGCGGAGGGTCGGCTGATTCTCGCAGACGGTCTTGCTTACGCCATAAAAAATCATCCTTGCGATTATCTTATAGACCTGGCTACCCTGACCGGAAACATCGTATTGGCTCTGGGAACTGAGGCTGCAGGCATCATGACTCAAAACGATTTATTAGCGGAGAGCCTGTCTGCATCGGGTCAATCCACGGGTGAAAAACTTTGGAGAATGCCCGTTTGGGATGATTATAAAAAACATATAGAATCGGATATAGCAGATATTAAAAATCTCGGCAGTAAGCCATTGGCCGGAGCCATCACTTCTGCTAAATTTTTAGAATTCTTCACCGAAGGCCATCCGGCATATGCTCATATCGATATAGCGGGTACTGCTTTTGGTGCTTATCCCACCACAGAGGGATACAGTGGTACTGCTTTTGGTGTAGACTTATTGATACATTGGTTGGAAAAACTACAAAAAGACGAAAAAACTGAGTGAAACAACCGATAAGTGCATATACTTATCTCTACTTTCAAAACACATCATTTATTTCACTACTTTTGTTCCTTGCGATTTCCATATCAAATTAGAGAAAGATGAATAAAAAACTGACCTTTATTTGCATTAGCTGTGAATTTAAGGGTAAAGAGTTTATAACGGCCTTGCACGAACTCGGTCACAGGGTTTATCTCGTAACGGCGGAAAAATTTAAAAATGAAGCCTGGCCATTTGAGCATATTGAAGAGACGTACTACATACCCTCAGAGGATGGAAGGCGATGGAATACCGAACACCTGATCAGTGGTACCGCTCACATTTTCCGGCAGCATTTTGTTGACAAAATGATAGCTTTAGACGACTACGATGTTTCAAAAGTAGCCTTGTTAAGAGAGGAGTTCAGATCGCCAGGAATGGGTCAGACCACGGCGCGTCATTTTTTTGATAAGTTGGCTATGCGCATGATCGCACGTGAGCACAATATTAACATTCCCAAATTTACTGGTGTATTTAATGATGATCAAATTCGTAAGTTTTTTGATACCACAAAAGGCCCATGGCTGGTAAAACCCAGAACCGATGCGGGATCCCTTGGTATAAGAAAACTGCTTACTGTTGAAAATTTTTGGGAATGGAATGCCGAAAATTACGAACGAAGGCATTCGTTTTTAATAGAGGAATTTAAACCCGGCGCTGTCTATCATGTTGATGCTCTTTTTAAAAACTACACTTCTATTTTTACCCGATCATCGCAGTATCTTCAGCCCCCATATGATGTGGCACATGGAGGTGGGGTGTTCCAATCACATACGTTGGATAGCAATGACAAGGAAAGCAAAATGCTCCAGCTTTTGAATGACCAATTGTTAAAAGCATTCAAGCTTAATTTTGGAGCATCTCATTCGGAGTTTATCAGAAATAATGAAGATGGAGAATTTTATTTCCTGGAAACTTCAGCTAGGGTAGGAGGTGCCCATTTGGCTAACATGGTAGAAGCCGCCAGTGGAATTAACCTGTGGGCAGAGTGGGCAAAACTGGAAGCATCTATGCTATTGGGCACAGATTACCAACTTCCTGTTCCTGACCATAATAACTCAGGGATTGTGGCTACCCTTTCCAGATACGAATATCCGGATTATAGTCAGTTTAATGATCCGGCCATTTGGTGGACTTTGAATAAAAAATACCATATAGGTCTTATATTAAAAGATCCATCCAGATACCGGATTCTCGAATTAATTGAAAAGTACACGGAAAGAATATTCAAAGATTTTCACACGAAGGCTCCCTTAAAGGAATAGATTTTAACTTTCGAAGAAGCCAATAGAACCCCCTACCCAGGTTTTGTCCTTATTGTATTTTACCCCGATCATTTCACCGCGACTTAATCGGGCCAAATTATTCACAAGAGTAGGAGAATCAGAGTCTTCCTCCCATACAAATATCATTCTGATTTCACATTTAATATTTCCATCCAGGCTTCTGATTACCGGAGCGTAATTTACTTTTTCCTGAAGTATGTAATTATCCTTGTCTTTCACACCGAGGATGTCTTCTTTTTTCACATTGAATATCACACCTGTACCAGAAAATGAGTACAGAGGTTTGAGGACATAATTTTCCAAGTCATCAGGCATGGTATCCAATTCCGATAAAAACCGGGTATTGGGTACATACGGACTATCGATAAAAGGCAGAGTACTTTTACTGATCCTGAAAAAATAATTGGGGTGACCCGCCCACTTTACATCTACTTCATCTTCAAAGAAAAACTCCCTTTTCAAATCTGTCCTGCCGATGAGCTCATCAAAAATGATGCGATTGTATATGCGATGGACTTCAACCTTTTTACCATCATCACCCAAATAATACAGACTCCTGCCGCTCTTTTTTAGCTCGGTAATGCAAACGGTTTTGATGCCCAGGTCGTGGGATGTACATAGATAATCAATCCGGGTAGGCTGAGTTTCCGGTTCAATTTCGAGGAGGATTACATGTTTGGGATCTTCATCGCCTACGATCATTTTTCTCAATAGTTCTTTATACGTTTCTGAATTGAGCCCACCAAATAAATGGGTAAGATGATCGGGGATATTGTAATGCTTTTTATACATATTGGCCACAAAGTCCTGGTAACAGTACAGAGTTGGAAAACCCTGCATTTCTATAAGTTTAGGTGCGAGCGTGCCGTCATTTTCATGACAAATACCAAAATCATATTGCATGAACAGGTTGTGTTGACCTTCGCCTGGTGTGAAATATTCAGGCTTGATAAACCTCTCTGTTAATTGTTTGAAATCGGAGGCTGTCACAACCTTATTGATGTGATCACACGCTTCGATTAATTTGGACTTCATGTCATTTCCTATAAATACAGGGGTCTCACTTACCCGGAATAGTGGTTTGTGATTGTACGTTCTGGCGATTTCTTCCAGTAGGTGTTGGTATTTTTCTTCAGAGAAATGGGCGTTAAAAGAGTCGCGATACTGCTGGATCATATTTATACTTTAGCCGGAAGTTTGTATAGAGAAATTTTATTTACAGCATTTTCTATAAAGGAAGGAATTACTTTATCATACGTTTTGACCAGTTTTTCAGGATCTTTTAACAATTCTATCATCCGGGAATATTTGTCTTTCCCCTTTTTTTCAATGGCTATGGCCTTTTTAGGGGTATGGGTAAAATGGTACAACATACCGTCGGGATCTGCTTCCGGATGAAACTGGGTACCGAACCATTCAGGGGAAAAACGCATGGCCATGAGAGCTCTTTCAAGTTTCACATGGGGGCGAAACTTTTCTAAAGCCAATACTTTAAACCCCCGATTCACAATTCTTTCTTCATTGAGCTTGATTACCTGCCATTCCCGAAAATCCGCCACATAAAAGGGATCATCCAGGCCTTCGAAAAGAGGCTCTGCTTTACCATCGCTGGTTTTATGTACCGGATATACCCCAAAAGATTCTTTTTTCCTGCGAACAATATCACCTATGGCCAGATGCAGACATATCATTTGAAATGAATGGCAAATAAACAACACAAATTTTTTATCATTTGACTTTTGGTTATGATCCCAAATTTTGTCGATGAGATCATAATAAGGCATCTCCCAATCCCCATCACCTTTTAATGGACTTCCGGGACCGCCTGTAGATATGTAAATATCGTAATCCAGATCAGGCACCTCGCATGATCGACGTACATCAAAAGAATCAACCTGAATGTCGGGAAATACAATGAGTATCTCCATGAGATTTCTCATTCCCAAATTGGGTGTCCCGTCATACATATCCAACACTGCCAGTCTGATCACTTCTTTTTTATCTATGTTATCCTGGTAATTTACCTTTTGCACCATTTTTTATAAACGAACCCCAGGTAAGATTGATCCCATTTTCCTTATGTTTTTTTGCATATGCTATAGCCATCTCGGCAGCATTTTCTACTACCCACTCAAAATTGGATTCTCCGACAGAGTGAATATCCGCATCCGGAGCCGGATTGCAAAAATCAATAGCGTAAGGAATACCATCGCGAATGGCAAATTCTACTGTATTAAAATCGTATCCCAAAGCTTCATTGAGTTTGATCACCAATGAATTTATTTGATCTAGTTTCTTTTCATCGGTTACCACTGGTTCTCTCAAGTATCTGAGATGATGTGGATTTCTGGGTTCATAAGGCATGATGTGTACATTACCTCCCAAATAATAACATCGGAAATAAGCATCAAACTCAATTTCTTCCTGTATCATCATGACAAGTCTACCCGTTTCGTGATATGCTTTAAACAGTTCCTGCATGTTGCTCACCTTATAAACACTCTTCCACCCACCACCGGAATGAGGTTTCATATATACCGGAAAACCTCCCAGATGTTCGACTATCATTTCCCAATCCATGGGAAACTTTAAATTTCTGAATGATTCGGCAGTAGTGTCCTCCGGCATATCTTTACTGGGGAGCAATATGGTTTTGGGAACCGGAACTCCTACTTCTTCTGCCAGACAATTGTTAAAAAACTTTTCATCGGCACTCCACCAGAATGGATTGTTGATGACATGGGCGCCTTTAATAGCCGCACTTTTCAAATAAGCACGGTAAAAAGGAACATCCTGTGAAATTCGGTCGATGATCACAGCGTAATCTGTCGCTTTTCCCTGTATCACTTCTTCCACTTTTAAAACTTCGGCAGTGATGCCTTTTACATTTTTTGAATTGACCCTTTCTATAAATGCATATGGAAATGTATTTTCCTTGCCAAAAAGAATTCCTATTTTCTTTGTCATTTTTAATAAATATTTATGATTAGAATGTTTTTTATGAGCCGCATGTAGTTACTTCACTCCTCCCTTTTTCCGCAATGCCTTTGATTTCAAGGGCGCAAAGATAATCTTAATGTATTGATTATGGTCGAATTTAAGCATTATTTTAGAGAGTTTAGGGCTTCGACTCCGCTCAGCCTGACATTGCCCTTTATGATTTGTTGAATCGTTGATTTGTTGAGTCGTTGATGTGTTTAGAAAGTTTAGGAAGTATAGAGGGTACATATCAATAGCCACGGGCTTTAGCCCGGGGTTGTATTAAGAATAAATTGAAACGGGCTTTAGCCCAACATTTCAGCACCAACTTGAATAGGCAGGGATTCACACATTAAGAAAGTTGTAATTCAGGGCGTGGAATACTGAAAGACAACGAACTTTTAGGGGGTATGTTCGTCCATATTGATTAACTGATTCAAAGCTTTTCTATCTTTGAGATCAATTGAAAGTGATAACATGCCTGTTCCACTCATGGGTCAGATGTGTGTCCGGGCTTTAAAATAAATGGAATTCAGCATTTTTGACATCTTTGTTAAAAAGGTAAACACATGAATATCGGTGTCAACACAAGACTACTACTTCCACATTTTTTGGAGGGAATCGGCAGGTTTACCCATGAAGTGATGAGACGGATGGTTCAAAATCATCCGAATGACCGTTTTTACTTTTTTTTTGACCGGCCTTACGATGACAGGTATGTATATGGAGACCATGTAACTCCGGTCATCGTTTCCCCACAATCGAGACATCCCCTATTGTGGTATTGGTGGTTTGAAAAAAGCCTGCCAAAAGCCTTGGAGAAATATGACATCGATGTGTTTTTTTCGCCTGAGAGTTATTGTTCCCTGTCATCACAAGTGCCGGTTCTGTTGTATGTGCACGATGTAGCCTACCTGCATTTTCCCAGTCATATGAGTTATAGTCACCGTAAATACCTGGAGTATTTTGTGCCGAAATTTGTAGAAAAAGCAGAATCCATTGGCTGTGTTTCCCAAACAACAAAAGAGGATCTGATCAAGCGTTTTACTTTCGATGAATCCAAAATATTTGTTGCCGGCAATGCCCCTACTCCCGGATACAGCCCAATGGATGAAAACGCTAAAAGTGTGGTAAAAGAGCAATGGACAAATGGCATGCCCTATTTTATTTACCTGGGAGCTATTCATCCCAGAAAAAATATTTCTAATTTAATTCTTGCTTTCAATCACTTCCGGCGCGATAATCCAGCATTGCAATACAAACTTTTGTTGGTGGGAAGACTGGCATGGAAGTACCATCAAATAAGAGAGGAATACGATCGATCGCCTTATAATGAGGATATTGTCTTTACAGGGCATATACAAGAGCCGTATGAGTTACTGGGATCTGCCGAAGCTCTTGTTTATGTCAGTCTGCTGGAAGGATTTGGCATTCCATTGTTGGAAGCGATGAGTTGTGATGTGCCCGTTATCACGTCTTCAGTGAGCTCTATGCCCGAAATTGCCGGCAAAGCAGCCTTTTTAGTCAATCCCGAAGACCCTGTTGGGATAGGAGAAGCCATGAAAAAAATGGTAACAGACATGGAAGTAAGGAATAATTGTATTGCAGAAGGCCGGAGAAGAGTTGCTTTTTATTCCTGGGAACTCACTGAAGAATTAATTTATGAACAATTGGTAAAAATTCGAAAAGTGTAATGGATTGCCAGCGACCTTTGCAGTAAAATTTATTTTAAATGTTTTGTTTTAAGGTATCAGAGAATCAAGAATGGTGTGCATTATAGCAAAAGGTTTAACCGCAGAGAGCTCAAAGTATATCGCAGAGATCACGGAGAATGATGGGGATGTTTATCAATTGGAATGTAACCCTTATAAAACATGGATGGTAAATATCTTTCTAAATTATAAATTTTAATTCCTTTCATTCGATATTTACATCATGTAGTAGAAAGTCCATTTTAATGAAATTCTGAATTTCTCCAGGCTCAATTTTTATTAAAGCAAGATCTTCGTGCGAAATAGATGCAAAAATTTCAACTTCTCTAATTAAAAATGAAATATCTGTTAAATGAAAAGTCTTCAAGAAATTTTTACTTCGGGATTTAATAAACTTGTATAGTCTGTTTGATAAAACAAACTGAATAGAACCTGAAGTTTCATAGAATTTTTCCCCTTTAAACTGACCAATAAATTCCTCTTTATATTCCTCTAAGAATTGATTTGTTTTTTGAGTTTTATAGTTTATGTTAAAGACAGTTTTATCAGCTTTTGAACCAAAATATTCTAACAAAAACATCCACTGAGTTTCATTTTTAATATCAATTGTGTATATATTCATAATCAATATTTTTATCTAGATGGCCAATATATATGTTATGTCATTATTCCCTGATGTTCGAAGTTTGTAACTTCGAACCCATATCATATTGTTCTTCCATACCTAAGATAATTGTTCAATTTCATTCATTCTTCCGGCAACAAACAATCCCAACGCTATGCATTATAGCAAAAGTATTAACCGCAGAGAGCTCAAAGTATATCGCAAAGGGATCACGGAGTATGATGAGGCTGCTGATCAATTGGAATGTTACCCTAATAAAACAAGGAATTACTCAATGCTCAGAATATCTAATAAATCGTTAGGCAGACTCAGGCCACCTGAAAATCCTGATGTTCGAAGTTTGTAACTTCGAACCCATATCATATTGTTCTGCCAAGCCCAATATTATCTTTTGTCATTAAATCTGGATGTCGTGGAATAGATTCATAAAGTAATTCATTTAATCTTTCTTTACTGATAAACAAGCCTTGGTTACTTCCATCTTCGAAAAACAAACCTACTTCAACAGCATCTGATCTGTTGATACTGTCCCCTGTGATAGCACAAATGACCTGCTTTTTCTGCTTATAATTCATCGTAATAAAAGTAGTAAGATAAACTTTTTTTCAATTCTTCACTTTTTGTGACCTTGATAATACCCCTGATGTTCGAAGTTTGTAACTTCGAACCCATATCATATTGTTCTGCCATGCCCATTATAATTCTTATGACCATGATAATACCTCTACCCACAACCCGGATATGATCCCACCCTGCAAATGTTAAAATTTTGAATTATTTTGTTTTGAATTTGCATTTTTATACCATTCCATTTAAATTTACAGTCATAGGGGATTTTAATCCGCAAAATTTACGACGAATCTCTCATGAATTTTGTAGGTTAATACATTGCATTGCAAATTTCATTTAAATTAATATCGGGGCTTTATAAGTCCTCATTCTGATATGAAAATCCTGTGTCCAGGGTTAAAATAATTCGCTGTGCAGCGAGCACAATAAAAATAACAGGAGAAATAATAAGACATCTGTGAATACGGGATAGGGATATGAAATACCTCCCTCACCAAAACCTTATCCCCCGCCAGTCGTGCGGTGATGCTGCTTATGATGGTTGAAACTGAAGATGCAATATTTTTTTAACCATTGAGTCCACTCTGAAAAGCCCATTTTTTATTAAGCCCATTTAAATTGATTTCGGGTGGATTTTTGAAAAATATTTGAGTCCCAGGTTATAAAAGTGAATATTGTTGTTATCAACCGTTGTATCTGTAGTCTATTGACAAGGTTTTGGCCAAAAAAACCAGGTTTAGAGTCAGACTTTAGCGTGAATTTTAATATCCGCACAAAGTTCACCCACAAACATCTCATATTGGCCCACATTTGATGCTTTGTTTGTCCCCTATACCTGCTTTTTGTGTTTGTGTAGTGATATCCAACTTGAAATATCGTTGCTTCTACATTATTCCTTTTTTGCAAAATTTCTATGGGCGTTTTTTCTATTTTTTTACGAAGTGTATATGTGTCAATTTCTTTTTGCGTTATGTATCTGTAAGATTTTCCTTCCTTTATTCGCCACTTGATAATTCCTTTTTTATTGACTATCTGAGTATTAGCTATTGACGTGTTGGTAACTGTATCGAATACTTCAAGCGTATTGTTATCTCCCATTTCTAATTGATAACGACCTTTGGCTCCTTGTATAGCGTGTAAATGCATTTCTATATCGTTGTGCTTGCAATACAATTGATTATCAGTGCTATTATAGGCTCCGTCAGCATGGACGGATTCTATTTTTTCCACCAACACTTCTTGTGAGCTCTCTAAATCATCTTTCAAAAAATCTACATCTGGTGTACTTGCCTTTTGTACATTGACATTTGTGATTAGATTCAGTCCTTGTTCATCACAACTTTCTGTTACGTTTACGCTGTATCCTTTTATCTCTTGTTTCTTTTGTCCGTCGTTTCCGCCTTTATTACGATACGTACAGTCTGTATCATACGGAGATTGAACAGATTGTGCCGATATTTCTTCTTTGTCTCTGGCTACTACTATTTTATCTTCATTAATTTTGTACTGTTCTTCAAATACTCGTTTGAGCGTTTGGTATGATTCAAGGTGCGAGTATTGTTGAAGTTGTAAAACCTGACTTATCAATGTTCCAAGTTCTATTAAGCGATTTTTAACTTCAGTACCTGTATGCGTATAAACCACTTTATTTCCATCCATTCTTAGCAATTCTTCAAGTCTGGACTGTATCGATGGCAGAAGTTCAGTGCCAGGCATTATGTCATTGTAAAAGATATGCAATGTCTTGTGTATCAGTTCGTAACGGCTCATCCAGGCAATATTACTGCCCATTAACTTGCTATCCATTCTCACACGGCGTCCACTTACCTCATATTCAATACATTGACCTTTGGTTATTTGATGATAAACTGTTGAAAACAGATTCTCTTTGTATTCCCTCTCATAGGCTACTATTTTATTTCGAAATAAATAATATGTGGACTCTGTTGGTAATACGTCATCAACGTTGTGCAATCCTAATGCACTGCGATACAACATATTATATCGACAATTTTCAAATATCTTCTGGTCACTCAAACATTCTGCCTCTTTCAAAATCATCATAGCAATCAATACTCGAATCGAAGCATTTGGTCTTCCCTGATCTTTACTGAATAAAGGACTAAATATAGTCTCATCAATGCGCATTGTGACATTATTACGAAAAACATTATGCCACCCTAGCTCACTCTCGTACTGATTGAGCACCTTGCCTTTAAACAAAGAATTTGGTGAAGTAAAGATATCTAACTGTGCTGTTTCTGATGACTTTTTTAACATACCTTATGCTTTTTGAATCTTCCCCAAGATACTCATTATATATCAAAATTTTATCATATTTGTTCTTTTAACTTTTCGGAGTGGACTCAA
>JBGTBR010000085.1:0-12840 GCA_041749255.1 Saprospiraceae bacterium
GTGAAGTAAAGATATCTAACTGTGCTGTTTCTGATGACTTTTTTAACATACCTTATGCTTTTTGAATCTTCCCCAAGATACTCATTATATATCAAAATTTTATCATATTTGTTCTTTTAACTTTTCGGAGTGGACTCATAGTTAAAATACTAAACACCACTTCGAATTTGAAATGCATCATAAATAATAAAACATCCTGCTCATGTTCATAATGCATATTTTTATCATTGCCGCTTGCAACCAAATAATGTCTCAGTCATTAGAACTGGACAGCATCAATTTCTATGATAAAACATTATTTGAGCAAACTATAAAAAACACAAGAGATGGTAAAATAGACTATATTGTATATGAACAAATAACCGGAACACTAAAGAAAATAGATTTTTTCGATCACAACCAACGAATAACAAAAGATCAAATATGGGATGAAATACTTCTAAGAGAAATTAAATACTCATATCTGGAAAAGGGACAAATCATTAAAAGATTTGATGTCCTTAATAATCAAGAATTACAAACTCAATTGCTCGTCCATTTTAATTATCCTGCAATGGCACGTGAAAATGAAATAGAAGGAAAGATTGAAATAAAATTAACATATGATGAAGATTGTATTCCAATTCAATTTGAAATACTGAACAAATTAGGTCATGGAATTGAAAAAGAAGTAGAAGATAAAATGCAATTAATCCTTTTTCTATCAAAGAAATATAAAGTCAAACTTGAGAATTGCAGAGAATCTGCGAATAACTTTATAATTAACTTTAAATTAGATTAGTGTTGAGGTTAAGGTTGAGGTTGAGGTTTTCGCCTTCTCTTTCACTTTAAATTGTTTACTGTTCACTGTTCCGACCTTCGACTTTCCGACTTTCCGACCTTCGACTTTTCGACTATCCGACCTTCAGACTTTTCGACCTGCCGAAGGGTTAACCGACACAGTACCTTAAAATAACATCATCTTACAAATAGAATTATATTTCTAAAACAAAAGCGAAGAAATCAGATTTAGATTTCCATGCATTTATATATCGATCAAAAATGAACTCCGACTGTATTAATCAATGAAGAATGCAATCTTTTTAAAGTATACTCTTGAACTCAACGTTTTCGATAGAATTCATAATCTAAGACAAGGTTTTGGTTTTAATCTATACATTCATTGTATATCATTTCTCTTTATTGCTTTATTCGCAGTTAGTTTAAATAGTCAGGTAATTCATGTTACTGATTACGACACAGGTATCGGTATCCCGGGTGCTAACATTCAACTTAAACCAATAAACTTCCTGACCATAACTGATCTTAACGGATATACGGATTTTATTGATATTTCTGATGTAAGCGAGATCGTAATTACTGCTATTGGATATAAGCAGATCAACTATTTACTGAATAATGAAATATATGACACCATTGCTATTCCTATGCAAATGTCAGAATACATGCTGGAACAGGTAGTAGTGTCAGCAGGAAAATGGAGTCAGCAAAAACGAGATCTGGCAGTAAGCACATCTATAGTATCAAAGGCAGAAACAGAATTAAAAAATCCACAAACCGCTGCCGATCTTCTGATTTCAGCAGGTCATGTGTTTATTCAAAAAAGCCAGATGGGAGGAGGAAGCCCAATGATCAGGGGCTTTGCAGCCAATCGAGTATTGATCGCTGTGGATGGCATAAGAATGAATAATGCCATATTTAGGAGTGGAAATCTCCAAAATGTCATTTCACTGGATCCTCTTATGGTAGAAAGAACTGAGGTCATATACGGACCGGGATCGATTATTTATGGAAGTGATGCGATAGGAGGTGTAATGGGATTTCTCACAACCAATCCGGAATTCACCAAAAATGATGAAAAGCCGAAGATTGGAGGAAAAGTTTTATTGCGACATTCCACGGCTAATAATGAAAGAACCGGACATATTCATATCAAAACAGGTGGTAAAAAATGGGCCTACCTAGGAAGTGTTTCAAGAGTTCAATTTGGTGATTTGACTATGGGCGCATATGGTCCAGATGATTTTCTCAACACTTTTTTTGTAATAAGAGAAGAAGGAGCTGATCGTATGATCCAAAATGATCAAATGAAAATACAAATCCCTACTGGATATGATCAGATTAATATAATGCAAAAACTACGTTGGAAACCCTCTATCCATACCGAAGTTAATTACGCATTTCATCATTCTGAAACGAGCGATATACCTAGATATGACAGACTGATAGAATTGACTGATGCAGGTTTCCCAAGGTTTGCTGAATGGCATTACGGTCCTCAAAAGTGGCAAATGCATCATCTTAAAATGGCATTGTTAAAGCCTCAAAAATGGTTTGATGGTCTTACTATACATGGAGCCTATCAACGTTTTGAAGAAAGCAGAAGGACACGAAATTTTAACAGGGACAGCAGGATTGCAAGACAGGAATCTGTCGATGTCCTTTCTTTCAATGCCGATGCCAAAAAGGAACTTGGAAATATAGGACAACTTTATTATGGAATTGAATTTATCCACAACCGCGTATTATCTTTAGGAGAAATGAAAAATATAAGAACCGGAGAAACGGGGCTCACTTCGAGAAGATATCCTGACAGTGAATGGCAGGCCCTCTCCAGTTATCTTACGTATCAACACAAATTTTCCGATAAACTTTCTTTTCAACCCGGAATAAGATATAACTATATATGGATGGAATCGAGGTTTGAAGACGTATTTTTTCCTTTACCTTTTGACAATGCCAGTCTGAAAAATGGAGCATTAACAGGTTCATTAGGGCTTATATATCAACCCAGCCAATCATGGACGATGGGAATAAATCTCGCTACGGGGTTTCGTGCGCCTAATGTAGATGATGTGGGAAAAATATTTGATTCTGAGCCTGGTGCAGTAGTGGTTCCCAATCCTGAATTGCGACCAGAAGTCGCTTATAACGCTGAATGGAATATAAAAAAAACTATTGAAAAATGGGAAATAAATGCATCTGTGTATTACATATGGTTAAAAGATGCCCTTGTCAGAAGGGATTTTCGGTTCAATGGTTTGGATAGTATCTTATATGATGGAATGCTGAGCAGAGTTCAGGCTGTACAAAATGCTTCAAACGTTTATAACACAGGTTTTCAGTTAGGCTTCAACTGGAATATGACACCTGCCTTCTCAATGAGATCAGTTTTTAATTATAATTTTGGAAGAGAAGAACTCGATGATGGAAGAACGAGTCCTCTCAGGCACGCCCCTCCCCTATTTGGACAAACCCAGATACAATATAAAAATTCAAAATTACATGTTAATGTAGGTGTGGAATACAATGGAAAGATCAATGCCGATCAGATGCCCATTACAGAATTGAGTAAACCCGCAATTTACGCACGGGACGAAAACAACATGCTCTTCTCCCCTTCCTGGTATGCCATGCATTGCCATGTAAAATATTCATTATCAAAGTCGATATTACTAACTGGTGCTTTAGAAAATATAACCGACAGGAGATACAGGCCATTTGGATCAGGTATTTCTGCTCCTGGCAGAAATGCCGTTTTCTCTATACATTATAATATATAGAGTACAATGTCAATGAAAGAATAAAATGAAAGGGTTGATAAGATTTACTTCAAAACAGATCACACGACATCAACTTAACTCCAGCTCTTCAGCATGTCTTTGCAATACAGGAATAATAAAATCGATAAGCTCTTTCAGGTTCCAACCGATGAGTTCTGCACCGCGAATACATTCCTCTCTGTCTACAGTAGCAGCAAAGGATTTGGTTTTAAATTTTTTTAAAACTGATTTGGATGTAAGGCCATTTAATTTTTCTGGTCTGATTAAAGCAGAAGCCACGATAAAACCAGTTATTTCATCAGCCGCAACAATGCATTTATCCATCATTGTAATTCTGGGTACACCCCAATGGGTATAGTGACCAGCAATGGAGTGTGCGATTTCATTTTCTCCCAAATCCTTGAGTTTTTGAACAATGATTTGCGGATGTTTCTCGGGATACTTCTCATAATCAGCATCGTGAAGCAGGCCTGTGATAGCAAATGTGTCCATGTTTTCACCAAAATGTCCAGCCAGGGCTTCCATTACCAATTCGACTGTACGGGCATGTCTTCTCAGGGACGGAGTTTCTGTCAATGAGAAAAGCAATTCTCTTGCTTCATTTCTTGTCATAATTACAATTTTAGTAAATACCCATCTAAGAGGCTTTGATTTAAAATATTATCTGATTTTATGACCGGATTATGCTTCTTTTTGAAAGAATCCAGAGCTACTGTTGATAAAATAGGTGCAGTATCACAAAAATTTGACTGCTAATGTAAGCACAATAATTTTGAAATTTCCATCATTTTCAATTTTATTGAATCGGTGGGAGCGACCACTTGTGTTTCACAGCCAATATTCTGATGGATATAACAGAAATAATGGAAAGTAACATATTCAAGTCTGTCATGGTAGAAAACTGAGAAAGGATGACAAAAATTGAACCACCTGTAAGACATGCCGTTGCATAGATTTCCTTTCTAAATATCAGAGGAACCTCATTGGACAACACATCCCTTAACACTCCACCAAAAACTGCAGAAACAGTACCCATGAGAATTGCTATCAACGGTGATAATTCAAGCATTAAAGTTTTTTGGATACCCAGTATGGTAAATAATCCAATTCCGATGGTGTCAAAAAGAAACATTGTTTTTCTGAGCTGTAGTATATATTTTTTAAACAAAAGACTAAGACATACACCCAGTAATATTATCAAAAAATAATTGACATCACGCATCCATCCTACGGGAGTACTACCTATCAAAACATCCCGCAATGTACCTCCACCAACCGCCGTAACTAAACCTAAAATCGCAGCGCCAAAAATATCAAATCTCTTTTCACTGGCTGCCAATACCCCACTTATGGCAAACACCAGAGTGCCTGCAAGATCTATAAAATAGATCATCATGTTTTTTTTGTTTTTTGAACGATGAACTCAAAAGAATTAAATTCATTCATATTATTTCTCAGGATTGAAATACAGGGTTCTCGGGTGGTGCAACCAAATGCCTGAGCCCCTCCACTTCCTTTCTCAAAACGGGTAGAGGGTCTCCCAGTATTTCAGCACCATTTTCGGTGATATAATAGTTATTTTCAATCCTGATGCCGCCAAAATACCTGTATCTTTCAAGGTTTTCATAATTTACAAAATCTGAGAAATGACCATTTTTCTTATTAGTGTCTATCCATTCAGGAATAAAATAGATCCCAGGTTCTACGGTTAATACATTTCCGGGTTGCAATGCCTTGCCTAACCGTAGCGATTTCCATCCGAAAGTGGTTTTTTTGCTGACCGAATCGTCATACCCTATCCATTCTTCGCCAAAACTTTCCATATCATGAACATCAAGCCCTATAAAATGGCCGGTACCGCATTGATAAAGCAGTGTATGAACATCGTTTTCAACGAGTTCTTCAGGATCTCCTTTGAATATTCCCAATTGTATAAGCCCGGCAACTAATTCTATACATGTAAGACGATGGATTTCTATAAACTTTATGCCCGGTCTCAGGTTTTTATTGGCCACTTCCACAGCATTATGCACAACATCGTATATATCAGCCTGAGCCGAATTAAAGTTTTTCCCGGCAGGGAACGTCCTGGTTATATCTCCACAATATCCTTCTGGAATTTCCAATCCTCCATCAAACAATACCATTTGGTCATTTTGTATGGTATGGTGATATTGATGATTATGCAGAACATTTCCCTGAATAGTCATTATTGGGCTAAAGGCAAAACGACATTCTACTTGCCAGGCGTATTTTTGAGCTATACCCACGAGTTCGGATTCCTTCATGCCCGGTTTTGCTGCAAGAATTACTTCTCTGTGCATTTGATGCGTGAGAGTCACAGCCTTATTAATTAAGGCTATTTCTTGCTGTGACTTTACAGACCTCTGTTTAGCTACTGCCAATATGAGTTCCACATCTTTATTGTTTTCTATCTCTTGTATCGAGAGAGAAGTGAACTGATGTAAAAGCAAAACATGATCAGGTCGGTAAGGCGGAAGAAATCTGATATTCTTATCAACATAGCTATTGATAGATATGAGAGGTAACACTTTGGTAATCCCCACGCTATCAGCCAAAGCACTCAACTTTTTTTGCTGTCCGGTCCAGATTATATCATCCATTGTAGATTCCTGGCCAAAAATAATTTCCTCATCCTTATCAATATCAATTAAAGCGAAAAGACCTGGTAATCTGATTCCAAAAAAATACAAAAAATTACTGTCTTGCCGGAAAGGGTAATAGTTGTCTTTAAAGTTGATAGGGCTCGTCTGGCTACCAGGGAAAAATATTTTGCCTTTCCCCAATTCCTTTTTGAGGAGATTTCTTCTTTCAAGATATACTTCTTTATTGAACATATGCTGCTTATTATTTTCCAATAGTTTTTACCATTTTTATTTTTAAATTTAATGCGAAGCCTTTTTTAGCTATATAAAATGCACAATCATGCCGAATTATGTATAACCAATGCCACATTAAATAATAGAACCCTTTTCTTCTTTAAATGGTGTTTTATCCACTTCGTTAGGTGGAAAGAGGAAAGCTATTCTATTAGCATTAAACTCCTGGATCACTGACTGCGTTATAGGCCAAAGTTCTCTGATATGAATACGTCTCGATCTCATAGCCAACAAAAGTGAGAGAGTAAAGCTTACTAGAAAATTCATAAATCCCACCAAGCCTATACCCAATAGGCAAATCAACACATCATAAACTGTAATCTGGTATTCTAATCCAAAAAAGGCCAGGGCAACATTTCCCGATACAAAAGTAATATGCCTGATATCCAGGGGTAACCCCAAAAAAGCACCTACGGCGCCAGTACTTCCCAGAAAAACACCAAACCAAAAGTTACCCGAAACCCCTCCAATATTCTTATCGTATATTTTACCCATCCAATTCAATATTCTCTTTGGCATAATGACTCTGAGTACAGGATGTTTTTTCAAGCGGTAAGATATTCTGCTATGAATATTTCTATTGATATAAAACCCGGAAATAAGCCCGGATAAAAACAGATAAAACCCTGCAATAGCAGCGTGAAAAACGGCTAAACTCAAAAATGGATTTTGTTCTATGAGCAAAGATTCGGCCTTATAGGTCTGTATAGGGTTAATGCCGTAATACCAAAAATACAGGTAACACAATCCTAAAGCTACCAGGAAGGCCATAATAACATTTCCTACAAAGGCTATAAATTGCGACCTGAATAACCTGGAAAAGAGTTTTGCAAATACCGTATAGTCTCCTGTTTTATTGGTCTTCGGGTCTATTGATATAGCTAATGTAGCTGCTGTCATTGCAGGCTGCTTGGTTGCCAGGGTAAATCCTAATAAATAAATTAAGATAAATCCCATTGCATAATTCATGCTGTACAAAAAAGCCTGACCAAAAGGTGAAGTATCCCAGTATGAAAGCTGCACTTTAAAAAGGCACAAGAAGGCCACTATGACCCCACCACCCGCAGCGGAGTATAGCATTTTATAGTAGTCCTTTTTGGATTGGGTGATATACTTTTCTCCCGTAGTACCGGAGTGCTGAGTGATTTGATAGGCTATTAATCCTGTAGAATAGTATAGAAAATATTTAAGATTATTTTTTGTGGAGTTGATTTGAATAATCTGTTTAAAAAAGGTTATGAATTGGTCAAACCTTTCCCCTTCTTTATCTATCGCTATAAAATCTAAAGTGATCTTCAGTCTGTTCAATTCTTCTTTTAATCGCGATACTTTAACAGTTGTTTTAAATGAAATACCATAAACTTCTCGATTCTTAATAATTTGATCACCATATTCCACACATTGATTCATAAGGACATAGATCTGTCTTATATCAGGATTCTCACTACTCCTGTCATATCCGGTGTCTTTCAGGTTCTCAAGAACCAAATCGATTTCTTTCATTAAAGATATAAATGGGCTATCCATTTTATCATAAATAGGCACCATTCTCAGGAGATCCTGATTGACACCCATACCAGTAATCCTCAAAGCCAGGATCTGGATTGCGTTTAGAACCTGTACAATATATTGATCGTTATTCGGTCTTTCTGAAAAAGGTATAAAGCCGACGATTTCAAACAATGCTATCCAGTTCTTATTATCTATAGCCTCCACCCATTCTATATCCGAGCTACTGTAAAAGGCGTTGCTTAAAAGGTATTCCAGTGAGTCTTCAGTGGGTTGATCTGGTAGTATTTTATGTGAAATTCGTGTGAAAAGTGTACCAATAAATCCTGAATCTTTTATAATTCCTGTTTCTGTTATAACAGGTGTCAACTTTTTACCATTGAAGGTATGTTGCAAATATTCTTTGAATCCAAGTTTTAATTGCTCGTTTTTCTCCAGAGTGTACACCAGAGATTTAAACTTTTTTACAGCTATATCTTTTTTCTCAAACCTGCCAGGTCGTATTTCTTGAACAAGTTTGATGAGGTATTCTGGTCCCGCTTTGGGATTATTGGCCATTTTTTCCAGTACATCAAACATGGTTTCTGTTTTTTTTATTCGTAGCCAAAGCCATTGATTTTTTATGGATCACAATATCGTAAAGATCTGTTCGCCTGTCTTTAAGATTGCGTACACTGCCATAATTGTGAAGCTCTTTCAACAAATCCAGGTCCACATCACTCACAAGTATCATTTCAGTATTGGGAGTGGCCTGAGATTTTACACCATTTGTAGGAAATGCAAAATCACATGGGGTAAACACCACTGATTGAGCGAACTGGATATCCATATTTTGCACTTTAGGTAAATTGCCTACGCATCCTGATATAGCTACATAACATTCGTTTTCTATAGCTCTGGCTCTGGCACAGTACCTCACTCTTGAATAACCGTTTTGTGTATCGGTCAGAAAAGGCACAAACAGAATATTCATACCATCCATAGCTAAAATTCTGGAAAGTTCTGGAAATTCAACATCGTAACATATAAGTATCCCAATTTTTCCACAATCCGTTTCATAGGTTTGCAATCTGTTTCCTCCAACCATACCCCAAACCTTAGTTTCATCGGGAGTAATGTGGATCTTTCTATAAGAGTCTACACTGCCATCTCTACGGCATAAAAATCCAGTATTGTATAAAAGCCCTTCGTTTAGTTCCGGCATACTGCCAGTGATAATATTGATGTTGTACGAAACGGCAAAAGAGGAGAATTCGTCTCGAATTTTATATGTGTGTTTTGCCAATTCCCGGATCGCTTCCGATGCATCCATATGGTTGAAATCAGCCATCAGGGGAGCATTAAAAAATTCCGGAAATAGTGCAAAGTCACATCGATAAGCAGATACAGCGTCAAGGAAAAACTCAGCTTGCGTTAGGAGTTCTTCCATATTTTTATAATTGCGCATTTGCCATTGAACCAAACCCAATCTCACTACAGATTTATTGGTTTTAGGAATAGATCTGGGTTTGGAATAATATATATTATCCCACTCAAAAAGAACTGCATTCTCAGCAGACGCATCGTCTCCTTCCAGGTATTTATGAAGTGTGCGAACTGCGTGAAAATCATTGGAAAGTTGAAAGGTCAAAATGGGATCGTAGATTTCCTTTCTTTTAACCTTGTCAATATATTCTTTGGGAGTCAATTTATCCTGATATAGATGATAATTTGGCATTCTACCGCCAAATGCTATTCCTCTAAGATTTATTTTTTCACAGAGCTCTTTTCTATAGTCATACATTCTTCTTCCTAGTCGCATCCCTCTAAATCTGGGATCAACAAAAACGTCAATGCCATAGAGTATATCGCCATCTTTCTTGTGGGTGCTAAAAGTAAAATTTCCCGTAATGGTCTTGTAAGTATGGTCTTCATCAACCATATCTTTATTTACGAGTAAAGACAAAGCACAGCCCGCCAGCTCACCGCCAATGAAAACCGCAATCTGGCCATCAGGGAAAATGTCAATTAACTTTTTTACCAATTTTTTACTCCAATATGATCCAGGCATCGAACTGTAGGAGTCAATCATGACTGACTTTAATTGACTATAGTCCTCTAATGACAAAATTTTTAATTCAACTTTATTATTGGTTAGTTCCATTGTATTGGTCTGTTTTTTATATTGAAATTATTGACAATAGCAACCTCTTTATACATTTATGTTCACATTGTCGAAAATAAAAAGGTTCTTATTTAATAGGTCTTTACATCATATGGTTGGATGAACCATGCCTTTAGTTTATAGCGTCAGTCTTATCTACTGCAAATGATTTTAATCGCTGAAGGAAGGGGCTGGCGAAGATAAAATTCTCTAAAACCTGACTTTTGCTAGTAAGAACTTCAGTACTTTTTCCTTCCCATGCCAGTAACCCATTTTCAAGAAAACAAATCTTTTCACCGATCTCCATAACAGAGTTCATATCGTGAGTATTGATGATTGTAGTCATGTTATATTCTTTGGTAATGCTCGTAATCAATTCGTCAATGGTAATGGCTGTTTTAGGATCAAGGCCTGAATTGGGTTCGTCGCAAAATAAAAACTCAGGCGTAAATACAATAGCTCTTGCGATACCTACTCGTTTTTGCATACCTCCACTGATCTCCGAAGGGTACTTATTATTAATGCCTGCAAGTTCTACCCGTTCGAGACATTTATCGACCATGGCTCTTTTTTCCTTCAATGTCATTGTGGTAAACATATCAATGGGAAAACGGATATTCTCTTCTATCGTCATAGAATCAAAAAGTGCATTACCTTGAAAAAGCATTCCAACTCTCATTCGAATATCACGCAATTTATCCTTTGGAAGGCTAAATAAATCAGTATCTCCATACCATACCTTGCCACTGGTAGGAGGATACAGTCCAACCAGAATCTTAAGCAGTACTGTTTTACCAGCACCCGATTTTCCTATAATGAGGTTTGTTTTTCCTTGTTCAAAAACAAAATCGATGCCTTTCAAAACTTCAAGGTCACCAAAAGATTTAAATATTTTTTCTGCTTTTATCATGATGCATCCATTTTAAGTAAGGGCGAGAGCAATAACATAATCAGCTAACAGTATCAGGATATAACTGTTTACGACTGCCCGGGTACTGGCTTTGCCAAGTTCAATAGAACCCCCTCTCACAAAGTAACCCTGATAACAACTTACCGAAGTGAGGATGTACGAGAATACAAATGCTTTTACAAAGAGTAAATTTATATTATGTGGGTCAAAGAAAGATCTGAGTCCTTTTACAAAATCAGCACTGCTAAAAAGTCCTGCCGGAACACTGGCTAAATAAGCACCAATAATGGATACCATAGCAGAAACGCAAACTAAAATAGGAATCATAATGATGGCGGCTAAAATTTTTGGCATAACCAAATAGGCAGATGTATTTACTCCCATGATTTCCATTGCATCTATATGTTCTTTCTGTCTCATTCCACCAATTTCGGCAGCCATATTAGAACCCACTTTTCCCGATAAGACCAAACAGGTAAATGTAGGTGCCAATTCTATAATGGTCATATCTCTAACTATATAACCAATATAATAAGAAGGAACAAGTGTGCCTTCCATTTGATATGAAAACTGCACCGCAGTCACCGCACCAAGAAAAATTGAAATCAAAAAAACTACTGCCAGAGACCCAATTCCTATATCATACATCTGACGTATCGTCTCTTTGTAGTACATATTCCAATTTTCCGGTTTCGTCATCATCTGTTTCTTCCACAAGATGAATTTTCCTAAATGAGTAAGCGTGTTCTTTATCAATCCCATATTATTTGGTTTTGAAGGATAAATCGTGGAAACATGTATGAGGCAAAATTAGTTTAAATTGCATCTTTAAAACAAAAATTTGGACGAATTGCTGAAAATCATATCAACTCTTGATTTTTATCAGGATTTGTGCTCACTTTTTCTATTATTCAATACAATAATATTTAATTAAAATGAATGCCATTATAACGGGGGGAACAAAAGGGATAGGATACTCAACCGCTCTTTTATTTGCATCTAAAGGGATACATCTTTCAATTTGCAGCAGAAATAGGACCGACCTGGTATACTTGGATAACGAATTAAAATCTCTATATCCCAACATAAATGTTCACACGTATGCAGTGGATGTCAGGGACACAAGTGGTCTTTTACATTATGCTGAAGAAGCACAGAATAAATTGGGTGAAGTGGATATACTTGTTAATAATGCAGGTCTTTTCATTCCGGGAAGTATCCATAACGAAGAAGAAGGTGCTCTTGAAAACATGATAGAGACCAATCTCTATAGTGTTTATCATCTGACGCGGGCTATTTTACCAGGTATGCTTAAAAGAAAAAAAGGCCATATTGTAAATATGTGTTCTATCGCCAGTTTAGCTGCATATCCTAACGGTGGATCTTATGCCATTTCTAAATTTGCATTGCTTGGTTTTTCCCGATGCCTAAGGGCAGAACTTAAAGATCAGGGGATTAAAGTCACAGCTATATTACCGGGTTCAACATGGACTGCCTCGTGGGAAGGAGTTGATCTGCCGGAATCCAGATTAATGCAATCTGAAGATATCGCTAAAGTAATATACAATGCCATTGACCTGGGAGATTCCGCAGTTATGGAAGAAGTGATCATTCGTCCTCAATTAGGAGACCTATAAATCTAAGTCCTTGTGGTTTTCTATTCAAATCCTTTATACAATGGTTCGGTAAAAAAAAAGCGAGGAATATATTATAAAAAAAGTAAATGCGTAAATTAGCATTATAAGCCAACCTGTAATCACTCAGTTCTAAAGAAAATGATTACACAAGACGCATTTACTCTAGGCAAAAGCCTAA
>JBGTBR010000086.1:0-9449 GCA_041749255.1 Saprospiraceae bacterium
AGACATCAATGATGGCAGTAAGGTACATAAATCCGTTCTTCATGGGGACATAGGTAATGTCAATGGCCCAGACTTGATTTGGCTTAGTAATCTTCAGATTGCGCAACAGATACGGATGGATGTACTTGGCTAAACCCAGGCGGCTCAGATTGCGCTTAGGATAAATAGCCTCTAGGCACATTTTCCGCATTAAACGCCTGATCCTCTTAGGATTGTAAATCAATCCCTTGTCACTCAACTCATCTTGCATGCCCAATACTCCAAGTGTAGGGTCATCCAAGTACAGCTCATCCAGTGTTCGCATAAGCGATAAGTTCTCGCTTGTTTCGCCGATGGGCTTGTAGTAAAAACTGCTCCGGTCGACTTCGAGTAAATCTGCTTGTGTGCGGATGCTCAAAGGAGTTGATGAAGCCATCATATCCTTTCGCTCCTTTACAGGCCGGTCTTCTGTAAGTTTTTTTTTAGAAAGTCGCGTTGCATCTCCAACTCCCCGATCTTTCGGTATAGCTGGTCCCGCTCTGCTTCTAAATCTCCCTTATCTGGTGATGAGGATGAACCTCCAAAGGCCAGTTCCGCATTCTCCAGGAACTCCTTCTTCCAGGCCGAGATCTGGTTGGGATGCAGCTCGTAGCGCTTAGCTAAGTCCGCTAAGCTCTCACGCTCTTTTAGGGCTTCAATGGCCACTTGGGCCTTAAACTTTGGGGCGAATTTTCTGCGCTTCATTCTCATCGGTTCAATGGTTTAAGTTATCATTTAATCCTAACTTAACCATTGGTCGGAGAATCGGGGAGTATCACAATAAGCTTCGGTTTTACCACCACCTGTTGGAAACCAAACTAAATCAACCCAATTATTTCTTTTATCCCAGTTGTCATCGTCCTCGGGTTTGAATATTCCATCGAGATTTAGCAAAATAAAGGCAAGCTGAAATGCTCTCCAGCCAGCAGATTCTGTATTTGAAAAAAGTTTATCGTCTGCTATGAGTTTATAAAATTTAAAATTGAATACTTCAAATGCTTTATCATTGATGAATGAATTAACTGCATCTTGCTTTACTTTTATAGAATGCCACAACTGCATAAACATAGCGGCATTCATCAAACGAAATGAATCAAGTTTTTCTTTATTGCTATTACCTGAAAGAAAATCATTAATGTTTTTTTTCATTCTCAAATAATCACCCTCGCATTTGTCTAACTCTTGTTTTGCAATGCCTGAATAAATAGTCTGATATTTTTCATACTGTCTTTTTAGCTCAATCCAGTTTCCATATGAGTCCACAAATTCATTGAGTCCTAGTACAATTTCATCATCAGTAGCGTCCGAAAAAACCGATAGCCATTTAAATTCTTGAGACTTAGAACTTTCTAAAAATAATGGAGAAACGAAGCCTTCCTTCTCATCAATTATCGCCTTTCTGCTTTTATCTCTAGGAATAGGGTCTATATCTGGAGTATCACAATTAGGTAAATATTCTGTTTCAACCATTAGTGTTTCTACTTGCTTGCTCCACTTAACTGAACATCCATGACCAATAGCAAAATCCTTAAACTGATCATAAATGAAAGATGTTGTTGTGTCCTCGGAGTATGTATTATCTTTTCCTATGAAATACTCGTGATTGCTGTATGGTACTAAATAGTCAGATTTAACAGAAAGGTTAACCCCGAAAAATGACTTTTGATTTACTAACTCATTAAAAGTTGAATAATACCTATTGTCGTCCTGTTTAGCCTCGTCAAATGCAATACTTGTATTTATTACCTGTATTTTCAAAAATACTTTATCACTATTTTTTCTAGAATCTCTACTTAATTGAATGTTTGCAGACATTGAAGCGTAGTCCTCCTTTTTGTCATCTAAATCATATCGAAATATGTCTTTTAAGCCATTAGAAGTAGAACCATCTTCTTTAACCACAGAAATATTGACTTCCTCAAGTCTCTTATTATGTAAATATGAAACTTTCCTAAGATCCTTTGAGAAGTTTATATTTTCTAATATTACAATTCTTTGCACTGGTGTAGACTGCCACAAACCATACCCACCTGAAAAGACATCCAACAAGTTTCTGAAATGGTCTGTAATGCTTTCTGCTAGTTCTATTTTTTGTGTTACTTCATAAAGTTTCCTTCTGATTTCATCATTCGTGATGCTATTTTTTAGCTCGTAGTAAATAGAGGACTTTAAATTACTTAAGTAGCAAGAGGCCTTCACTAATTGGGGTATTGCTGCAATAGACGCAGTTAAATCAAAAAGAGTTTCAGCAATCTGTTTTTGTATTTCTCTAATTCTTGTTTTTGTCTGAGTAATATTCTCTGTTGATAATTTAGACAATAACAAAAAATGATTTTCGTTGATTGTTCTTACTCGAAAAAAATTGAGATCATACTTGAGTATAAATTCCTGAATTTCTTCGTGACTTACTTCACATAGTAGTCCATATTTCTTATTGAAATTGCCTTCCTTGTCTTGCTTAAGTTTCTTATAGTAGCGAAAGTTAACCTTGAACTCAATTTTTTTTGTACTTAAAGAAAAATCATTTAAGCAACAAGTTAAGCCAATTGCTCTTGGAAACATCTGATTCAATTCTATAGCATTGTTCTCTTCTATGTCTTCCGAGCTTCTATTTTGAGAGTCTTTTTCATCAGCTTCATCCTTTTGATCTGTTTGCTCATTATTATCTAGAGAAACTCCTTCTTTGCAAGTACCACTTTTGTCTTCAGGGAATAAAATTCCTGTACTGTATATTGCAGCGGGTACTATGTCTAAAATTTCAGATAAATAGTTTATCGGCTCCTCTTTAACTAATGTCTTTTTAACGAGTTCATCATTTTCAATATCTACATATCGATATCCATTTATTCCTGGACCCAATGTCTGCTCTCGAATAAATCTCTCTAACGAATCTCTTTTGTCTATAATTTTACTCATTGCTTATTCTTTCAATGGTTTCAAGTTCTGTTAGTCTCAACTCAGGTTGAATTAGTTGAATTAATGTAGTAAGCCCAATCAATGCCGATTCATTATCTATTCCTAATTCTTCTAATGAATAATTATTTTGATAGTATTCAACTCTACTTTCGATTATTGATTTTAAAGGAACATCTTCATCAAAGCATCCATCATAAAATAAATCTTTCAATAGCCTGCTATATTTTTTTGTCGCTTCAATTTTACCGCTAATAGACGCATTCTTCATGCTATAAAGAATAAGTCTGTAACTAGTATTGAGATTCAGGAATTCAAATAGGACTCTAACTACTTTATTACCTCTTGGCATTAAAGAAGTAGTTTCTAAATTTAACCAGGAATCTATGAAATAACTCTTTCTAACTAGAGGAATATTATTATTTGTAAATAATGTTCTTAGCTCTTCATAAAGCGAATCAACTCCAACATTATCAGCTTTTTTTCTAAGAAGTATTTTCCATATTCTAGCCGCAGTCTCGTTTTCAAGTCCCAATTCTTTTCTGATAGCTCTTAACTCATTCTCCTGTTGTGTTGTATCAATTAATCTCTCAGCTGGGTTAAACTCGTCTAATAGTTCATCAAGTTTTTGAATTTTAAACCTTGAATCTTCAATGTCTATATTTTCATAAAACCACTTGACGCGATCAATTCTAGGTTTTTCAGAATTTATTTCACTGAATATTATGAAATCTGAACTATGATATGTCTTAGCTTTTTGATTAATGAGTTTTACTTTGTAAGTTTCTCTTTGCTCTGAATTCGAATATTCGTTTTCTAAATTCCAATCAATATTTAACTTTTGTTCAGGCTTAAGATCTTGTACTCTATTCTTGAGTTTTTTCCACTCGAAATGGTTATCCCTGATTGAGTGGGTTAAAAGCTTATGATACTCTTTATAAAGATTGTATTTTGACCAGTTATAATAAGGCATAAATAGAAAGCTGGGTAATATTGCTCTTGCAATACATTCAGAATCTAACGGAAGTTCTAGTAAACTCGGAAAATAATAATTTGGGTATCTACCTTGGTCTCGATAGGAGAGGAATAAAAGATCTTTTAAACCTGTATTTAACGTATCTGACCAAATTTTAAATTTATTTGACCTAGTCAGACCAAGGCAAATCCTAATCTTTGATATTAAATTATTATTACTCAAAATCAATTTATCTAAAACAATTGTTGTATTATATGAAAGTGAATCAACCACTTTTGACTTAATACCTGAACTCATTATTGCATCAAGTGTGTTTACAAGAGCTTCCTTTAAAACTTGAGTGTCATCATCTCTTAACTCGAGAATAGCCATTTTACTACTTGAGGAAATCAACTCCGATGAATCATTTTTTGAAAAAAGATCATCAATAATATAGTTTTTTATTTCATCGTTATAACAAATTGAATAAACATTCATCATCTTTCTTGATCTCAATTCGTATAATTCTCTAATGCTTGTTTCCAAAACAAACGTATCCCAAAAAATTGATGATTCGTATCCAGCAAATTCAATAGATAGTGGTGCGCTCTCTTTTCTATTGAGCAGAAAATCTACTTCTGACTTAGTAATCGTGTAAGTAGTATTGGTTGGAATTTTAAATCTTTCTCTAATTAACTCAAGTTTACTTCTTGTGTGATTTATGGAAGAAAATTCCTTACCAAATGTTATTATCAAGTACTTAGTAAACTTAGTACCATAGTCCGCATTCCATTTAGTTATTTCTTCGAATGAAAAATTAGTCATTAATTTTTTCCTCTCGCAATCGAAGAGTATTATTGAATCCAACTCATCAATTATTTGGCTGTCAATTTCATCAATTTTATTCAGTGTATTGGTTGCATTTAATAGACTATAACTTTTTCTACTACTGTTCAGTAATACGATGTATGGTCTAAATTCAAACTTTTGAGCAAGTGAAATGTAAAAGTTTTTCTGTACATTAATAATTGATTTTAGTCTTAATAAGCAATCCTTTTTTAGCGCTTTATAAAACTCCAACAGTGTTCTGTGTTCTCTTTTTTCTTTTACCCAGTTTTTCCAAATTCTATTGCCACCATTTTTACCACTTGCACCATCTGGACACATCATTTCCAAACTACTAATTTTAAATTCTAATTGTGTTATGAATTTAATAAGTGATAAATTAATTTCGTTATTTTGATTGTCAACGGTATAATAATACTTAAATAATTTTATGCTTAAATATTCAACTATAAGCAACTTTTGAGCATCATCAAAATCGTTTTCGATATGTATGTGCAAACTTGTAAAACCGCCATCTGATGATATGAAGCACAAATTAAGTATACGATCTAAATAGCCAATGATCTCAACAAACTCTGTTTTAGAAACATTCTGTATTTCACTGATTATGGGATTCAAGGAGCTTAGTGTTTCATTCGTAAATGAATTCAATTGAGGTAAAATATGTTGCTTAATTAACTTCATTACTGAACTAAATTAATTTCGACATTCAAAATAGCTCTTGTAATCCCCGCATATATTTCATATTTATTAATATTAGTTGGCTTGGAAATCACCAAAAAAACATTACTTTTTTCAAGTCCCTTGAATTTTAGTATTGAGGAATATCTCAGCTTGTTTGAAGTATCGCCAACATTAATTTCTGATAATTCGTCTACGTCCTTAATAATTAGTAATTCACGTAAATCTTCCTTTCCTTTATATTCACCTCTTAAAAATGTCGATTCGATAAGAATAACACAATCTTGTCCTTTTAATGAAGAGTCAGTTTCTCTAATTGGTGTTAATATGCTTTTTACGATGTGTGACTTTACGTCTTGCAAAGTTTTGTGTCGCCTAACTGAGATATTTGAAAATTTAATTTCAAAATCATCCGTATCTAATATTTCGGGATTCTCTAAAATTACTGTTGATAATCTTCGAATATCAGGATTTTGCGCACTTCTTTTAACCTCATTAATTCTAAAATGACAATAATATTCAGTCAATAAGTCAGCTATTTCTGCTACACTTCTTCTACTTGCCATATAGCTTTGATCAATATCATATAAAACCAGCGAGTTTCCATTTACTAAACCTTGTCCGTTAAATCCCGAAAATTTATTAATAAACAAATCCAAACCTCTGTCAAGTAAATCTTGTGCTTCATCAATTACAATAAAATCATAAGTCTTTAGATTTTCATCGGTTTCAAGTCTTAGAATGGTGTTTTTGACCAAATCATAAAACTGATCCTCAGTTAATGAAGTTAAGTTTTTAAAGTCTAATGATGGATTATGTTTTTGAAAGAACCTGAAAAAAGTTGTAACTTCTATGTTACTAGAAAGTTGTCGCTCACTTAAAAGAGATTGGTTATAATGCATAAGTAGATTGTTCCAACATAGATAAATACCATTTTTTTTATGTTGTTTATCTATATATGCTCTTGCGATAGTTGTTTTCCCGCTTCCTGGCGGACCTTCAATCATTATTCTTGGATTTTTATATAATCCATCTAGGATTTCAATGTTCTGGATACCAAGCCACTCTAGCGTATTTATTGTATTTAAGTTACTTCTATCTCCAATAATTGGACTTAGTATTTTTTTGATTGCAACATATTCCTTAGGAGTAACTTCTGTATAACTTCGAAAGTGCTTTCGGTGTTTGCTTTTAGAGTATTCAAAGACATTCAAAAGAAACTTTTCTATTGACCCTTCATAATCTTTAGCAAGAAAGGAAGTCCACAGTAGTTTATTATCGATTAACTTTGATTCAAATGGGTAATCAACGTGTGGAAAAGCAGTTGCCTCGCAGAAAAAGCATTTTTTGAAATTATTAAGAATATTGTTTTTCAAAGTATATTTATATCCTTCTGCTTGCTTGAAAGGATTTTGCTTAATAGGTGTGTCAAAGTTTATTCCGTAGAAAAAGGTATTATCCTTCGTAGAAATGGGACCACCTTTAACTTCTAAAACTAAAATACCTTGTTTGCAAACAATCAGAAAATCTATTTGAGAACTGGTCTTTTTGTAGTAGTTGAAATTATCTGAATGCTCAGGTAATTTCAAATCGTGCCAGACATCCCAGTCTAAACTACTTTTGCTTAAATCATTCCAAAGTTTTCTGTATATGTCGATTTCACCTCGTAGAGGTGAGCCATCATCCTTAACGATTATGGTTTCTAAAGCATCTATTGGATTATTTGGATGAAATCTTACTGGCATATTTAATTCCCACTTGCAATAGTTGAAATTTTATTGATTGCATATAATGCGAAGAGTTGCTTAACAGGAACAACTTCCTTGCCTTTAAATACTTTTTTTCCTCTTTGAAGGAACATCTCTTGCTTCAATCCGATTTTCTCGATTATTCTTGTGACCTCTTCAATCAATTCAGTTGGCCCCAAAAGCCCGTCTTTCGGCTTTTGAAGTTCATACATTTCTTGAAGACTTATTTTATCTCCAATTTTTTCTGTAAATCCGTTATTCATTATTTCGAGAAATTCTTTTCCATTCCTTAACCCCTCTATAATGGGCTCAATCTTTATATAATATTTATTAGGATATTTATATATTGAAAAACCTTCACCATTTCCATATTGAACAGAAGTAATCCATTTTGAGATTCTTTTTTCATTTTTTTCTATATCATAATTTGAGAGAGTTACTGTCAAGTTACCATCTTTGAATGGATGTCTTCTAAATCTTGAACCTTTATTACGCCTTGGTGGATTTTTAAAAACTTTTGGAGAAAATGTATTAAGATTATTAACTCCTTTTATTTTTGGTTTGAGTGTTACGATTGGAGTGTTAATAGCTTTAAGTCCAATATTTTCTCTGACAAGCTTGGCAAATGCCCTGCTAACTGATGGGCAAACAGCATTGCCGATAAGCCTACACTTAACTCCTTCGCTTCCTAAAAATTGGTAAGTGATTGGGAATCCCATGATGCTTGCAGATTCACGAATTGTTGGAGTTCTAAATTCTCCGTCTCCAATTCTATTATACTCTGACTTATAGATAATCCCTTCTCTTGATGTGCCTATTTTTGTTGCAGTAATTGTTCTGCTAGGTTTTTGTTCATTTTCAGGGAATGACATTTTCCCCATATAAGGATGATTGACCTTTAAGAATCTAGATTGTTTCCATTCGCATTCATACAACCCCGTATCATAAAAGTGATCAGTTAGTTCACTTGAGTTAATATGAACAGAGGAATATAAAGGATCAGTAATAATATTATCGGACTTTCCAGAATTAGGACTTGGTAATGATTTCTTTACCAGACCTAAATTAATATACGAGGGTAGTATTTTTTTTGCTTCGGGTGATTGATAAGTTGGTGATGGTATTAATAACTTGCCCTTATCGATAAATTCACCCGAAATTACTCTCTTTCTGTTTTGAGCAGAACCATAATCAGCAGAGTTTATTTCATATTGATTACTTTTTAAAATAATAGCCTTTTTATTAGGGCTTAACTTGTGCTTCCTTGCCCATTCAGATAAATTTAGATCTTTGAAAGTGTAATAATCGTGCAGATAATTCACGGAATTCGTGACATTTTCCATGAACCAAGCTTTTAGAATTGAATTTGGCCGGTGTTTTTTAACTGCTACAATTCTAAGAAAAACTTCTGTCAATCTAACGCCTAAAGATTTGTCCGCTTTCCCGGATTTATTTGAACTGGAAAATGTTACGCATGGAGGACTTCCAATTATAATATCTGTATCAGGCAATTTTTCAATTTCTCGAATTGATATTTCAAAATCGAGAATGTTTTTTGGGGAGCAGTTAAGAAAAAAATTATGATTAAATGTCTCTATAGCTGGCTGCCAACTATCTATTCCGCAGACTATCTTGAAACCCTCTTGACGAAAACCTTCAGAGAAACCCCCTGCTCCACAAAAAAAATCTATTACCGTTAAATTATATCTATTATTATTCATAAATTCATTTACTTAAATTTACAAAGATAGTCTTTCATGATTTTTATTGCATAAGTACGCTTGCAAAAGCGCAGCTCTTCCCGCAAAAAGTCGGTTTGCAAGTGGGTTTATGCGTTTTTACGCGATGTGCTGCAATGTGAGTGTTGTTCCATCTTCTTTTGCGGGGGGAGGAAAAAAACAAAATAAATTTGACTCCGCCGAGCTCCAATTCGTTCCGGTTCTATCAAATTTGCACTGTCTTGTCATAAAGTGAATTCTTTTTTAATTTAATTTTGTCAATATAGTTTCTGTCTGCTCGTCTATTTTTTTTATACTCGTTGCCAATGATACCTGTTAACGCTGTCGGAAATGCACCCTCTCAAAGTGTAGAAGCAACAACATCGAACGACACTCTACGGAACCTGTGTTTCCGATTGCGTTAACAGAATGTGTGTGCCTCGAATGGCAAATATACTCCTTGGTCGCAGAGGGGTACAAGTTTTCGGACTTGACTTGGGGGTGCAAGTCCCCTATGTGCGCGGGTAACGCCGCGAAGCATCAGTAAGCCGCAAGGTGGTTGGGGGCGAC
>JBGTBR010000087.1:0-121813 GCA_041749255.1 Saprospiraceae bacterium
ATGTGAACTAATCGTTAAAATCCCTTAAACCGACTTATCATCACTTAGTGGTGATGGTAATATCATGCCTATAACTAAACAATAGTATTTAATTGTTATAATTATTCATTTATTATCGTTCTCACTCTGAATTGCTGAATTTTGAACATGTAAGTTCTTTCCTATACAACTATACACACCTTATTAAAAATTTCATGGTAGGTGTATTTTTCCATAATCCGGGTTGAATTTTTTTTCATTCATTGGCATTCTTTTTAGATTTGTGCATGAGTTGCTAATCATATTTAAAAAGGCGTGGCAATAAAACACTTGAATGACATAATCGAATTAAATAATGAAAGAAGAACCCGTAGATAAGTGGATCATAGCACCCATCAGAAAATTTATCAACAACAGTACGATGAGTGGTATTGTACTGTTTTCGTCGGCCTTACTCGCAATGATACTTTCCAATTCGCCCTGGGCCGGGCATTATCATGAACTGTGGGAGCAAAAATTTTACATCGGGTTTGGAGATTTTGCAGTGAATAAAAGCCTTCACTACTGGATCAACGACGGACTTATGGCTGTTTTTTTCTTTGTAGTCGGACTGGAATTGAAACGGGAGATCATGGCCGGTGAACTCAGTAGTCCAAAAAATGCGATACTTCCGATCGCCGCAGCCCTGGGAGGCATGCTTGTTCCAGCACTGATTTATTTTATGATCAATCCCGCAGGCGAAGCATCGAATGGCTGGGGAATTCCTATGGCGACAGATATTGCTTTTGCCCTTGGTGTTCTCTACCTCCTGGGCAATAAGGTACCACTTACGCTCAAAGTCTTTCTCACTGCCCTGGCTATTGTAGATGACCTGGGAGCCGTATTGGTTATAGCCCTGTTTTATACGTCGGATATTAATTTTAGTAGTTTGGCAACTGGTGCTGTTTTTATGGTGATACTGATCTCTGCCAACTTCATGGGAGTTAGAAGCACATTATTTTATGGTATAGTAGGTATCGGTGGTCTATGGCTGGCATTTCTGATGTCGGGAGTACATGCTACCATTGCTGCTGTTTTAGCTGCTTTTACCATTCCTGCCAATGTCAAAATTTCCGAGCAGTTTTTTGTAGGTCGCATGAAAATTTTATTATCTGACTACGAAAAAGCAAAACCCAATGATTCTTCCCTCATTACCAAAGAACAGTACTATATCCTGGAGGCCATCCGCAACAATTCTATAAAAGCACTTACTCCCCTACAGCGGCTGGAATACGGCATGCACCCTATTGTCGCCTTTATCATCATGCCCGTTTTTGCGTTCAGTAATGCAGGAGTGACTCTTTCCGGAGATGTGTTGGCTCAGGTACAAAGCCCGGTTGTGCTGGGAGTCGTAGCCGGGTTAATAGTAGGTAAACTGATTGGAGTGGTCGGTACGGGATATGTTCTCTTGCATTTCAAATGGGTGTCATTGCCCAGGGGTATGACGACACGCCACCTTTGGGGTGTGGGATTTCTTTCTGCTATTGGATTTACCATGTCATTGTTTATTGCCGGCCTGGCATTTACCAGTGTAGGGTACGTCACACAAGCTAAACTGGGTATTCTCATCGCTTCCATCCTGGCCAGTATCATTGGATATGCCATCATTCGCTCGGCAGGTAAACTTCAGGTGGTTGATCCTGGTCGTACGTGACAGGTTATGTCTTTTCTTCAGATGGATCACCATAGGTGCGATGCCCGCGTGTGTTTACTCCTAAACAAGCAGCCCTTCCGATGGCATTCTGTCCCCATCTCCTGCGTATGTGATCCATCTCCTGAAGAAGGCGGATCTGCTCAACTGTATCGTCAAATAAGCTGATCTGGTAATGGCCCTGCACCAGGCCGCTAAACTTTACTCCAATCAGGCGTATCAGTTGCCGGCGTTCGTAAAGAACATCAAAAAGCTCCTTTATATGTTCATTCAACACATTGTCATTGGCGGTGTATGCGATGCGCCTCTGACGGGTATAGGTGTTGAAGTCGGCATACCGTATCTTGACCGCAACACAGGAGGTCAATTTTCCGGTATTTCTCAGCTCGAATGACAATTTATCCGTCATGTCGAGGAGGAGGGATTGTATCATCTGCAAATCGAGCGTGTCTTCCGAAAAAGTCTGCTCTTTGGACATGGATTTTTGGTCTGTGTACGGCACCACCGGTGAAAGGTCGATGGCATTGGCTTTTTCTGATAGCTGCTTTCCATGAACGCCAAATTCCCTCACCAATAGTTTAGGGGGAATTTCGCTGAGGATCCTGATGGTACGCACGCCCATAAAGCTGAGCTTTTTATAGGTCTCCTTACCTACTCCGGGAATTTTCTGCACAGAGAGAGGAGCCAAAAATCCCTTTTCCGTACCGCGGCCGACCTCTCTGGTTCCATTGGGCTTGGCCTCTCCTGTACCCACCTTCGATACCAGTTTATTGACCGACAAACCAAAAGAAATGGGCAGCCCCGTTTCTTTAATGATCTTATTCCGAAGTTCCAAAGACCATTTATAACAGCCAAAATACCGATCCATACCCGTCAGGTCAAGGTAAAACTCATCAATAGATGACTTTTCAAATACGGGAGCTTCTTCGGCGACAATATCCGTCACCTCACGCGAATACCGGGTGTAACTGTCCATGTCGCCCCGCAGCACAATGGCTTGGGGGCAGAGCCTTAGCGCCATTTTCATCGGCATGGCAGAATGTACTCCAAACCGGCGGGCCTCATAACTGCACGATGCGACCACTCCCCGGCTTCCGGCACCTCCAATGAGTAAGGGCTTGCCTTTGAAATCGCTGTTCTTCCGGCACTCCACCGAAACAAAGAAGGAGTCCAGATCCATATGCAATACCGCTCTGTCAAACATATTGATTGTATATTTTTACGCCCTGACAACGATCTGTATGATGTATCACGGCGCATCAAAACTTTTATCTTGCAGTCACCTTATCACAATATGTCGTTTAATTCGTCTATATATAAGCGATAAAGCCGACAAATATCAAATTTATTTTTATCTTTGTCAATAGAGATTTAGAAAATAATTTACCATGATCACAAAAAATCTTATTTACCTCCGCAAGAAAAATAAGCTTTCACAGAAAGACCTCGCAGATGCCATGGGTTTGCCCCGCACCACGCTGGGCGACTATGAACGCGGCAAGACCGAACCCAATCTGAATATGCTCATTCAACTTGCAGAGTATTTCGATGTAACGGTAGATGATCTGATCCGATCGGATCTCAGCCATCAGGATCTTGAAATCCTGAGAAATAAAGACCTAAGGGTGCTGGCTATATCCGTCGACAGGGATAACAATGGCAATATTGAACTGGTCAACTCCCGGGCAGAAGCGGGATACCTGCAAAGCTTCAGCGACCCGGAGTACATCAGGGAATTGCCCAAGATCTATTTCCCCAATATGCCTGACGGCACCTACCGCGGATTTGAGATAACCGGTGATTCCATGTTGCCTGTAGAGCCCGGGAGCATCATCATCTCTACCTATGTAGAGCAGCTCTCCCATATCAAAGACAATAAAACCTATATCATCATTAGCAAAAATGAAGGCCTCGTATACAAAAGGGTAAAAAATATACCCGGAAAACGAGTGCTCTTCCTCCAATCGGACAACGAGATCTACCTCCCGTACGAAATACCTTACGAAGAGATAGCTGAAATATGGCAGTACTACGCCCATCTTTCATTCTCTGACTCCCGCGCGACCTTCCACTATATGCTGGAAGAAAAACTCAACGATATTCAAATAAGGGTCAGGGAAGTCCATGAAAAAATTACTAAGGTTAAATGAGCGAAGGTCAAAATGAAATACACCCTGTTTGTGGCTCTACTGTATTATTAATGTATCCGGATATTTACACTGCAACTTTTATTCAACCCCATTTGGGGTTGTTTAACCCCTGTATATGTAAACACTGCATTTCATGCAGTGCTATTCATATTAAATCCCTCCGGGATTATTCCATGTTTTATTAATTCTTAGCCGCTTAATGTAATAAACCTGAGTGCATGAATATAAAAATCCGTTGCTATTTATAAATGCATCTAAAAGAATTTGCAATTTTGATGGGTTGAGTCAAAAAGCCTGAAGGGCTTAAATATGAATAGCACCCAAAGCATTGGGAGTGAAACCGATTGTAGGGAGAAAACCAGATAACAACCCCAAGTGGGGTTGAATAAACCACCCCGCCAAAAAGTAGACGCTTTCGTGGATTTATCCTTAATCATGGAAATATTCAAGTTATTGACTCTGTATTGATCTTATATTATTGATCTTATATTTCCAACCTCAATCTTCGAAGATCTTTGACTGTTTATGTAACCATTTGGCTTTGAAATTCGTCGATAAAAAAACACTTTTGATAGATCGCAACTTCCATTTCATATAGTACTGTGTAAAATTATGGTACTATGTGTTGCACAGTACTATATAAACACTTATCTTTGCATTGTTGATCGCGGATAAATAAGGATCAATAAGATTAAATAAAGTAAAGAATAGAGAAATGAAAAGTAACCACAAAAAAATAATGCAATGAAACTGGAAAACACTGTAGCACAGATGAGAAGGGGCATTTTGGAACTTTGTGTACTATCTATTATATCAGACGAGGAGGCTTATCCTTCTGACATTATAGAAAAATTAAAAGCTTCTGAATTGATCGTAGTAGAAGGCACATTATACCCCCTTCTCAATCGTTTAAAGAATGCAAATCTTTTGCAATACAGGTGGAAGGAATCAAAATCGGGTCCACCAAGAAAGTACTACCAATTGACCAAAGAAGGCGAAGAGTTTTTGGCTGGTCTGGTAGAAACCTGGCAGCAATTAAATCACGCAGTTAATCAATCAACTAAAAAATTACAAGAGAAATGAACAAAATAGTAAATATCAACTTGGGCGGATATCCTTTTACCATTGACGAAGATGCGTATGCATATCTGCAAAAATATTTAAAAACCATCAAAAGACACTTTTCTGACTCCGAAGGATGTGAAGAGATCCTGTATGATATAGAAGTGAGAATGGCAGAGCTGTTTCAGGACAGAGTCAAAGGCAGTGGCATTGTCAATATGAAAAATTTGGATGAAGTGATAAAAATCCTGGGAAAACCAGAGGATTTTGGAGCTGATCCCATCGATATGGACAGGGAAGAACCTGTGAGACAAAGAAGAAGAACAGATCATGGACACACTGTACGCACAGGTAAAAAGCTCTTCAGAAACCCGGAAGATAAGATACTGGGTGGAGTAGCGGGCGGATTGGCAGCTTACTTTGGCATCAATGATGCAGTTTGGGTCAGAATAGCTTTTGTAGTTCTCTCTTTCAGCGGAATTGGTATATTACCTTATATCATACTCTGGATCATCGTACCTGAGGCAAAGTCAGCAGGCGATAAACTCGAAATGAGAGGTGAACCCGTCAACGTGAACAATATTGCGAGAACGGTAGAAAGCGAGCTTTCAGAATTGTCAGAAAGACTCACTGAAATGACCAAGGACTTTGGTAAGGAGTTTAAGTCAAAAAAAAAATTTTAGAAACTCCCCTGTTTGACACCAAAGAACCTCTGAGAAAAGGATTTATGTACTAAGGCGGAATAGTACTCACTGTAGTTGGGCTTCCTGGAATACACTCCGGAAGCCCTTTTTTATGTCGATAGAATTCGGAAAATGATTTGGAATCTCGCGATAGAGGTAAAGGTTTATTTTCATTTTACAAAACGTGGTGCTTCGTCCATGTGGCGCTGGAAATTTATTCAGCCAGAGGCGAACAGGTTCCAGCCAAAAAAGTTTGTTTTTCATTTTCTAATTATAAAATCTTGTTGATAGGAAACCAATGTAACATAAAGAAAATGAAAAACGCCATATTGAGAATACCAAACTTGATAAAGCAGTAAAAACAAACATCACGTTAAACGATTTTACAATAATGGCGTGCTTCGCACAATGCTTTTTTTTGCTAGAAATAAATTTCCAGCGCCATTTGGGAAAATTTTTCCAGGGCCATTTGGGAAAGAATTTTACAGCTTCATTTGGAAATTTTCAGCGCCAGGGGAACATTTAGAAAATGGAAAATGCCCTTATAGAATGCTATGCTTGATAAAGTAATGCATACAAACGTTATGTTAATCAATTTAAAATAAGAGACTTATTTGACAATTTGGAACCTGAATTTCATCAATAAGAATTCAGTTGTGTAGTTAAATTCCATACATTTTTACTATATTTGGATTGATAATATACAGGACTGTTACATCAAAAGTATTTGATAACCTAATGATATGTACTCCTTTAAGTTTACATTTTTCATTTTTGTACAGATGTAATTAGATCAGAAAAGGCTTTTCCCTTTAGTCAGGTTTACCCTAATCTATTCTAATATCACGAACCTAAAACCAAGTGTATTGATATAATCACATCCAAATGATCAGATTCTATTTATATATCATTGTCCTTGTGTTTCCGGTCAAGATGTATACACAAAAACCTGAAATTAAAGTCAAAGTAACGGATCGCATCATAGGGACTAATTTGATTACCCAATCTCCTATACGGGCCCGAGAGTATACATTTCCTGAGAGAATACATTATTGTCACATCGATACAATTACCGGACTAGCCACAGTCCAAATGCGGGAATTGAACAAGAAAAAGACATCTCTTAAAAGTAAAGGATCTATTGCAGTATTTGACCTATTCAACAACCTAATCAAGTGGTCCAAAAAGATAAATTACTCAAAGACAAATATCCAATATTTTGATAACGCCATTTTTCTTACAGAAAGACGCAAAAGCATGATGTTGGATATTAACGATGGTGAACCCAGGATCGAATTTAAAAATATTGTATCTTTAGTAGATCCGGTAAACGATATTGGAATCGGATATGAATTGCATAAATTCAAAATTACCCATAATAATTTACAGGGCTATAATCTTTCTGATGGGCAAATTCTATGGTCCCGAAAAATTAAGAATGATTTTGGGTGGAATGATGTGATTATTACCAGTGACTCAACTTATCTCATCGTATCATCAGGATTGCACGAAATTAATATTTACGATGGTAGCGGATGGGATTATGATGCTATAACCGGGGAGAAGAAATCGTTCAGCAATAATTATTATCGAATAGTAGAGTACTTATTGGGTAAAGCTCCCGGATCATTTCAGGTTGGTACAGATTTTAACAAGATAAGGGATATTACTTCCAATCTTATTATGGACTCAATAAGGTATTTCTTTGCTTCAAGGGATAGTATTGTATCCATTGACAAAAAAGATGGCAATGTATTATGGTCATATCCAATTCCGATCAATTTTGGAAGTAAGTCAAGAATATTTATGGATGACTCCCTTGTGTACATGGTCAACTTTGGCTATGCTCATGCAGATTTCTTTCGCATTCATCATGGTAAACCATTTTTTGCAGCATTCAATAAAGATACAGGAAAGAGCAAGTACTTTAATTATATTCAGGTAAAAAAAGATCCCGTTAATGATTTTGAAGTAATGGGTGACAGTTTATACCTGTTATTCAGCGAAAGGATTACGACCTATTCCATAGCTTCAGGGGTTCCAGTTAATGAAAAGGAATTTGTTGATGATCCTTCAGGTAAATTTTTAGGCTTTGTCAGTCATCACGTATTTATCAGGCAAGATACTGTGTTTACACCCCTTATATTGACCGACACTTCAAATTTATTTATATATACTTCTGAAAATGTAATTGTGTCAATAAACCAGGAAAACTATTTTATAGAAGAAATAGACCCTAAGAGTTTATATACTACCAGGTTGGCCATTCCTTTTCTGCATTTTTTATCAACAAAGGATAAAACATGTATTTTAGATCACAGAAAACGCTTGATTGCTGAGCTGGATATTGATGGAAATAGTGCGCTGATCGACGATAAACTCTTTGTTGTAAAAGACAAAAGTATCATCTCTATTGATATGTTGCAACTATATGTAGATTTTGAAAGCATGATAGAAATGGATGGTTTTTAATACCCAATGACCGGCCGTTTGGAATAGCTTTGAAAATGATCATCTCATCAATCTCTCATTCTTAAATAGATTGTTCTAACTACTCTCCAGCTGAAATACTCGGGTACTTAACTTCGCCCTATACCATTTATATGATTGATTTACAATGCTATTTTTGCACAATTATAAATGGCTTTGAAAAGAATCTGGGCAACATGTATGAAATCACTTGGAATTCATTTTCTTGTCCTATGACAAGTAGAAAGAATAGATTTTTACCTAACTTGACCGTGTTTTTGAAAAACAGTTCCAACGCCAAAGATCAGTATAGTCATTAAAAAACAAAGATTTATGAAAATCGCAATCACTCTTTTTATTTTGTTTATAACATCGGGAGTTTTCGCTCAACCTGGAATTCCGATATTTCTACAGGGAACGTGGAAAATGGAAAACAAAGAAATATATGAACATTGGGACGTTCTTAACGACCATAGCATGCAGGGATTTTCCTATAAAATGAAAGACGGTCAGATGGTGGTTTCCGAATATTTGAAGGTGTATCAGAAGGAAGATGAAGTATTCTATACCGCTACTGTTCTCAATCAGAATAAGGGAAAGGGCATAGATTTTAAGTTGTCAAAAAAAGACAGTGTTTATACCTTTGAAAACCCGGATCACGACTTTCCCAAAAATATCGTTTATCATCGTCTCAACGATACAGAAATATATGTGCAGGTTTCGGATGGAAAGCAGCGTGGATTTGCATATAAAATGGAAAAACAAACAATTCAACCCGTTGAAAGAGACAGCAGTATTTCCAATCCAAATTTTGACCCTGTATTGGCGGATCGATTTGGTGGGGACGATTACGGGATGAAGGGTTATATCCTGGTCATTCTCAAAACGGGACAAAACCAATCAGCTGACCCTTCATTGATCAGCAGTAGTTTCAAAGGGCATATGGCAAATATTAACAGATTAGTCGATGAAGGAAAACTAATTATTGCAGGCCCAATAGGAAAAAATGATAATAGCTACCGGGGTATTTTTATACTCAACAATATCGCAACCCTGGAAGATGCATTGGAAATTTTGCAAACCGATCCCGCCATAAAAAATGGTTTACTGGACGTAGAGCTCTACAATTGGTATGGTTCGGCAGCTCTTCCTGCATACCTGGAAATGTCAGAAAAAATCTGGAAAGTGAATCCTTAGTGAATTACTTCAATTTTATTTACGTGACAATGATTGAGGAGGCACCTATATATAATGGAATGCATGAAGCACTTACATAAATCGGTTCAGGGTTTGCCAGTATTTGTCTTTGTAAATATCACAAAGTATTTCCAGGTTATCGGAATCCTGTTTGAGTACATGATGCATAACTTTGGATGGAAGTCTGAAGTCACGGCAGGCAAAATATAATTCACGGGAACCATCGGCAGTCACTCTTCCCAGATTCAGATAACCATCAACGTCTTTCAATTCGCTCATAATGTTGTCCTCTATCTTTTGGAGAGCCTCATAGGTTTCTTTATCGGGCATGCCATTGTTGTGTATACCTTCATATATAAACTCTATGGCAAGTATCCAGGGGTGGGAAGGTTTTCTGTCCCATTTTAATAGGTCGGAATTAAATATAGCCACCAGAGGAAATCCATTTTCAAGTTGTGCTTCCATACTCAAATATTGATCTGATTCGGTTTTGGATTTGACACCCTCGTATTTTTCAATGAATACTTTTTGTCTCCATAATATATAATCCTTTAGCTTCGAAATGGGTGTGAGGACTGTGTTTTCATTTTCCTTCTTTCCTGCTACATGGATCATGTCAATGGTTGTAGTTAAATGCAATTCACCCAAAAAAATTTCAAGAAATATAAATATGCCCTTTATGATGTTTTGCCGGTCTTCTGCCACAAAAGCAGGGTATACCACGCCTATATCGATCTGATCGGGAAATTCGGAGTGTTCATTGGACAAGAAAAACATATTATCCTGATTAAAAGTATACCCCTCCAAAGCAATGTTCACATCTTCAATAGAATGTGGCTGTTTTAATGCAGTGAATTTCCATCCCTTTAATTCAGGAGCTGAAGCAATCAATTCTTCAGCGAAAACGATGTTTTTTACCTGATTGTCAGCTGTGATGATCAATTCGGTCGTATGGTCATCAGCCATACCTCCCAGTGCGAAGAGGCCGGGATGAATCATTTCAATTCTGGTCATAACATGCCTGAGAAAATTCTTTTCCACATTGTTGCGATCTTTGAGAACTGCATGGAATGTTTTTTCATTGGCAACAAACCAACTCCAAAAATTATCATGAGTATAGACCTTTGAGTCTTCCTTCTTACTCCCAAACCATTTTTTAAAAATACTCATTGGGTTTATTTTTAGAAGATGTCATAATGGACAAAGGTTGGTCATTTTCAACTTGTTTATTACTTCATCTGGTTTTAATCTCTGGTAAAGAAAAGGAATTATCCTGCGATTGGTGTAATGGGTAAACCTAAAAATTTCAAAATAAATTTTTAAAACATATCATTGTGTACTTTTTAATACTTGACTTATGGTTTTGAGGTATTTGCGTTTATGGGATAAGGCTCTTGGTTTTTAATTGGATCCAGATCAATTTTATACAAGTTTAATATTCATATTAATGAATAGCCGTGGGCTTTAGCCCATGGACTAGAGAAAACATGAGATGTTCAAAGGCTTTAGCCTAATTCAATACAAAGTGGTACGGGCATGATAACTATCGATGATCAAAGTGACAGTATTTGATTGAAGAATTAACCAATGACGAGATTACCAAGACTTATTGGAGACTGTTCAATTTTATGCACGTTCTCTTGAATCATTAAAATGAATAGCCGTGGGCTTTAGCCCATGGATTAGAGAACAGGTGAGATTTCAGGGCTTTAGCCCAATGAGTAAGTGCCACCAATCATGATTACTCCCCTATCAAATGCCTCTTCAGGAACTCTGCTGTTGCTTCGTTGACTTTTACTAAATTCGAAAACTTCATCCAGTGGTGTGAATCATCGGGGATCATCAGATATTCATAGGCCATTTTTCTTTCATCAAATCTTCGTATAATATCGGTGGTATGCTTTACCTGTACATTTCGGTCGTCATCGCCATGAATAAACAAAACGGGAGATGTCCAGGTGTCCAGGTAGGCCAGAGGTGAAGAATACCAGGCCATCTTTAAAGCCTCTTCGAAATCGGGAGCCTTTTCATATCCTTCGGGCATTTCCAGTCGACTTGACAATTCATGCACTCCGTGAATATCGACGCCGACAGCAAAAAGGTCAGAATCTTTGCCCAAAGCCATGGCGGTGAGATATCCGCCGTAAGAGCCTCCGTAAATCCCAATCCTCGACCGATCAACCTGAGGGAGTGAAGCCAAAAATTCCCCTGCTGCTTTTACATCAAGGTATTCTTCTGCACCCTGCCAGTAGGTACGCGGAGGTTTGTGAAATTCATAACCATAACCGATGCCCAACCTGAAGTTGACCGCCAATACAACAAAACCCAATTCCGCCAGATATTGGTTAACAGCATAGGTGTTGGAGTAGTAATCGCCATAATGCCAGCCCAGCAACATTTGTCTTTGGGGGCCGCCATGAACAAAAACTACCGCGGGTTTTGTACCACTACCTCCTTCCTTTTCAAAAAGCTGACCATGTATTGTTAATCTGTCGGGAGACTGAAAGGTTACCTGTTTAGGCACCACAGTCTGGTTTACCGGAAAATCTGAAGGAATGAATTCTTCTCCCTTCCACAGGGTTTCACCGTTATCTTTATTCATGATAGCGGGTAAAAGTGGTTTGTGTGCAGTAGAAGAAAGAAATGCGATATGCTTATTGTCGGAGAGAACGATTGGATTGGCCTCGATTCCATTACCGCTTGTCAATAGCGTCATGTTTCCATCGGCAACGCTAACCATACCGATGTGCCGGCGGTCAATGTCTTCTTTTTCAAGACCTGTATTGGCAGAAAAAACCAGAAATGAGTCATCCTTGCTTTTGTTTATGTGTTCTACCATGAATTGACCCCGGGTCAATTGCCTTGACTGACCTTTGTTAAGATCCAAAGCGTAAATATGTGGCCATCCATCCTCGTACGATACGTAGGTTAATGTCTGGTCGCCGGCCCAGCGAAGATTGGTTCCACCATGGGTGGTGGGTACAGAACCTCTGAGTGTTTCAGGGGCTTTCCAGTATTTTTTGCCTTCACCCGTCGCAGCATCAGCTACCCAGATTTCCCAGGGATTGTGCCTTTGCTGCAGTAAGGGTAGTGCTTCACCGGAACCACCCGGTCTTCTTATGAATGCGATCTTCGTTCCGTCGGATGACCATTTTGGGCTGCCATCCCTGTAAAAGGAAGGAGCCATGTAACGGATGGATTTATTTTGTATTTCGTAGATTCCTATGAAGGTGTGGGTGCTTCGGTTGACGGTAAAAAGTATGCTTCTTCCATCGGGAGACCATTCCAGGCTACTTATGCTTCCTTTGATTTCAAAGAGTTGTTCCGCTTTTACTTCCGGGAAAGGGAGGGTCCAGATTTGCCGGTTTTTTATAAAGGCAATAGTGAGATCATCCGGTGAAACAGTGGGATGGTCTCCTTCCGTCAACATCCGGGATTGGCTGCCGTCAAAGCTGGCTGTCCAAATTTCCACTTTGGGGATCATGGGTTCACGAGATGGATTGATACCTGTATTCCGATCCCAGTTGCTTCCATGTTCGCCGCCCCTTACAAAGATCAGTGTATTTCCACTGTTTGTAAATTGAAGGCTGCTGATCTCCTGACCGTCATCTTTATCGAAAGAAGTGATACGCCTGGGGCTTGCTTCCGGCCACTGCAACGTGTAAATGTTTCTTAATCCCTTTTCGTTCATAGCCCATGCAATGCGGTTGCCTGTGGGAGCGCTCACCATTTCTGAAGGATAAGGAAATGAGGTGATCTGTTCGACTGTAAATGCCTGGCTACCTATTTGGCAATATAAAAACAGGAGGAAGAAAGTCAGGATGAAATGCGGTATTTTTTTCATGGTGAGTAAAGTTGTTTTTAAGGATTATGCAACCTTCAAATGTAATGAAAAGAATGGGATGGTGCAAGATAAGGGGCTTGAATGAATGATGGGGATGTTTTAAAATGGGGAAATTATCAGCACCTCATCTTCACTTCTGGCAATGCTGCTACCCACAAAATGAGGATAGCCTTCATTTTCTGAAAGCTCAATAAATGACTGCTCTAATTTGGCTTCTGTGAATTTCACTTTTTCGGTTTCTTCAATTTTTTAATATCTGCCTCTAACTCCTTTAAACTGGCTTCTTTCTCAATGGCTTTTTGTTGTTTTTTGAATTTCTCATATTCTTCGGCCGATTTCTCTAAAGCCATTTTATGGGATATTTTACCTGCGTGGGTGAGCAACTCCCTGCCGTTCAATTGCAAAATGGAATCCAACCGCTCAATCCAATCTTTCATATACATTGGTGTTTGCTGCTGTGCCATTGTTTCAGCAAATGCCAAATATTGCTCCACCAACAAGCCCAAAAGTTTCATTTCATCCTCATTCAAGTAATTTTTGGCAATGCTTACCTCTGTTTTTTTTATGGAAGCCACTTGTTTTTTGTCGTAAGATAGCATTCCCAATAATGGCAAACTGGCATCTACTCGCCTGTACACCAATTCTGCTGCAGTTTGCTCGCTGATTGCCCAAAGCAATTTGTTCTGCACTATTTTGAAAAACTCAATCGTCTTTTCATCTTTTGGGTCATAGTCGATACTGGTGGCGTAGATGTCTTTGATTTTCTGATAGAAGAATTTCTCAGAAAGGCGTATCTCCCGAATACGTTCTTGCAGTTCGTTGAAATAGTTCATTGAACTGCCCGACTTAAAGCGGTCATCATTGAGTGTAAACCCTTTGACAATATATTCCTTTAAACGCTGGGTTGCCCAAATACGGAATTGTGTACCCTGCACCGACTTTACCCGATAGCCAACTGAAATGATAACATCCAAATTGTAGTGGTCAAGCTCACGTTCCACCTCCCGATTGCCTTCGGTTTGAACTGTCCGGAATTTCCGGACAGTTGAACTTTTCTCCAATTCGCCCTCACTGAAAATATTGCTGATATGCTCACTGATGGTGCGTTTGTCCTTACCAAACAATTGCCCCATTTGCGCCTGGGTGAGCCAAACGGTTTCTTCCTGCAAGCGTACATCTATTTTGATGTTGCCGTCCGGGTTTTGGTATATGAGGATGTCGCTGGTCATATAATTATTCATTAAAAAGGAAGGTCATCCTATATTAAAATTTCGATATTTTCTTGTTTTCTTTATCAGTATAAAAATAGCCATATTTTTGGAATTTTAAATCGGAAGATTGAAAAACTCAATATTGCAAATCCTTAACACCAAATGCGTTTTAAAGGCTTAAAATGACTCCTTCTGTCAAGTAAAATAAACAAAATACTTGACATTTCGATGCGGTTATTAGTCCTTTATCGTACTCCAAACCAGTTCGAAATAACTAATAAATACATTACCTTTGTTTTGAGAGGAATACGATGAAAAAATAGATGAAAAAGCCAAAGATTGCAATAACAGTTACCAAAGAAGATACAGGGTATAGTGCTCACGCTTTGGTAAAGAATAATTTTATCGCTACCGAAGCTGAAGTCTTTGAAGAGCTTCAACAAATGACATTGGAGGCTATAAACCTTGCTTTTGAAGTAAAGGGTTTTATTTATACCATAGATGAAATTCAATTTGAATACGACCTTGCAAGTTTCTTTGACTTTTATAAAGTTATCAATGCAAAGGCACTTTCTGAAAGAATAGGAATGAATCAAAGCCTTTTGGCACAATACATCAAAGGCATTAAAAGACCCTCTGCAACTCAAACCAAACATATTTTACAGGGAGTTCAGCAAATAGGTAGGGAACTTTCCGAGGTTCGTTTTTTGATTTAAATAGTAAGGCTTAATCCAAAACACCTTCCGAAAAAATTCTTATACCTGGGATTTAATTGCTTGCTATTCTATTCAGGCAACTAAAATCACACTATAGTGTGATTTTGTTTATACTTTGGATGTTGAAAGCCGAAAATTCATGAAAATCTTATTTCAATGTGATTTCTCATTTTTCACGTTGATAATAACTCTATAAGTCGGCTACAAACCTCATCGATTTCAGTATGAGCAGTGTCGATAACTATATCAGAAGCTTTTTCCAATAATGGAAGTACGTTTTCATAACTATCTATTACTTCTGCTCTTTCTTCCGGGCTCTTGCCATAATTATTCGATGTCCTTTTATCTATTCTATCAAGCATTACGTCCAACTCTGCTTTCAACAGGACTACATAATCAAAATCTTTATAAAATTTTCCTTGATTTGAATAACAACCTGAAATAAATAAATGGGATTCCCTGTACTTATCCAACACTTGCTTTATTTTTTCTTCATTCCAAACCCTTTCTGTGATTCCATCATTATTTATTTCCTTTACATAGCCATAATCTGTATCGACTACGTTGTAACCTTGTTTTTCTAAATATTCCAATGCACTTGAAGTGCCTACTCCCGACAAGCCTGTAATAAATATTACTGCCAAAATTTTCCTTTTTTCAGCGTGTTGGGGACAAGTAGTAGAAAGGTAAGGAGTGAGATTTCCCTTTTTACAACTCGTCATTCTTAATCTTCTTCTTTTTCAATGTTATGATCGTCAAGCACAGGAACACTGTTTCCGTATCTTATCTCAGTATGTCGTATTTCACCACCTGTTGTTCCTGTCTGTTTTCCGACGAATAAGACTACCAAAGCAAATACTAACGTTACGATACTGAAAATTTTTGAGAAGGACTTTTGTTTGAAGCTTGCCCATAATCCCAAAAATGAAAGTCCACCTAAAATATAGGATAGAACAGCAAATGTTTCTGCCGATTCTTCGTGGGTTTCAATGTAGATTTCACTAACGCCACTAATCTTTTCAACAACATCTTCTGCTTCTTCTCCTGTGCACATTGCTGCAATTGCCGTCAATGCTCCTATTGCAAAAATCATATAAGCCGTTCGCTTAACGGCTTCTGATTTTGAAAATAATCCGGTAATCATAACGATTACTCCCACAAAAGGGAAAATGATTGGTAAATGCGTTACGACTAAATGCCAATGTACTTCGTTCATAGTTGTTATTTTTTAAAAATTATACATTCACGCCAAAAATATACCCCACTAATGCTGATAGTCCCATTGCAATTGTACCCCAAATGGTGATCCTTAAAATTGCTTTTTTTATGCTTGAACCACCAGTTTTTGCAGAAGTTGCCCCCAAAATTATCAGAAAAATTATTGTAAATCCATACAACCAATATTCTATTCCACTAATAGGTGCAAAAAGGACTGTTAATAGTGGCATAATTCCGCCAACTGTGAAAGCTGCTCCAGATGCTATGGCCGCCTGTATTGGGTTTGATTGACTAATTTCATTTATACCTAATTCATCTCTTATGTGTGTTCCTAAAGCATCTTCCCTGGTCAGTTCAATGGCTACTTGCATTGCAGTTTCCTTTTTCAATCCTCTCTTTTCATAGATTTGAGCTAATATATTCAACTCTTCCTCTGGCATTTCTTTGAGTTCTTGTTTTTCTCTTTCTATGTCTGCTTTTTCTGTATCTGTTTGTGAACTCACAGAAACATATTCACCAGCTGCCATAGATAAAGCACCTGCTACAAGTCCTGCTACTGTCGCCAATACAATTGGTTCTCTTGATGTGCTTGCAGCAGCAACACCTATTGCAAGACTTGATATAGATATTATACCATCATTAGCCCCTAAAACCGCTGCTCTTAGCCAATTGCTTCGGTGAATGTAATGGTTGTCTAGGTAATTATCTATCGTTATGTTTTTCAATTCTTTTCAGTCTGTAAGTTTAAATTACGCCTTCACACTCTGCAATACGGAGCGAAGCGGAGTTTTCCCAATATGTTGGGAAAAAACCTCACTTTTTCATTTTGTACTCTAAAAATAGATATATTTTTTGATTTAAATCGGAAGGTTGGAAAATTCAATAGTGCAAAAACCTCTTCCAAGATATGCGATTTAAAGAGCATCCACTTTGGGTTGGATTAAATTGTTTCTTCCAATGCAGATTTCCAAATTATAAATCCTTTATTGTTATCTGAATAATCGTGTATAATTCTAGTAAAATTTTCCGGTCTGTTTTCTAAAAATGACATTCTTCCTTTTTCTTTAATAATGCTAAGTTGGTTGTCAATTTGTTTTACTTCTTCAATTAGAGATACTTTGTTTTTAGAGGTATGCCAAATATAAGTAGCTTCTTCTGTGTCCAACGTTTCCAATACAATAAAATAACAATTCTTCCCACCAAGTAAAAAAACAAAAGAAAATGGATTGAGTACAAAACGAATTTTCATTATCAGATTTTCGTGTCTGTCTGCCAAATATTGAATTTGTTGCGAATGTTTGTATTGCTTGTTTTTGAGGATCTCATTCAACATCTCTTCTGCATTAGAATAAATTTTCTCATGCTCTTGTAATTCATCAGAAGTCAGGATGTTTTGTTTTCTTGGACTGAATTGCTTGAGTATTCCTTTGTTAAAAAATTGAAATTTTACACCCTCAATCACCTCTTTGTTAATACGGTCTATATCTGATGATAATGCTAATTGAGAAACCAATTTTCCGTTTTCAAACTCAGCAAACAATTCAATTGAAATAGTCTTTGTTTTTAGTGTTTTGATGAAATAGGGTTTTAACACTTCAAATTCAGGTCGTATTTCAATGTTTTCAACTTGGAATTCAAGTTCGGTGTTCATCTCTGTTATAGGGAATTTGAATACCACACTTCCGTAATGAAACTCCAATTCTTCAATTAGAATTTTGATTTTCTTTTCTATTTTGATAACGGAATTAGGAGTTTTAATATATTCTTTTGGTTCATCAAACAAAGTTGCTTGTCTGTCAATTTTCCGATAATATGTATTTCGCTTTAGGAAAAGTTTGTTGAGATAATCAATCATATAATCCCGATAATCGTAAATAGTGGGGTTGATTTCCGAGCGTTGTACTCTGCCGATATATTGGATTAGTTTGCCTTCAAAAGAAAAGGGATAGACTAAAAACATACAATTGATGTTGTGCAAGTCTGTTCCTTCGCCAAAAAACTGTCCTGTTGTTATTAAAACCTGAAAATTACCTTCTTGTAAAATTTTCCATTTAGCTTTTCTGGAGGTTTCTGAATCTTCTCCGCTCAGGGTGATGACTTCATACAATTGTTTCAAAAACAAATACAGTGTATCAATATGTTCTTTTCGTTCGGTTATGATAACCGCTTTTTTACCTTGATTCAATTCAGTTTTTACATCTTCCAATATTAGTTTATTACGGGCAGTATCATGAACCAAAATTTTTGATAAAGATTCAAAATTGTCTGTTTTAGAGTTGTAAGGAACATCTAATTCTGTAATTCGAATAATGATTTTTGCCTGTTTATAATTTTCAATTTCATTGGGTTGAATACTGGCAATAATTTCACCCAAATGTGTGAAAATCATTTTACCATCATTGTATTTCCTGAATGGTGTTGCGGTTAATCCATACAAGTAATAAGTCTCTAATTTCTCAATTGTATTTCTGAATGTTTCAGCAGGAATATGATGACACTCATCAACTATAATTATTCCAAATTGATTTTTAAGATTATCTATTTGCTTTGGTAAACTTTGAATAGTTGCAACAGTAATTTGATTGCCTATTTTTGCTTTTCCTTGTCCGATTACCCCAATATCTTTTTTCGGAATACTCAAAAATTCTTCAATTCGTTCTGTCCATTGCTCCATTAGATGTTTTCGGTGAACTATAATAAGAGCAGGCTGTCCTTTATCAGCGATTATTTTTAAGCCAATTATCGTTTTTCCTGAACCTGGCGGCGCCACAATTACACCGTAATCTTTTTTAGAAACTGTCTCAAGCACTCCTTTTTGATGATTTCGCAAAGATGCATTAAACGCCAATGTAATGAACGGCAATAGTTTTCTTCCATCAACAAACTCAAATTCCAATTGTGTTTCCTTGCAAAAACGTAACAGCTTTCCAATAAATCCTCTTGGAATAATAACATCATTTTCTGTTTCTTCAACTAAATTAAAATATCGTGCTGTTTTAAATGTATTTCTTCCTGATTTCTTCTTGATGAAAAACTCAGAATTGGAAAAATTCAATTCCTCTTTCAGAAAATGAATAAGTGCTGGGGTTAATCCAATCCTGTTTATTCTTACATTATTGTTTAAATCAAAACTTAGTTTTCCATTTGTAGGTACTGGTTTTATTGATTTAAGATCTCCTTTATACAGTTCGTCTAAATAATATGGCGAAACTTTTTTAATATTTTTCAGAAAATTCCATTGGTCAGTAAAAGGTTTAAAGGATTCTGGATTAATGAAACAACTATTTCCTTTTTCAAAAGTTGGCTTAAAGAGTGGCAAAGCAATCAGGTTTCCTAAGCCTTTACCTGAAAGGAAATCCTGATTGGGAAATACTCTGTCAAAACTTGATGTTTTATCAAATAAAGAGAATGTTCCTGACTGTTCTAAAATTGATAAGAATATTTTCCTGCTTCTTATTGCAGGATATGGTTTGTCAAAAAATATCCAAACGTGTCCGCCATTGCCGGAGCGAGAACGCTCGAGGTAGGCAGGAATTTCTTTTTCATTACAGGCGTTTAGAAATGTAATTGCTTCTTTTTGCCAGTTGGTCTTATCAAAATCCGCAACCAAGAACCAGGAAGTATTATCTTGTAATAAGGGATAGATCCCGATTTGTTGAGCTCCTTCCAAATGCTTTAGAATTTGCTCTTCAGTAAGTTTCTGATAAGACTTTTCGGTAAAATTTTGAAATGTACCACCATTCATTTTATGTGCCCGAAGTCTGTATGGATCATAAAAATAGACTGGCATATAACCAGAATTGTTCCCTTTCTCCCAACGAACAGCAAATACATCTTCTCGTCCTATGAAGAGGGAGCGGAAAAGGTTTGTATTTTCAGGACTGAATTTCACTTATTACAAATTTACCCCTAGTCTTCAAATTCACGTTTGTTCCATTGGATTTTTTCTTATTTCATTAATGTTTGCTAATATTTTCTGCAAAGTCATCTTGAATGCAGTTTTATCCACTTTTTCTCCATAGAAAATATCATCAATTAAAAAGAACATAGCATCTTCTTCAAGCCAATCTTTTAATTAACGACACAGCTTTACTTAAATAATCGTCATCATTTTTACATTAAGATGCTAACATCCCAAATTGCAAAGTTAAATCGTGATTAAAATTCTCAGGTTCTATAATAACCCCATAATAGGTTGGTATTGATAAATCGTCAGTGTCCATATATTTTAAAAAAACTTAGTATCGGAAAATGTCTGTCGTTTTCAGAATGATCTTTAATCAGTTTGCTGTGTTTAATTAAAGTCCTTATTTTTCTTTTTCATCTTACACTTCACTTTATCTTTTAATGCACGATCATTCGTAAGAAGAGAAAAAATGTTTATGAACCAGGTGTAGTTCTTATTTTCATTTCTTCGCTTTTCTTATCAGGTTCAATGCCCAGTCATAGTGACTGGACGTTGCAGAAACAAAGTAGGCACCAAGTGAAGTGGTTCCTGTCCATTTGTATCTTTTCTTTTCAAATAGTTCTTCATCAGAATGGCTTTCGATTATTTCTCTGACTTGTTGAAAACTCGTTTTGAAACTTTCTTTTGCTTTATCAAGGCTTGTTTGTTTGTATTTTTCCCAAATCCATTTGTTGAGTTCAGGTGTAGTTTTCCAAGTGTATCCTTTGGCAGGCATTTCGGGCTTTGCTCCTGCCATACCTGTTGCATACCAATCCAACATCATTAAATGCCAATGATGCAGATGCATTAATACATCCCTAATATTCCGATTCATTGTCCCCTGCGGAAATTCTTTGTTCTGTTCATTAACATCCATGCCTCTGATGAAGTCAATCAGTTTGTTGAAGTTTTGCTTGCTCAGGCTAAGCAATTCCGATTTAGTTTTTGGTCTCGCCATATTGTATATTTATATCAATCCTGTTTTAGCATTTTAGGCCATTTCTTTCATCGTAAATTATAATCTTACACTGTTTTTTGAAAGTCTATTTCCCAATTAATTAAATTTATTATAGAAGCTCCGATAATCCATCAAACCCATTATTTTGTCAATTGTGTTTTGTTGTCCTTTACAAATTGATCAAATGTGGTTGGCTGCCTTTTTGAAATTTTTGCAACCCAATCTGTTATTTCAGGTTCTTGTTGAAATCTCGGAAAATAATGAAGCATTATCATCACAAGTATCATAATTACCGGTGTTTTCTCTTTTCTTTTTGTCAAAAAGAAGCTGATAAGATTAGGGGATTTATATTGAATGGCTGTGCCTAAAATGTCACTTAAAATTCCTGCCATTTCCAAAAATGTCAACTTTTCCTTACAAGTTAGTTCATACGATTTATTTATATGCTGCGATGGGTTTGTCAAAATGATTGCCGAGACTATACCAATGTCACGTATGTCAATCAAGGTAAATTTTGATTTACCAGCGGGCAAATAAATCCGTTTTTTATTAACCAAATCGTTACGCAGGGTGGTAGTAAAATTTTGCATAAAATAAGCGGGTCGTATGAATGTGTATGGTATTTTGCTTTCAACAATCAGCTTTTCAATTTTATGGTGGGGTATAATTTTACTTTTCTCAACGCCCTGAACCGATAAGAAAACAATATGTTTGACACCTTTTACTTTACAAGATTCAATGATAGGTTTAAAGTATCTCTCTACTTCTGAAATTTGCGGTGGTCTCAATAAAAAAAGGACATCGCATCCGTCCAGAGCGGTATTATACGTCGTAAAATCGGTAAAGTCAAATAGTGAAAACTGTACGTTGTAGTTGGATAATTTTCTGTCTTCGTTTGGGTACCTGACGCCAGCATAAATGTCGAGTTGATGGTCAAAGTTTTGTAAAGACTTTATCACTTCTGTCCCTACATTACCAGTCGCTCCTGTAATTAGAACTTTTGTCATTATTTATGAAAAGTATTTGTCATCGAATTACCCTTTAACTGGGAGACTGGTAAATGATTAATTTTTGTCAAGATATTCTAATATTTCTTTTTTGCTTTCTTCACTTAAATGCGTGCTCACTATTGCTTTATCACGCAGAATTTTTTTATAATAGTCTATTTTCTCATTGTCGTATAGGGCTTTATAGAATCCAATCAATTCAACATAAAAATCCAGGTAATCAGGAAAGTAGCTTAACCCAAATTCAATGCACTTTATGGCAGTTTCGAAATCTTCTTTTTGATAGGCAAAATAAGATGAGAGTGAATAAATATGAGTTAAATTTGGGTTTAATTTCACACCTGTTTTACTGCTTGCTTTTTCTAAATCAGACTGAAATAAATCAACAGGATTTTCAATATTTCCTGATTTCAATTTATCGTGAAACCATTTGTCTAAAATAGAATTGTATTCTGAAAATACATTTATTAATATGCGTGGTATTGATATCCAATAATTGGACATGTGATTGGCATTCCGACTCTCTTCAAAAGTGATTTTTATATTTTCAGAAACGGTTTTGTTTGCAAGTAAACTATCAAGTTTTCTATATTGCGATAAATAAGAGCTCTCTTCCAGTGTAGTACCGGCAGTATAGAAATAATAAAATTTGTTGGGGAAATTATCAGGATCTGTTAAAAATGAGTAGAAGGAATTGATTGATACAGAATGTTCTGTAAAGAAACCACTTAGTGAAATCGCAAGGTTGATTTCATTTGATCTGTGGTATGCAAGGTAATTTACAAGGAAAGCTGTCCTGGAATGTCCTATTAAAGAGATGAAGTCATTTCCTTTATATTCATATTGCAGTTGTGGAATAAGTTCAGAAAACAGAAATTGATGCATTCGTTCAATTCCTGATAACGAATCAGATCCTGATTTTTGAGTTGAAGTAAAGTAAAATCTGTTTTGTATGTTGAATGGTATCCCTATAATTATGGTTTCAGGAATTTGAGTTTCACTTGTAAGTAGGTCGAAGGAATTGATTATGTGTGGATAAGTTCGTTCATGCTGGCTGTCAAAAATTATAGTGATGGGATATTTGGTATTGCTTGCTGAAAAAGGGTGCGTTTCTGGTAAATGCAGATTCAAACGAATGGTTTCTCGCAGATATTCAGAAGAAAGAACAAGACTATCATTAGAATAAAGGCTGTATGGTTGTCCATAGCTACTGCTTGAGAACAATAAAATAATGGCAATGATGAATTTAAACGACCCCATGGTATTTTATTAGAATTTTAATGGATTTGGATGCATTAATAAAGAAAAACGTATATACTAATATTTTCCATTTTTTATCAAAAGATTTTAACGAATTTAGTTAAATATGAGATATGGCTCCACCCCATGGAGTATTTGAAATTACCATACTTAATACAGTAGTAAACCAGTACAAAGCGAAACATAACCATGATACAGGCTTAAAAATACATTTTGTAAATCACAAAATATCAGTAGATTGCGTAGATTTATTGATTTCTTTTTTCAATTTTTATAGCGGTTACTTTCCAATACAAAACCTGCTAAAGATAGAATCCAGCAGGTCTTCAGATGATATTTGCCCTGTGATCTCACCAAGATAATGAAGTGCCTGCCTGATGTCCATAGCAATGAAGTCGCCGGTAGTGCCGTTTTCCAGTCCTTCCAGCACGGCGGTAAGAGATTGGTGGGTTTTGTACAATGCGTCGAAATGCCTGCTATTGCTGACGATCGTACCATCTAAGTGCTGCGGGTTAATTATTACCGTATCGTAGAGCAAGTTTTTTAATGCCTCTATATTCATTAAATTTTTTACCGAAGCGGTGATGAGGTTGCCCTGGTGGATTGAAGGTTCTTTGTAATAACTTTCTGGCCGGGTATAGGGATTCAGATCCATTTTATTGGCGACGAAAATGATTTTACTGCCCGATGTCAATACTGAACTGGCCTCCAAAAATCGCTCAGCATCTTCCCATAATTGTTGCGGAGAGGTCTCGACCACGTCAAACATATAGATGACGACTGTGGCTTTGCTGATTTTTTCCATTGTTTTGTCTACCCCAAGCTTTTCAATAGAATCCTGTGCTTCCCGGATACCGGCGGTATCGATCAATCGGAATTGTATTCCCCTGATGTTGAGATTTTCCTCTATGGTATCCCGTGTAGTACCGGCTATTTCACTGACGATGGCTCTATCTTCATTGAGCAAGGCATTGAGTAATGTAGATTTTCCTGCGTTGGGTCTACCCGCAATTACCGTGGCTACTCCGGCTTTGATCACATTGCCGAGTTGGAAAGATTCCATAAGCCTTTCTACCACTGAATGAATGCGGTGGACGAGATCTGCCAGCTTTTTTCGGTCCGCAAATTCCACATCCTCCTCGCTGAAGTCGAGTTCCAGCTCTATCAATGCGGCAAAATCAATCAATTCCTGCCTTAAGGCTTTTATTTCATCAGAAAACATGCCTTTCATCTGCCGTATTGCCAGTTCGTGGCTACCCGCTGAATCGGATTCAATGAGATCTGCTACTGCCTCCGCCTGGCTTAAATCCATGCGACCATTGAGAAATGCCCTTAACGTAAACTCTCCCTTTTCGGCCGGACGCGCTCCATCGCGTGAAAAAAGGGATAGAATTTGCTGTACAATGTAAGGTGAACCATGGCAACTGATCTCCACAATATCTTCCATAGTGTAGGAATGGGGTTTGCGAAATACCGATACCAGACATTCATCCAATATCCGGTTTTTTTCATCTGTTATTTTACCAAAATGGACCGTATGACTTTTTACTTTTTCGAGGTTTTTACCCTCGAAGCGTTTATTGACCATGGGTATGGCCTTATCTCCGGACAACCTCACCACAGCAATGGCGCTGTGGCCGGGTGGGGTAGATGGAGCAATGATGGTGTTGGACAGATCTTTTAACATATATGATTCAGTTGGCTATATTTTAAACGGGAAATACTCCTTTAAAAGCCATGGTGTTTTATTTTAAATTGAAGCTCGTCTTAATTTGTCATTGATGGCTTTCCCCAGTCCATAATCGGGAACCAGTTCAACAGCTATGACATCGAATCCGGTTTTATCCAGTTTTCTCATACAGGTAAATAAATTTCTGGCAGCTTCCCGCAAATCTCCCGATTCACTTAAGATAAACTGGTTATTCGCTGGTACCGATTCTACCGTTTTTTGAAATCCTAAATAACCTATTCTTTCCGGAGAATATTCGTTCAAGAGCATATAGGGAGGGGTTATCCTTAACGGTGTTGCAGGGGAGTAGTGACTTTTCAGCATACCGGGTGCAGCAGGATTGTTTTCTGACTCATCCATTACTTCTACTGTACCGCATAGTTCTTCCAGTTCCTCTATACTCACACCTCCTTTCCTCAACACGATCAAACTCCCATCCCTATAATCGACAATGGTGCTTTCTACACCTACTGTACAAGGACCACCATCGAGAATATACGGGATTTTATCTCCCAGCTGATCGGCGACATGTCCGGGCGTAGTAGGACTTATATATCCAAAGGGATTGGCACTGGGTGCTGCCAATGGAAAAGGTAAATTTTTCAACAATTGCAAGGTGAGCGGGTGATTGGGAATGCGCACCGCCACTTTATCTGATCCGGCGGTAAGAATATCGGGTACAAGTTGACTTTTTTTACATAAAAGTGTCAATGGCCCCGGCATCCATTTATCAGCCAGTTTTTTATACACATCTGGAAAATCCCCGATATATGGCAAGGTTGCTTCCAAACTTTGCGTATGCATAATCATGGGATCAAAAAATGGGCGGTTTTTCACTTGAAAAATCATAGATACTACCCTGGAATCAGTTGCATTTCCCGCCAATCCATATACTGTTTCTGTAGGTATGGCCACCAATTCTCCTTCTTGTAGCAATGCAGCCGCTTTGTTAATATCCGTGCCTATGATCGCTTTCATAACTTTAAATGAACTGCAAAGTTACAAAAGTCACCACTATGGCTGTCCAAATTAGGGCTTGTAATTTTTAATACAGTAATTGCACACAGATTACTGTAGAATCATTTCTATCAAACTATAATAGAAAAGTTAAATTGGCAATACCGTCCTAAAAACAAGATTGGCCAGCGATACCACTAATGCCAAAGCCAATGCCCACCAAAAATTTCTGACACTGAATCCTGTAAGGAAGAAATCAGCTACCTTGATAATAATCGCATCCAGGATAAGGGTAAAAATTCCTAAACCCAGTAAACCCAATGTCAAAGTTTTCAATAGAAATCCAAGAGTGATATTCAAAATGGCAACGACAAGAGCAACGACGATGGCTTTTACAAAACTCCTGATATCAACACCATCCAATAAGCGAGCTCCGATATAAAACGCTACGGCGTTCAACAATAAGACTAAAATCCAATTCATAGTATTACATTTTGTTGTGAAATATAAATATAAGTAATGTCATTCAAACATTTGTATTACATTCTAAAAATTATTGCGATGCTTTCATTCATTGCGTAAGAAGAGAAATATATCCCTTACTCAAGACTCAGGATAACGTAACCCTACCTTTAGGACAATCAATGACAGCCTTGATCTCATTGTGTTTTCCATGAATGGCGATGGCTTTTGTACCCAGATCCATCAATGTGCGATTGACATCATCAGCATAGGGACTGATGAGATGTGTTTCAATCCATGAGCACTGTTGTTTTAAATTATTGACAGGATGCACTTCACTACCCCAGTGTATCAGGAAAGGTACAGGCTCGATGGTATTCTTCCCATAGGGATACGTCATTTGCCATTGAAGTAAATGTCCCGGGGCAGTCATGCGTTCACCTTTTAGGACGGATATATCTTTATCAAAGTATTTCTGTAAGGCGTCCAGGTTCTTTGCTGAAATGGTAGATTTTAAAGCCCATCTCGTAAGTCTGAAAAACCCTTGATCGTCATCCAGCCCCATCCATAGTGGTGCAGTGACAATATTTTCAGGATCGGGAGCTATAATTTCAAGGTAATGATGATCACCTGTTTTGACCAATGCATTATGGGTGCCATGCTGCAGATGTTTCCCACCGTAAGTAGCTTTCACTCCCAAAAGATCGTGTATTTTTTTGATTCCCAAATCCAGATCAGGTACGGCAAAAACGAGATGGTCTGCTACATCGGTCATAATTGCTTCTTAAATTTTGTATAAAAGTAATAGGCTCCAGGAAATTGCAAGTATATTTGACTGGTAAAATAATTGTATTGGTCATGAGCAATAAGAAAAAAATCGGAGTGCTTTTTGGTGGGCGTTCTTCAGAGCATAAAATTTCACTTTTATCGGCTAAAAATGTAGTCGATGCCATGGATAAAGACCTTTATGATCCGGTTTTGATAGCCATCGATAAAACCGGAACCTGGCACTATAATGAGGGTCCAATGAGCATAATCCATGAAAACGACGCCAAAAAAATATCCCTTCACAATCTTGACAATCCGGTGATCCTTTCCCAAAATGCAGATGAGCATACTTTGTTTTCAGTCAAAACAGGCAAACCAATAGCCGAAATTGACGTATTATTTCCGGTCTTGCACGGCACGTATGGAGAAGATGGTTCTGTTCAAGGCTTTGCCAAACTGGCCAACCTGCCTTGTGTAGGGTGTGGAATTTTAGGTTCAGCCGCAGGTATGGATAAAGATGTTACCAAGAGATTACTTCGTGACAGCGGTATCGGAGTGGCTGATTTTATTACCATTCGAAAAGGATATAACGACCACATAACCTATGAAGAGATATCAGCAAAACTGGGGAATGAGCTTTTCATTAAACCGGCAAATCTGGGTTCGTCAGTAGGAGTATCGTACGTAAAGAATAAAGAAGCTTTTGAAAAAGCAATACGGGAAGGGTTTGACTATGATCCAAAAATCATTGTGGAGGAAAAAATAAAAGGCAGGGAAATCGAATGTGCTGTTCTCGGCAATATTTATCCCAAGGCTTCCGCCATCGGTGAAGTGGTTCCTTCAAAAGAAGAGTGGTATTCATTCGAAAGCAAATATGTGGATGAAGCCGGTGCCAGGTTGGATATACCGGCTAAACTCGATGCTGAATCTGTAGAAAAGGCTCAAAAATTGGCCGTAGAAACGTACCGCTTGCTGGAATGTGAAGGACTCACTCGCGTCGATATGTTTCTCAAGGAGGATGGTAGTCTTATCGTCAATGAGATCAATACCATACCCGGATTTACAAAGGTATCCATGTACCCCAAATTATGGGAAATATCGGGTATTCCATATAAAGAACTGATTACCCGACTCATAGGTCTGGCTGAAGAAAGCCACCGGGACAGAAATGCGTTAAAAAGGTAGGTTACGTTGTAAGAGTAATGAGAGGAATGGATAAGTCCAGGCTTTTCTTTACCTGTTCATCCATTTCACAGTGTAGTTTCCATGTTGCTTATATCTCCAAACCTGACCATTGCTGTTCCTCTCAAATTCACGGGTTTCGCCCAATTCGCCATCATCTCTGATCCTTTGAAAGGTATCTCCTTTTATATGTTTGTAAAAAGTCATGGCCTCAGCAGGGGAATTAGCAGGCAGTGACAAACTAACCAGTTTACCATTCCATGGAGCAATGTATATTTCGCTTCCCCAGGGGGTAGAATCGTAGAACCCCTTATAGGCGTTCAAATCTGGGGCGTTTTCCTTTTCCTTTGGGGATAATTTCTTTGCGTCTGCATCGGCCTTGCTGATAATAGCATTGATTCCTGCTGCGTATTTTTCCGGATTGGTTCCACCTGCATTTATCATCACGGCAAAGGCTCTTTTACTTTTTGGATGAAGCAGAAAAACAGACCTGTATCCGGGACAGCTTCCCCCATGACTTACTGTTTTTTTCCCGTCAGTACCTTTGGACACGTTAAAACCCAGTCCCCAGTTTACATTCCAATCCGGATCTACCCAATGTACATTATACATGTTTTTGAGCGTAGAGGGTTTTATTATTTCGGTAGTTGTCGTATCCAAAAGCCGGAATTGCCATGAAGCGAATTTTGCCAGATCCAGCACATTGGATGAAAAACCTGCAGCAGCCTTTATCCCATTGGCTTGAAATAAATTTACATTTTCTCTTTCACCATTTCTTTTGATCGAACTGTAACCAACAGCTAATTTATTTCCATATAGATCTTCCGGCATTTCAGTATGGGTATCTTCCAATCCCATCGGAGTCAGTATATGTTTCTGAATATATTCATCATAAGAAACTCCGGAAACTTCTTCTACTATTTCTCCCAACAGACTAAGTCCAAGATTACTGTATTGAAACCACTTCGAAGCGGGATACAGAGTTTCCTGTTCTTTCAGACCCTCTTTAACTTTCTCCATCGTGGGAAAAGGGAAATCAGGCCCTGTCCAATACGGGGCATTAGCCTCTCTTGGAAGTCCGGAAGAGTGGGTAAGCAAAGATCGGATTGTTATGGGACCGCTATCGGTGTACTGTTGTTTCAAATCATACCATGGGAGTACATCTTCTATGCGATCATCCAGGCGTAGTTTACCTTCATCGTAAAGCTTCATGATGGCTATGGCTGTAAACAATTTAGAGATGGAACAAATGCTGAACAGTGTCGAGGTTTCCATTTCAACCTCTTCTTTGGCATGTGCCATACCAAAGGCACCACTCCAGGTTATATCCTGATCTTTTACCATGACTGCCGTTATTCCCGGCAGCTTTTCAAAATCTTTTTGGGCTTCCAACCACACATCTATCAATTCAAATGCCTCAGAATAGTCTTTTTCTTCATTTTGGCTAAGTATTATGAAAGGCAAACTTATAATTGTAAATAATAAGGCTAAACTATTTACTCTCATTGTTGATTTAGTTAACATATTTTAAAAATTTACATGATAGAGATTTCATAAGACTTTGAATACCAAATTACGTATATCTGACAAGGAATGTCCATTAATCAGTTGAAAATCAACAGGAAATTTTCAATTATTTCCTGAAAGCATGACTTTTATTATAACTCAAATTCCTCCACAACCACTCCAGTGGCCCGAAATGAAAGTATCGAAGCCATATCGGACTGACAATAAGTTGAAAAATCCAAATCGAAAAGACTACATACAACAGTTCATATCGTTGCAATTTTCCAAATAAGGAAAACCCAACACCGGTAAATACAAACATGCAGATGATTGAATGCATTATATAATTGGTTAACGCCATTTTACCTACGGCACCAAGGCTCTTTTTTAGCCATCCCCAATAAGGAGATTTACAAAATATCATAATTATCCCTATGTGTCCGATGGCCATTCCTACTCTTCCAAAATCATAGGTTATATTAGCTTTAGAAAATGCCAATAGAGAAAAGTTGCTGTTCATTATCAATTCGGATTCATAGTAATTGATGCTCAGCCCAACCAGGTATCCGGCAGCAGCCATGAATAGATAAAAGCGGTACGTTTTTTCCGCAGATAATAATTTCCATTTAAAGAAAGCGATTCCCAACAACATCATACTTAATATATCCCATAAATTATATCGGTAAAAGTAAAAGGTATCTGATTTAAAATTGTAAGGTGCAAGGTGGGCTACAAGAGCAAAATAACCTCCATGCATTTTACTATTGAACTCCTCTACAAATTCAGGCGATCTTTCCCTTTGTATAGTTTCCCATTGATGAATGGCATCCTTTTGGTCCCATGTTATTTCTTTACCCTGATCTTGAAGCTCTGTCGCCACACTTACCATTTCTGTAAATGCCACTTTAGATTTATATTCAAAAAAAGACCATGTCGTACCCATGAGTATCAGAACGATGGCTGCACCTACCAGTTTTTTTGGTGTTAGGTTTCTGAAGCTGTACACAAGGAATCCCATGATGGCATAATCGTATAAAATCTCTCCGGTCCATAATAGAAGATAGCCATGAATAAGACCAAATATCAGCAACCAGATGATGCGTCTAAAATACACATCTGCCCCTGATATACCCGCTCCCTTTTTGTCCAGTCTTTCCAAAAGTATGAACATGCCCACTCCAAATAGCAAGGAAAAAAGTGCCCGCATAGTCCCTTCGAACAACATGTTGTTGGCATACCATGAGAAGAGATTAAATCCGGTATCACCTCCCGACACGGTTGGATCAGCATAAGATCCGTAAAGTCCGAACATGGTGATATTCATCAATAATATTCCGCATAGCACTATACCTCGCAAAACATCTAATGAATGGATGCGCTCAGTTGCCAATATTGGAGTCAACGATGGTGTTGCAAAAGTGTTGGTTTGAATCATTTTGTTTTGATATTTAATCAAAGTTAATCACAGTTTTGTTTTTTTATTATCAATGGTTTTTTTATTTTTAGAGGTAAAGAAACGCAGCTTTCGCCCTTAAAGGATGTGAGACTTTACCAACGAAGAAAAAAGGAAGATTGATCATGAAAGTTTTATCCAGAGGTCATAAGAAAATTCCGGGTTCAAAATGATATCAATTTAATGTTCGAATAAATAAATGCGTTATTTCAGGAGGAAATATCGGTTATCATTTGGATTAATATGAATTTATAACCTTTTCAAGGTTAATCCACCAGGACATTCATCTTACCTGCAAAATAAAAAATGGAGTAGTATGCAGATTTATTTTTTACGATCATATTGAGAAGTTGCATCTTTGCATTAATCCAGGCTTGCTCCCGGGCATTGACCAAGAAGAGTGAGCTTTCACCGACATCAAATAAGCGTCTTTCCGCATTGTACATTCTTTCGAAGAGATCAACCGTTTCAGAGAGAATTTTCAGCTGCTCCAATGTGGCATTCCAGTCAAACAACACGGCTTTGTAGGTATTCAGTAGTTCTACAGATGAATTTTTCAATTCAAGATTTTTATCCATGATTTCGAGTTCTATCAACTTCACATCCCCACGTTCCCGTCTAAAAAATAGTGGTGCACGAAACTCAATGCCTACTTTAAAATCATTGGGGCTAAAATTGGCAAGAAAATTAGAGCCGGTTACCTCCGTTAAGGGATTGAAAATCAAGTTCAATTCAGGTTTAAGCCTGTCTTTTCTTAGTTTTTGCTCAATTTCCATCTGCTTGAGCATTAGTCTCATTTCCTCCAGTAAAGGATGCTGGTTTACAAAATCGCCTTCGTTCAAGTACTGGGATGGCATCCCTTCAGTCAACATGGCTTCTGGAATTTCGACGGGGAATTTCAGTAAATCTGTTCCGGTGTGTACAAAATTATCCTCCCAGAAAAGCCCTGAAAAGATTGCAGACATTTGATTGAATTCATTGTTGGCCTGGTTGAGGCCTATACTTACATTTTGAATTTGAATCTTGGCTTCCACTGTATCAATGGCAGGACTATCGCCAGCCAACACATTGGATTTTACCCCTTCAAATCTTTCAATTGCATTGGTGAGTGCTTCCTGAAAAACTTCTCTGTTATGGTATGCTCTAAACCAATCCCAATAAAGCATGCCGGCTTCAAACAACAAATCATTTAAAATGAGTTCTTCTCTTACACCGGCTATATCTTGTTGTATTAAAGCATTATTCAACAAGGCTCTCCTGTCATCCGTAAATAAGCCTCTACCCAGTGGAAGGCTTAAGCCGGCATACGCCAGTCCGGTGATGGGTGTACTATTCTCGGGATTTAGAAACACACCGCGATTGCTTTCATAACCGGCATAAATGTCCAAACCTAGTTTTGTAGGGATGATGAGTTTTGAATCAAACAATTTGAAATAGTCACTATCCTTAAAGCGTTTTTGATCATAATTTGAAATAATGACCGGGTCAAATACCCCTTTAGCGCGTAACAAATTGGCTTCAGCCATTTGATTTTGCAAGTAGGCCTGAGCTGCAACCGGGTGATTTTTTTTCACCATATCAAACAGCTCCTTTACATCCAGGGCTGTTTGCTGTGCACATAACAGTTGCCATGAAACTGACGACCACAGAAATAGATTAATGAGTAGTTTAAGTTTCTTCATCGTATTTTATTTCTCATTTACTTCTACGACATTTCCTTTGTAGTAATCAGGTGGAAATCCATTTATTTTACGCCATATTTCGTACCATACAGAAACATTTTTCAATAATGCAATGGTCTTTACACCGGCTCCCACCCTAAGCTGCTCCGGCCATTGTACGGCACTCGGCGAAGGAATGACCACTATGCGATACAATTGATTGGGAGAAATGAAATTATCAATGGCAAATACCTTACCCTCAAAAGTTCCGAATGAAATCGATGGCCAACCTGAAAAAATAATAGCAGGCCATCCATCGAACTGTATCATCACCTTTTGTCCCTTCTCAAAAAGTGGCAAATCTATAGGTTTTACATACATCTGTAAAGCCAGGTCATAATCATATGGCATAATGGTAACTATGGCTTGTCCTTCCTTAATGGTTTCGCCGAGTCCCACCCGCATGGCCTGGGTGATGTATCCATCTTGTGGTGCGGTAATATAATACAATCCGGTTCTGAACTTAAAGTTGGCAAAGGTATTTTGTAGTTTTCCAATTTCTGCATCTGTATTAAATTGGGAAGACAGTGAAGAAAACCGGTCAGACCGTGCTTTTGCTATTTTGTCTGCATATTCTGCATTGATCCTGTTTAGTTCAATGCGACTGTTGATCAATTCATTCCTGCTTTTGAGGAGTTTGTTTTGCTGTGAAATAAGTTTAGCCCGCGATTCCTGAAGAACAAGATTGCGGTTTTCAAATTCTGTAAGTGATCGCAAACCTTCCTCGTAAAGTGATTTAATCCTCAGATATTGTTCATTGGCTATGCTGAAATTTATGGTGGCAGCTTCCAGGTCTATACTGTCGCTTACCACCTTTAATTTGTCCTGTTCTACCTTGTTTTGTGCTTGCTCCAGTTTTAATTTACGTTCGTTCTCCATGGCTACCATTTGTTGGTCGATGGCCTCAACCTTCTCCTGGTAAGAAGCGAGAGAGTATCTCTTGGCATCCAGCTGCAATTGTGTATTTGCCAACAGGTCGGGATCAAAATAATTGTCCTTTATCTCAGAAATCCTCAATATGGTATCACCTTTTCTCACAAACTGTCCCTCCTGTACATACCACTGTTCTATCCTGCCATCAATAATGGATTGAATGCTTTGGGGACGTTGATCGGGGTTCAGGGCAATGACTTCGCCTCTGGCCCTTACGTTTTGAGTCCATGGCAAAAACATAATGACTACCATGGTAAAAAACAAAAACGATATAACAGAGGTCAGGTAAGAAAAATTTACAGCATATTCTTTTTCCAACTTTTTTAATGATGTATACTTCGTTGGAGTAACAAGATGGTTAATTGAAAAATCGGATAAGTTTAACATAGCTTTACATTCTATTTTTCAATATTTTTAATCTCTATTATTGAACCAGCATCCATCACTATAAGCTTATCAGCCATTTTGATTATGTCTTTATCCCTTGTAATTACAATGATCGTCCAATTATGCTTATCGCTGAAAACATATTCAAAAATCTTAAGTTTTTCATTCTTTTCCAGATTTATAAAAATATCCTCAATCACCAATAATTGGGGATTCTTTAGAATATTTCTCGCCAGGATTATTTTTTGAAATACGCTGCCTGGAATTCTTTTACCCTTAGGTCCGATGAGTGTTTCGAAACCGTTAGGTAAAGACTGGATAAAGTCAGAAAGACCCACGTTGTTGAGTACGTCCATCAACTTATCATAACTGAATTTTTGACCTAATGTGAGATTTTCCATCAATGAACCATCAAAAACATCTCCATGGGATACGCATTCTGCAATCAGGCTTCTCAATTTGTCTACATTGTAATTGCTTACCGGTATGTCATTATACAGAATGCTACCTTGATCGACTTCATAAAAAACATTTAAAACCTGCATCAGTGTGGCCTTTCCAGATCCATTACTTCCTGTGACACATACTTTTTCTCCAGGTGAAATGTAAAAATTGATATCTTTTAAATTGTATATATCACTTCCCGGATATTTGAAAAATACATTTCGGAAATCGACTGACATACCACCTTCACAATTTTCGGGTAACAGAATATCCTCACTTGTTGTTTCCAATGGCAAATCAGCAATCTGCCCAAGTTTTTCGACTGAAGTCAACAAATCATATACAGATTCCAGGCTCAATAAAATTTTTTCAGTTGAGCTGATTAGTAACAAAATAATGATCTCTGCAGCCACAAACTGACCAATATTCATTTGCTGATTGAAAACCAAAATACCTCCAAGGAGTAGAAAACCCAAAACAACAAATACTTTAAAAACAATAAACAGATAATACTGCCTCAATAATATCTGAAAATGACTTTCCCTGGCCCCCAGATAAGACTCGACGAGGATGTCCGTTTTCTGTACTGCCAGGGTTGAATGGCTGGATAATTTAAAAGTGTCTTGCACACGGGCTATTTCCTCCAACCAAAAAGCTACTTGATATTTATAATTCGACTCAACAATGCTTGATCGCAACCCTCTGTTGAAAACATAGTTTCCAATTAAATAGAAGAGCATAACCACCATCGCACTGAAGATGATGAAAAAAGGATGATAAAAAGAAATCAATAGCAACCCGAAAAATATCTGAAATCCCGACGCCGTAATTTCAATTAAAACTTTGGCCAATCCTTTTTGAATGGTCATGGTATCAAAAAAACGATTGATTAGCTCTGGGCCATATTGATTGTACAATACACTCTTTCGCATTTTAGGGATCCTGAAAGCCAGATCAAAAGCGGATCTGGTAAATATGTCTTTTTGTAAATGCTCTGTGATTTTTAATTGTATTATTTGAATCACACTAGCAAATATATAACCAAGTAATACAATTCCTACCAGTAATATCCAGGCAGCAGAAATCTGTCCTCCCTGTATTAAATTGATGATGGATTGAATACCTAGTGGAATGCTGAGCAACACCAATCCATTTATAAAAGCAAAGAAATACAGATGTATAATCTCTTTTCTTTTAGGTTTCAACATTCTGAAAAATCTCTTCAAAGGAGTATAGGTCATTTTTAATATTTTAATTTCTTACCCTTAGTTAAAAATGATCTGATTTATGAATCTTTAAATCCAATTTAATAAACTATAAGCATGATACTCCAAAATGGAAATTTCATGTTTCCACTTTATTGTGCAAGGAGGAAAAGGCCAACTTAGTATAAAACTCCACAATGGCTTCTTTTTCATCTTTTACATTGGTAAGTGATGGCAAATGTTGTGCAAAAAAGATCTGGTGATGTATTCCCTCTATGATAGTGCTGACCAACATGTGTGGATATTGGTAAGCTCCGTCTATATTAAGAATAATTTTACTAATATTATCGACGGTTTTTTTGTAATTATAAAACACTCCATCACTATTCAATTCATCCACAGATTTCACCATATAGGACTTAGAGGATTCTGAACAAATGATATTGAATAGCTTCCTGATATTCAAATCCTCAGAAGTTAACTCATAAGGTTTGATCAGCGTGTTTATTACGTTTTTTAATTTGGTATGAGCACAATCAATATTGTTGTTCTTAAGTAGAAGCACATATTCTATCCAGGACCAATACCAGGATGTAAGATACAGTAAGACACTGTGTTTATTAGAAAAATACCGGTAAATAGTAGCTTCTGTCGTACCCGTTTGCTCCGATAATTTTTTAAAATTAAAGGCTTCAAATCCAATTTCATCAATCAATTCTACACTCTCTCTGATAATAGACTTTCCCGTTGAACTCTGTTCCGGATTTTTGAGATATATATCCCTGGCAATTTGTGCGGAAAATTTTAGTAAAGATAATCTCATATTTAAGACATACTTTAATAAATGATAGTAATGCTATTACATAAATGGTAAAAGCTATTAAATGTTTAAGTTTGTATTATAAAACTTATCATTAATCATTAATAAAAACAAACCATAAGAAGCGTTGATTGATTTTGAATTAATGAACTGGATCTATGTTTTCCTTCAGGAATGGATTGCTTAACATTATTCTCAACTGCTCTCATGTTTTGTCCGACCCCTTCTGTTTCAGTATGGATTCATTTAGAAATAGAGTAAACTTGATTGATCTCCTTAAAATTAATGGTAAGTGCCGATCCATATATCGGTCTTTTTCCTTCTACTTCATTGAAAAGCCACACGTCCGACCGGAGGGTTGATGGTACGTTTTTTCGCTTTGTAAAAAAATACCTACAAAAAAACATTTCAGCACACTAAACATAACATAATTGCCAAATTCAAACCTGGATATTTTCATAATCCTTCTCCCTGGGCGGGAGTGGGAATTTTCACTTTCACTTTTTTGGAAAACTCCTCCCATTCAGCTATCATCTCCTTATATACATCGGGATATGTGTCTTTCAGGTCATGCTGCTCTGCCAAATCATTAGAGAGATCGTATAGGGAAAAATGATCTATGTTGAATGGTCTCTCTATTTGAACTATCTTCCATTTTCCTTTGCGAATCATAGCATAGTTGCGGTGCTCCAGACCAAAAACTTCGTTTTCGTCGTGAATTTCTTCTACTCCTTTGAGAATAGGGAGGAGTGAAGTTCCCATTAACGGATGTACTTGTTTTCCTTTAAACTCAGAAGGGTAGGTGATCCCTGCCATCTCATAGAAAGTTGGAGCCAGATCCATCATCGTAGTGAATGCATGCGATGTTTTTGACGAATTATTCATCAAAGGACCAGCGATGATCATGGGAGCCACCATACCTCCTTCCGTGGTATAGCCTTTAAAATATTTAAAAGGAGATGCTCCGGCTTCTGCCCACTGAGGGCCATATGAAATAAATGATTCCGGTTTTCCCATGGTTTCATAGTCATCGGAATAATGTTGTTTCAAAAATGGACCAAAATAATCGTGGTAATAAAAATCTTCCGCTGCAGCACCGTTGTCTGAAATAAAGACAAATAGGGTGTTTTCGTATCTGCCAATATCTTTTAAATGATTGATAAGCCGACCAATATTTTCGTCCAGATTGTCTACCATGCCGGCATAAATTTCCATTTTACGCGATTCTTTTCTTTTTTCATTTATGGTCAGACTATCCCATGGGCGCACGCTGGGGTGACTGGGTGGCATTATGGCGATTTCTGGGATCAGGCCTTTCCTTTTTAGGTTTTCAAAACGGACTTTTTTAAGATCCTCATAACCTTCATCGTATTTGCCCATATACTTTTTCCAATATTTTTCGTCAACCTGCAAAGGCCAATGCGGAGAAGTGTAGGCAGCGAATGCAAAGAAAGGTTGGCCGTCATCTTTGTGCCGATCGATATATGATATGAGTTTATCCGTATAAAAATCAGTAGAATAATCTCCTTCTTTCCAATCTGTCTTTACACCATCTTCAGTGTATTGTGATATTTCCACATTGGGAAAGATTCCTTTATTACTGTAATGATTGGCTCCTCCTGCCAGGGTAACAAAAGAATGTTCAAATCCCTTCTGATGTGGATTTGCTTCCGGAGTAGTACCTAGATGCCATTTACCTGCCATATACGTATGATAACCATGATCGCGCAATAATGATGGAAGAGAAATGATCCTATCAGACAGCCTCCCTTCATATCCCTCAATTCCCGTTTTCAGATCCTGACTACCCATACCTGCAATGTGATTGTTGTTGCCCGAAAGAATCATAGCCCTGGAAACAGCACAAAACGGGGCTGTGTGAAACCGGCTGAATTTGATTCCATGTGCGGCCAGAAAATCCAGATGAGGGGTGTTGATTTCCCCTCCATAGCTACCTAAATCCGAATAGGCCAAATCGTCGGCTACGATAAGAAATATATCGGGTTTACGTGGTTGATTTTCAGGGATTGCAGAAAAATCAGAAGCGATAAAAAGCATTGTGGATAATAACAAAATGATGCCGGTGTATAAACTTTTTTCTTTCATATGACAAGGTACTTTCTTTTAAAAGATAGCAAGGGTGGGGAGATCAGTATCAAATCTACTTATAATTAATGAATAAAATTATTTACATCAATCTATTGTATGCCAAAGTCTATTCATAGCAAAAGCAGAAAATATGGCAATCATCATGGCGATAAAAGCATGCATGAATTGTCCGTATAATATATAACCCAGTCCAAATAGTAAACTGTATACACCGGCACATCCCAAAAACATAAGCATGATTTCTATAGCCAACCTCCCGGTCGTGATATCCGCGGTTTTGATCTCCCCTGACTTCAATCCCGCATCGATGACCGGCTTCCAACCATAGGCATGGGGTTTGATCATTTTATAAAATGAGATCATCACGTCTTTATGGGTTGGTTTTGTGATGTATGCGGTGAGCATCCAGGCAATGGTGGTAATAGAAATGCCAATCAACAATCTTTCATAGGGCAACAAGGCATCTTTTACATAAAACTCCATGATCAGAGCTATGAGGAAAGATACGATCATAGCTACTATTTCGCACATAGCGTTGATTCTCCACCAAAACCATCTAAGGATAAAAAGCAGTCCGGTTCCGGCACCTATTTGTAGCAGAATATTAAAAGCCTGTAAAGCATTGGACAATTGTAACGCAAAAATGGCAGCGACAATCATGAGAAATACGGTAGAAACTCTCCCAGCTCTTACCTGATCTTTTTCTGAAGCTTCCTTTCTGAGAAAACGCTTGTAAAAATCATGGACAATATAAGAACTTCCCCAATTGAGATGTGTGCTTATGGTCGACATCAGGGCAGCCATCAAAGCGGCAATCACTAACCCCAATAAACCGGAGGGCAGAAAAGAAAGCATAGCGGGAAAAGCCAGATCATCCTTTACTATGGAAGGGTCAATGCCGGGAAACCGGGTAGAGATGTCAGAGAGTTGCGGGAAAACAATTAAAGAGGCCAGTGCGATCAATATCCATGGCCAGGGACGCAATGCATAATGTGTAAGATTAAAGAATAATGTAGCCATCACGGCATTTTTTTCATCTTTGGCAGAAAGCATCCTCTGTGCTATATAGCCACCTCCTCCGGGTTCTGCTCCGGGATACCATACGCTCCACCACTGAACCGCTATGGGTACTATAAACAGAGGTACAAGTGTATTCCAATCATTAAAGTCGGGAAGGAATTGGATTTTTTCACTGACTACAGGATCACTTAGTAAACCTGATAATCCTCCAATTTCAGGCATATCTAAAATGTAAATACAAGCCCAGACCATTCCTATCATGGCAATGGTAAACTGAAAAAAATCAGTCAATATGACACCCCGGAGTCCTCCCATAGATGAATAGACAACTGTGATGACAGAGACCAATACTACAGTCTCAATAGCGGATAACCCCAATAGAATTCCGGCAATTTTAATACCTGCCAACATGACGGATGCCATGATCATCACATTGAAAAATACGCCTAAATAAATGGCTCTGAAAGCTCTTAGAAACCGGGCTTCAGGACCGCTGTATCTCAATTCGTAAAATTCCAGGTCTGTGGTAATTCCCGATCGTCGCCAAAGTCTGGCGTACACAAATACGGTCAGCATACCTGTTAGCAGGAATGCCCACCACGCCCAGTTTCCGGCTACACCACCGGTTCGCACTATATCTGTGACAAGGTTGGGAGTATCCGCGGAGAAGGTGGTTGCTACCATTGACACTCCCAATAACCACCAGGGCATATTTCTCCCACCCAGGAAAAAAGAGCGACTGTCTTTCCCCGCTTTTTTATAAGCAGATAATCCAATGGTTAGAGAAATGACAAAAAACAAAACAATAATGGTCCAATCCAGTCCTGATAATTGCATAGGTTTATAGTTTTTCGGGTTGAATCAAGGGTAAGTAAACATGAATTGAATTTATAAATGGGGTTACATCATTCATTTTTTATCCATTAGTATAAGCTTATAAAAATCCCGGAAGACACTATTATATTGATCACATCCAGGAGGTATATCCTGCAATAGGAGGACAATATAAGTAAAGTCCTCTTTTCTTATACAAGTTAAATTAAAATCATTAAGAGCACTTGTATGACATTTGAAAAAAAATGTAAAGTTTTTTGTAGAAATCTTTGTTACGATGGTGCTTAGCTATATATTTGCGATCCCAAAATGATGGAGGTTTATTTCAAAGGGGGCGATTAGCTCAGCTGGTTCAGAGCACCTGCCTTACAAGCAGGGGGTCACTGGTTCGAATCCAGTATCGCCCACCCCTTAAAATCAAGGGTTTCAGGTGCAATTAACCTGAAACCCTTTTTTCATGTGCACACCCGTAGTACATAAATGGGCTTCAAAAAATGTTTATCATAAAAAGATGGAATTATCCTACTAAGTAATGAAGAAGACCGGATTTCAATTGTTCCTCCTATATAGTAAATGGATTATGCCATTTTCCGGTAAGTCTGTACTACATTAAACCGGCTTACCAACCAAATTTAGCAAAAATTACTATTTTTGATTTGAGCTAAAAAAGTGGAGTCCAGAACCCACTCAAAAAAACGGGGCGTATTCTGAAAAGCCAAACGAGTAGGAAGTAATATTTTTTATAAAGAATGGAAAAAATTGTAACCGTATTTGGTGCAACTGGTGCACAAGGTGGTGGACTTGTAAGGGCTATATTAGCTGACAAAAACTCAGAATTTAAAGTAAGGGCTGTTACCAGAGATGCCAATTCTGAAAAAGCAAAAGCTTTGGCGCAATTAGGTGCCGAGATAGTAGAAGCCGATATTGACGATGCAAACAGTATTAAAAAAACCCTGGAAGGTGCCTTTGGTGCTTTTTTTGTAACTTTTTTTTGGGAACATTTTTCAGCCGAGAAAGAATATCAAGAGGTCAGCAACTTTATTCAAGCTGCTAGGGGACAAAATGTACAACACATTGTCTGGTCAACACTAGAAGATACCAGAAATTGGGTAGCCTTGGATGACGACAGAATGCCAACCTTACAAGGCAAATACAAAGTACCACACTTCGATGGAAAAGGTGCAGCGGATAAACTTTTTGTAGAAGCTGGCTTGCCTGTAACTTTTTTAAGAACTTCTTTTTACTGGGACAATTTTATCTATTTTGGCATGGGCCCCAAAAAAGGTGAGGATGGAAATTACTATATCGCATTTCCGATGGATGATAAAAAATTAGCTGGTATAGCTGCAGATGATATTGGCAAATGCGCTTATGGAGTATTCAAAAAAGGCAGCTCATTAATTAATAAAACAATCGGTATTGCTGGCGAAAAGTTAAATGGAAAAGAAATGGCAACAAAACTTTCAAAAAGCCTTGGCAAAAATGTAATTTACAATAATGTAAGCCCGGAGACTTATCGCAATTTTGGCTTTCCCGGAGCCGATGATTTAGGAAATATGTTCCAATTTAAAAGAGATTTTAATGACGACTTTAATGGTATACGCAATGAAGATTTTTCAAAGGAGCTGAATCCACAATTGCAAAACTTTGACAAATGGCTTTCTTTAAATGCTTCGCGTATTCCTATGGATTAAAAAATTGAATAAAAGTTAAGACCTGTGATCATTTACAAAAAAAATGGGGCGTATTCCCTTTACCTGCCATAAAGGAAGACACACATCTTGTTCTAAGGTTTTCACTTATTCATGGTAGCGATTTAAAATCCTTCGGAATTTAGAAATTTGGTTAATTTTCTAGTGGAAAATGTAAAAAATAGAGGTTTTAAGTTCAGCTTGTCCTCCACTTGTGGGGTAACTTCCGTTTATAGTTCTTAAAAACGATTTTATATTCTATGAAAGAATTTGAAGATATAGTTTTTACGGCATATCTGATTTTACTTATTATCATAAGTACTTTTATCATTGGGCGATTTTTATATTTCTACAGGACAAGGAATGCACGAGTTAAAATCAAATATGAAACTAAACCTTTTCAATACCTTGGATATATTTCGGTGGTGATGTTGCCTTTATTCATTCTTGGTACAATCAATTACATATTTATTTTGCAAAAAGGAAACTTATTTGCACCGTATTGGGCAAAATTTTTATTGCTAGCCTTATTGTTACTCCTTTTTCTTACAGAATTGTATTATATTTTTTATCCGCAGCCCAAAAAATTAAATAGGGCTATGAAAATTATTTTTCTTATTCCACTTTCTGTGTTGGCTTTTTTATTTAATCAAACGTACCTCAAAGCCATCAAGCATCCTGATGTAGCTTCTTCTGTTATCATTGAATTGCCTTTTGAAGGTACCTGGATTGCTTCAGGGGCGGGTGGAAGCGGCCTGACAAATCACCATGACCGCATAGAGAGCCAAAAGTACGCCATTGATATTGTTAAATTTGGAGACAATTGTAGGATATTTGAAAATGAAGGGATTAAGAACGAAGATAGTTATACTTTTGGAGCAAGGATAATTTCACCGGTAAACGGAAAAGTTGTATTTGCATTGGACTCTCTACCTGATATTAAAATTACAGACCGGGAAAAATTAGCAGGCAACCATATTATTGTTCAATTTCAAGACACACTTTTTGTGGCTTTGGCTCACTTAAAACAAAACAGCATTAAGGTAAAAATTGGAGACTTTGTTGAGACAGGTGATGAATTGGCACAGGTTGGAAATTCTGGAAATACTGATTTCCCTCATTTACATATTCATGTTCAGGATTCCGAATCTTACAACATCGAATCCACAAAAACATATCCGGTGAGATTTAAAGTGTTTAGTCGAATGCGGTATATTTTTTGGACAAAACAGACCAATCAGTTTTTACTAAGCAATGATATAGTGAAATCAAACTAATGAGCTATCAGCAATAATTAAAGGATGGTGGAATAAAAACACACTCTTTTCAACATACATTGACAAAAATAACCCTGGCACTCATAGATCTGGATCATTATTTGAAAGGTTCGGGTTAGCCAAGTGGTTAAACTACAATTCTAAGCTTTGATGGATTTCAGTTTTTGTTCACAAGGTTGTCTGTCAGGATGAAATGAATTAAAACCTTAATCACCAGCAAACCAAAATTAATCTTCTACAAGGGAAAATTCCTTTATCAGGCAATGAAAAAGGAGAGAATTACCGTTGAGGAAATCTTTAGTGCAACACGACTTAAGGACATTTCTTCTTTAAAAGAAATTGAAAAAAAATTTGGAGACTAAAATTTTTTATTTAACTTTGCAATACAAAGTACTTTTAAATGATAAATAAAAATACTTGAAATAACAAAAAGGAATGGCTCAATCCATTTCTTTTAGCGGTCTTTCAGGACTTTTATAGTTGATTTCAAATCAAACAAGAATTAAAAAACAAAACAATTAAAAATTCAGATTATGAAAAGCAAAAGACTTATGATCATTCTTTCCATTGCCGTGGCATTATTATTCATTCCGTTGGTAGCAATGCAGTTTACGAATCAAGTGGATTGGGATATTTTCGACTTCACCATAATGGGAATTCTACTCATAGGCACGGGTTTATTGTGTGAACTCACAATGAGAAAAGTAAAAAGCATACAACACAGAATTATTCTTTGTGGGGCTATATTATTTGCGTTTTTTCTCATATGGGCAGAACTTGCAGTTGGAATATTTGGAACACCATTTGCAGGCTCATAAGACAGTAAAAATGCAATTACGGACAACAGCTTAGATAGTGCTGTCCCAATTTTAGTTGTTACAATCAACCAGAAAATATTGAAATCAAAAATTCGTATCTTTGTATTGTGGAGAAAATAGGCGACATAGAAATCAGGGTTGTCGGCAAATCAGGAAATTTAGAACTAAAGCCTGAAAACTACGATATAAAGCATATTGCAATTATTTTGCAAAATGTGGAGGATTTGTTGTATCCGAACAATAAAAAAGACCGTCCACTTATAAGCTACGATATTCAAGACGGGTCAGTTAGACATATTTTCAAAACACCTATTCAGTATATAATTGGATTTAGTGCTATTTTAGGACAAATACAGGAAACTAATTCAATTGATTTTCTTGACTTAAAGACAGCCAGGGCAATAGAAAGTATACAGCAACTTTCACAGCAAAAAAATTATGAATTTCATATTATAACTTCTGTAAAAAAAGTAATTGAGCTTTTAATAAGCCCGAATACCAGATTTTTTAGGACTGAAAACACTTGGGCAGATGCCGAATTTTATTTTTATGGCATACTAAAAGATGCAGGGGGTAAAAATGCAGTTAATATTCATATCGACACAGACGATTATGGTTATTTAGCGATTGAGACTGGTCAGGATTTTTTAATGGAACAAGAAAAAAACTTATTGTATAAGAGGTTTGGTGTCCGGGCTACGGGGAAGCAGAACCTTGAAACTGGCGAAATTGATACCAAGTCATTAAAGTTAGTTCAGTTGATAGATTACAATCCTAAATTTGATTCAGACTATTTGACTTCTTTGATTACTAAAGCCAGGAAAAGTTGGAAAGGTATAGAGGCAAATGAATGGTTAACAAACCTAAGGGGAGACTATGAAGCATAATGTACTTTTAGATACAAGCTTCTTTATTAGACTCTCTCAAGCAGACCTTGATAAATTAATCACTTATTTTATTACTTCTGATATTAGGTCAAAAAACACTTTTTCGGCTCTTAAAAAACGAATAATCCCAAAATTTGAATTAATCGATATTTCAAGGCCTTATCATGAAACTTTTGGGATTTTAGATTTACAATAAAATAAATACCTAATACACAGCTAAAATTGAAATCATAGCACCCGCGAGATATACGCTTTAAATACTAACTGTCATACTCCCAGCCTGGTAGAAAAAGTATTCTTAACACCTTTTATTGCAAGTATTAATACATATGTAATATATTATATGTGTAATAGTTATTGGTATCTTGTATGTGCAATATGGTTATTTTGACAGACAACACTTTTAACAGAATGGATTACAAAGACATTGCAGAAATAATAATTGGACTTAAAAACGATGACCTGGAGCTTCGGGATAGACTTCTTTTTACAGGACAAATGCGAGAAGGGTATAACCAGGAAATGGCAAATCTTCACAACAAAAACGCTGGCATTCTGAATGAGATCATTGACAGTATCGGTTATCCAACCATTGACAAGGTAGGCAAAGAAGCCAGTGAGGCAGCCTGGTTGGTTATTCAACATTCAATCGGACAACCCGACTTTATGAAAAAGTGTGTTAAACTGTTAGAAAACGCTGTAAACGAAAATAAAGCAGACCCAAAAAATTTAGCTTATCTCACAGACAGAATAGCTGTATTTGAAAACAAACCTCAACTATATGGAACACAGTTTGACTGGGACGAAAACGGGGAGTTAAGCCCAAATCCATTTAAGGACTTAATCATAGACAATCAAAGAAGAAAATCAATAGGGCTTAACACAATTGATGAGCAGACAGAAATAATCAGGAGACAGGCGAAAATTGAAAATCAATCACCACCCAAAGTTAATGAAGAAAGGAAAAAAGAAATGGAGAAATGGAAAAAATCAGTGGGTTGGATAAATTGAAAACGGCCACCAACAGTTAAGGCTTTGTTGTTTCAACATCAAAAGAAGGAAACTGAATTTGGCGGATTTTTTAATCTAAAGACGGATCGTAAGTCCAACTATTATTTTGGGTTGTTGGGTTCCACTTGTCACACCCGGGAAATAGTTCTTGAGATTCTGTAGATTCCTATGTTGACAATGCATAACTTCATGGGAGAATATACTTAAACCATTGGATTTTAGCAGTAAATTCATTAGTTTTGGAAAGTAAAATCCGACAATCCGGTCTAACCTTGCGGACATATGCGATATACACGCAATAGGTGGGCTGGAGTGGCGGGTATATAATTGTTATCGGCAACCCTAACAGACACCCTGCACAAACCGACAATCCTTAAAAAATCGACTTCAAAAACCTAAGTGAAAAATATTTTGCTTTTTATTTGGACAGTTCAATCCAGAATACATATCTTTGTGGACTGATTAGTTCATAATTTTGTGGGCTATAAAACAAACAAGTAAAATGACAAAGTTAAAAAACAAAATCGCCTTAGTAACTGGTGGAACCAGTGGCATAGGCAAAGCGACTGCTCACGACTTTATTGAACAAGGAGCAACTGTAATCATTACAGGCAGACATCAAAAGACAGTGGACGAAACTGTAAAAGAACTTGGAGCAAATGCTCACGGCATTGTTGCTGACAGTAGTAATATTTCACATTTGAAAGAACTTGCTGAAAAAGTAAAAGCATTGACAGGAAAAGTTGATGTCCTTTTTGTAAATGCAGGTTACGGTAAGTTTGCACCAATTGAGATGATTGATGAAGCACATTTTGATGAGCTGTTTAATGTATTGGTAAAAGGAACTCTTTTTACGGTTCAGTCAATTTTACCATTAATGGGAGAAGGAAGTTCAATAATCCTTAACACTTCCGTTGTTACGGAGAAGGGAATGCAAGGTGCTTCGGTTTATTCCGCAGCAAAAAGTGCAGTTCAGTCGTTTGTAAAAACTTTTGCAGCAGAACTATCTGCAAGAAAAATACGCTTAAATGCTGTTAGCCCAGGACCAATTGAAACTGCTTTTTTTGACAAAACAGGAATGAACCAAGAGCAAATTCAGGGTTTTGCAGGTGCAGTATTACAACAAGTGCCTATGGGAAGGTTTGGAAAATCATCAGAAGTGGCAAAAGCAGTAACTTTTCTTGCCTCTGATGACGCATCGTATATGCACGGAACAGAAATTTTTGTGGACGGTGGAATGGTTCAATTGTAAAAAACTGAAATTATGACAAAATACATAAACTTGACAGGTAGGATACTATTTTCCTTAATGTTCCTTTTACCTGCTTTTAACAAGATTACCAACTTTGCGGGAACTCAGCAATTTATGGCATCAAAGGGAATGCCTGCAACTGGATTTCTTTTAGTCTGTGCTATTCTGATTTTGCTTTTCGGAGCATTTTCAATAGGTGCAGGATTTAAGTCAAAGTTTGGCTCTGTTGCATTGATTATATTCCTAATTCCTGCATCACTCATTTTTCATACAGACTTTGCCGACCAAAACCAATTCATACATTTTCTCAAAAATGTTGCATTGATAGGCGGACTACTTTTTGTATTTGCAAATGGAACAGGTGAGTTAAGTTTAGATAAAAATTTAACTTAATTTGGACTAATCAATCCAGTTTTATTACTTTTGTAGGGAAGTCAAAATTTTGGCTTCCCTACTTTATTTGTTATGGCACGAAACAGAGAATTTGACGAGCAAAAAGTTATTGAAACGGCTACCGAACTTTTTTGGACAAAAGGTTACAATGCAGTTTCAACACAAGATTTAATTGATGCCTTCGGCATCAGTCGTTCTAGTATGTATGGTGCGTACAAAGACAAACGCAGTTTATTTATTCTTGCTTTACAACATTATAGGCAGACAGCTTCGCAAAGTATGCTTGACATTCTAAGCAAAAAAATTTCGTTTATCGACACCATAACTTTAATTCTAAACCAAATAATTAAAGAAACTATAACAGACAATAAAAGTAAAGGTTGTTTTGTGGTAAATACCGCAATAGAACTTGCACCACATGACAATGAAATTTTGGATATTATTCAAGATAACAGAAAAAACATAATCAACGGACTGACACAAGCAATTCAAAACGGCATAGACAACAACGAACTTTCACACAACAACGACCCAAAAGCATTGGCAAATTATTTTTACAATCTTATCAACGGTTTACGAGTGGACGCAAAAATTACCAAAGACAAACAGAACTATAAAGAGACTATTAAACTTGCTTTGACGGTACTGGAAATCGAAAAGTAGGGCAGCCGATAACAACGGTTTGGCGTAATGGCGGGTGCCGTGCTTCGTATGACCATTTGTACTATATTTGAAGTGTGTGCTTCGTATCAACATTTGTGGTGAAAATCCGCCACTACGCCAAGCCGCAAACCGTTAGGCATAAGCAATAAAAAAGAACGGAACAAGTGAAATGATTGTATTCAAAAAAATGAAGGGAATAGGAATAAAATTATTAATTATTGGATTCTATCTAACAGGATTCATTGCTTGTAAAGAGGAGCCAATTAATCTGGATTATTGTAAAATGATTTCAGAGGACCAATCCCATGTAAATACTGATAAATCCGACATGGTGAAGTTCAATGCAGATAAAGCTGAACGACAAAATAAATTCAAAAAGAATTTCGAACTAATTATGCAGAAAACTGAGCAAGAGGGTTTTCCATTTGTTAGTTTGAATAATTACCCTCAAGACTCTTGCAAGTATTGGGCAGTTTCGATGACTTTAATTCATACTGCACAATCAAGACCGAATCTTTTTTTCAGTAAGAAATATGCTGATATTTTTAAAAGTGAAGTGGATAAAGGAAATATTGAAAGAAGGTTATTGGAACAATCAAGCATTATAACTGCGAAAACGATGGAATTATGTGACCATTTAAAACCAGAAATTAAATATGCATTGAAACTATGGGGAATTAAATCAGATATTTTTGATGAAGCAAATTTCATAAAATGTAACTAAAGAATCCTATGCCTAACAATGCATAAAATGTTCATAGCGAGCAAAAGCTCGCCACGCCATTTATTCAAATCGTTGAGCTTCATTATAACCAAACACTAATTAATGATAAAATTCTTTAGAAAAATTAGACAAAATTTGCTTTCAGAAGGAAAGACTGGAAAGTATCTGAAATATGCAATTGGAGAAATCGTACTTGTGGTACATCAGGTAAACTTAGTATGATTGAAAACAAAAATATATTGGTAGAATATGCAGAAATTATTTCCGCTTCAATTGGTGGACAAAATCACCGAAAAGTTAGACTGGATAGGTTTTATATTGGTGCGGAATGGGAATTAAGAAAAGAAATTGGAGTCGATAATTTTTTTAGTTTACCTACCGATTCATTACCAGAAAAATTTAGATTATCTGAAAAAAAATTCAAGTCCTTGCTTTCGCGGACTTCTACTTATGCTACCTTGAACAATACCAGGTATATAAACCTTATTAGGATCACGTATTTGACTAGAATAAGTAAAGGAATGTCAAGGGTTATGATGATGCTAAAAAATGAAAAGAAATAACCTTAAACTATTTAAAAAATAACAAAACCACATTAATTCACGAATTATTATTCTAAATCTTTTTTTGCTACCATAAATATTTTTGCAATTTCTATGTAAATAGGCTATAAACGTTTATATTTATTATATCTATAAAATATCTGCAAGTTTGTAATTATCTGAAAAATGATTTCAAATTAATTTTAGGCATTTTTGTCTCATTTAAACATTCAGAATTATTTAGATTTATTTATTTAAATCCATAAACAATGATTCTTTCTGGAAAGCAAGTATTCCTCCTGATAATTATGATTACTATGGAGTGTATTATAGTAGCTCAATCACAAGTAACAGGTACAGTGAAAGATGCAAGCACTCAAGATGTACTTGCAGGCGTCAACATTATTGTGGATGGAAGCTCAGAAGGAACCTTTACGAACAATAATGGAAAATACTCACTTACAGTAAATCAAACACCACCCTTCACTATCGTTTTTTCATATATTGGATTCCGTACAGAAAAAGTAGAGGTGACCAGTAATTTTGTAAACATAGATATGGCCTTGTCTCAAGAGGCAATAATTGGTCATGGTAATGTAGTATCTGCTTCAAGGATTCAGGAAAATATCATGAAGTTAAGGAAGATATAAAAAAGCAATATAGTTAATGAACCATACCCGCCAATTAGCCGCCATCATGTTTACCGATATTGTCGGTTACACCTCTTTGATGGGAAGTGATGAACAGAAGACTTTTGATATACTGGAGAAAAACAGGCAAATCCATAAACCCACCATCAGCAGGTACAATGGCCGATGGATCAAAGAAATGGGGGATGGCGTCATGGCTACTTTTGAAAATGTATCGGATGCTGTCAATGCAGCTATTAAAATCATGCAGGCTTGCATCGCAGCAAATGAATACAAGTTATGTATAGGCATACACTTAGCAGAAGTGGTCTTTGCAGATGATGACGTTTTTGGGGATGGAGTTAATATCGCTGCTCGCGTACAAGCTTCGGCAGCTCCCGGCTGTATTTTTATTTCTGAAGCAGTTCATCGTAATGTTTCCAACAAGACTGGGATTCAATCCCAATTTGCTAAAGAAGCAATACTGAAAAACGTAAGTCAACCCATCAGGATGTATCAAGTCATGGTGGAGGGAGGTGATGTCTTTGTGCCCGAAATACAAGCTGCAGTTGTCAATGAAAGGAGTATAGCAGTATTACCCTTTGCCAACATGAGCAGCGATCCGGAGCAAGAATATTTTAGTGATGGCATCAGTGAAGAGATTATAAATATGCTTGCGCAGGTGCAAGAATTGAAAGTAATAGGAAGAACTTCTTCGTTTGCATTCAAGGGGAAAAATATGGATTTGAAAGTAATTGGTGATCAACTCAAAGTTAATTACATTCTGGAAGGCAGCGTTAGAAAATCTGGAAACAAGTTACGGATTACGGCACAGCTTATTAAAGTAGAGGATGGTTTCCACTTGTATTCCGAAAAATTTGACCGGGAACTGGAAGATATTTTTGCCATCCAGGATGAAGTCTCATTAGCTATTCTCAATGCCATCAAAATTAAAATATTCGGTGCCGAGAAAGAAGCTGTATTAAAGAGATACACGGAGAATGTGGAGGCATACAAATTGTATCTCCAGGGCCGCTTTCATCTCAATATTTTTACTCCTGACAACTTATTTAAGGCCATTGAATATTTTGATAAGGCCATCGAACTGGAGCCGGAATATGCCATTGCTTATGCCTATAAAGCATTTTGTTATATGAACCTGGTTGATTTCAACTGGATACCTCCTGATAAGGGAAAGCCCCAGGTAAGGTTGGCAGCCATGAAATCGTTGGAACTGGATGATAAAATCGCAGAAAGCCTCCTGGCAGTAGGAAGGATAAAACTGCACTGGGAATGGAAAATTGAAGAAGCTGCTGCAATTTACAGGAAGGCGATAGACATCAATTCAAGCTCTGCGGAGAGCCATATTCAACTGGGCATGTGTCTGTCCTTGCTGGATCGTTATGAAGAAGCACTTAAAGAAAGTGAAATAGCAGAAAGCCTTGATCCGCTTTCTATTCTAAATCTATGGTATGCATCGGTGATGCCGTATGCTGCAGGTGATTATAAAAAGTTACATGCTTACGGTAAAAAAATGGTAGCATTGGCTCCCAATTTTTTCCCCGGTTACATGATGCTTGGATACAGCCACCTTCTTTTAAAGAAATATCCGAAAGCCATTGATGCTTTCGAAAAGATGGTGCAATTTGCTCCCGGCACATACTCTTTAGGATGCCTCGGACAGGCATATGGTTTACAGGGTGATATTCAAAAAGCGAGAGAAGTCTTAGAGAAGATGCAGGATTATTTGCAGTATGAATCTGAGGCCAATCATTCAATTGGATCTGTCTATTTTTCTATTGGCGAATGGGATAAGGCCTTTGAATATTATGAAAAATCCTTTGAACGGAGAGAGGGGCAATTGCTATGGATCAAGTACATATTCCGATATTTTCCGGAAAGTTTCAAGGATCCAAGGGTTCGGAATCTTTTAGACAGAATCGGTACACCTTATAAATTTTAAATTTTGCAACTTAAAACTCAATCCAGTTTAAAATTAACCAGACCCGTCAATTAGCCGCCATCATGTTTACCGATTTAGTTGGTTATACCGCTTTGATGGTAAGTGATGACAAGAATATATTTGCTCTGTTCAACAAAAACAGGCAATTGCAAAAACCTATCATTGAGTAATTCAGAGGCCGTTGGATAAAAGAATTAGGTGATGGCGCTATGGCCAGCTTCATCACAGTCTTCGATGCAGTGAACGCTGGCATTAAAATTCATGAAGCCCGAAATGAAAACAAAGATTTTCAATTGCATATTGGTATTCACCAGGGTAAAGTAGTATTTGAAAATGAAGATATATTCGGAGATGTCGTAAATATTTTAGCGCGAATTCAGGCAGCGGCTAGTATTCTTATTTCAGAGCCTGTTAATCTTAATATTTAAAATAAAAAAGACATTAAAACCCGGTTTATTAAAGGAGAAATTTTAAAGAATGTAAGTCAGTCGCAGAAAATGTACCAGGTGATTTTTCATGGAAGTAAAGTAATTGTAGCGGCTCAAAGGGACTGTTTATCCAACTCGCTCCATTTTTTTTATGGATAGAGAAAATTATTGGACACTACCGATATGACAAATGAAATACGAGTGCTAAAAGAACTACCCGCAAGTGGGGTTTTCTTACTTCGCAGGGCAGAAAAGTATAAATTTGAAATGCGGTTCTTCGTAGAAAATTTAGTGGTAAAATTCCCCACCTGCATATAGCTTCGAAACATTGTGCTTCATTTAAGACCTTAGTCACGACAGGCTCTTGCAGGTTTTGATGTATCTTTAAGAAAAAATTACTACTATGACAATAAAGCAAATAAAAACAGAGATACATAAACTGCTTGACACGGTTCCAGAGAATGTATTGCAAGACCTGTTTGGCTATTTGCAAGAAGCGCTAAAGCATACCAAAGACCAGGTAGAATTAACCAGCCATCTACGCAAGATAATTCACGAAGACAGAAAATGTCTTGAGAAGCTTGCCCAATGATAAGCACAGAAAAAGTACTAAAGATACACAAAATTTGAACAGTTAAGAGACTGGATGACAGAACGATGTAAATGAAAACGAACCACGACGTTATAGCCACAATATCGGGTCTTGGTGGTAGTTTGGGGTCGCTGCTCCGCCTGGCTACCAGTACTGTTGACTGTTCTTTATTGGACAAAAAAATATTACTAAATTGGCTTACATATGACGACACCAATCTTATTTACAAAATCGACTAAAAGTGTAGGTATAGCAATAATACTGACTTTTCTATTTGGTCCTCTTGGACTATTCTACGCTAGTGTATCAGGAGCACTTATTATGATTTTCACACCAATATTTCTAATCATAATTGCTGTTGTTGGTTTTGCTATAGATATCCCAGTCTTAATTGGGTGGTCATTTGGGCTTATGTTGCTTTTTCTGTTGACATATTGGTTGATCAGTATGATTTGGGCAGTTTCAAGTGTAATAAGTTACAACCAGGAGATTGAAATCGAAGCCAAAAGACAATTTGATTTGTGGAATAAATATCATGAATCAAACCCGAATCAATTTGTAGTAAACATTAACCAAAAGACATCTGGTTTAAGTACATCGGGAAGAGAGACCATTGAAATATCGACTAAACCTTATCTCCAGGACTGGTTAAAAAATAATCCCGGAAAAACAATCAATGACTACTTTACAAGATTTGAGAGATAGATAGGAATCAGTTCAATGAAAAAGATAAAGTCGAGCGAGGTTAGGTTCGGGGTGGATGATTTTTTGGATGATATTTGAAAAAGGACATGAATTTGCTTTTATTGCATATACATTTGATTATTTAGCTGTAATAACATTAGATATCTTAATAAAATACAAATAGCAATGGTTACAATAAAAAAACATGCAGACAACTTCATATTTGAAGTAAAAGGATTACACAAACTTTGGGCACTTAAAAGTCAGATAACCATTCCCAAAGAAAATATTATTAGAGCTTATCCAAATCAAGAGAACCTCAATTGGATAAAAGGTTTAAGAATGCCTGGTACGCACATTCCAGGATTAATTACTTCAGGATCGTACATTTTAAAAGACGGAACCATATTCTGTGATGTGGTAGATCATGAAAAGAGTATTGTGGTTGAACTAAAAGACAATCATTACAAAAAATTAATTATAGAAGTTGATAATGTGAAAGAAGCCATAAGCATCCTGACAAGCGAGGAATGACACAGAATTTTTATAAAAGAATAAAGGGTGTCAAAAAAGGAAATGATATTTTTACTTAGAAGTGAAAAGGGCTAAAAGTAAAAATAGATCAACCCCAAATGAAAAATGAAATAGATAGATATATTGAGCAGTTTCCGGAGGAAGTTCAAGACATTCTGCATACAATAAGAAAAATAATAAAGGTCAATGCACCTGATGCCATTGAAATGATAGCTTATGGTATCCCTTCTTACAAGACAAATAAAAAGCCATTGGTTTATTTTGCAGCCTTTAAAAATCATATTGGATTTTATGCAACACCCACGGGACACAGTGAATTTCAAGAAGAATTTTCAAAGTACAAACAAGGAAAAGGCTCAGTTCAATTTCCTCTTGACAAGCCAATACCTTATGACCTTATTGAAAGAATTGTACAATACCGAGTGACAGAAAACAGCAATATGCAAAGAAGCGATAATTAATTTTTTTTAACTGACACCATTATGCATATAATTGGATACATCTTGTTGGCTATACATTTCCTGTTATTCTTTTGGGCAGCAGGAGGAACCATAGAGATGATTTTTGATCAAGTACCGTGGAAACCTTTTACCAATCCCGAGTTTCCATTTTGGGTATTGGTTATCCATTGGGGTTCTGTTCTGTTTGCTTGTGTTAGTTTTATTTACGGTTATTTTACACATTATAGCAAAACACCTCAAATTATGGCTATTGGTTACGGGCTCATGGCATTGGTATGTATCATTGAAACCTTTGGCTATATGACAAGCAAAACGAAATATATTGCAATGGGAGCGGAGTTTATGGCTTATATTATTATTCTGATTCTCTTATTTAATAATAGCTATCTTATTTCCGAAGTACCTAATGCCTCAGAAAAAAATCTACTGAAAACCTTCGAGAGTTTAGAATGACTTTAGATTGGATGCTTTCAGTATACCATCATTTTCTAATCATGAAGTTTAATACCGGTACTGGTGACCATTAAATGACGCTATTTCCCATATCCCTGGACGCTGCCATGAAGTAGACATTGAATGCAATAGATATGTGAAGTTTAGCGGAGAGCCTTGAGAAGATTTTAACGAAATGATATTATGGACATAATCGGTTATCCAACCATTGACAAAGTAAGTAAAAGTAGCCCGTTAAATAACTTGGTTAATTATTTAACTTTCAATCGCAACTCCGATGCACTCTCATAAAAGAGCATCCTAATTAAAATAATCGTATTTTTGCGGATTATGCTTAAGAAGTTCGTATCCCTATTATTGTTATATACTGCACTTGCAATAATGCTTGGGCATAATCTTATTCCGCATCATCACCACCATTTTGAGCATGAAGCAGGTTCACATCATCACGATGACGGGCACCATGAAAACAATGATGCAGAAGATGAAAGTGATGATTGGGGACATTTCTTTGAGGGTTTGCAGCACGGTGCGGAAGGTCTTACGTTTATTACCAGTCATAGTTCATCTAATATTTATTTAAAACAAATTCCGCAATTCGCTGCACTTCATACCACGAATTTTATTTTTATTCAGTTTTTCATTGAAGCCCGGCAAAATGCACCGCCTTCCATTGCCTATTTTTACATTTCTCAAAATTTTCTCCCCTGCGGGCTGAGAGCTCCTCCCATTTTCATCGTTTAGTATCCTTTGTTTTTTCAAAAGGAGTTTCCACTTGTTAATTCATTTAACAAGTGCCTATTCTATTTTTTTCAATTCAAAATATTTTAAATATGACTAAGTACATTTTATCATTGGCTTTTGCAGCCATTTTATTTGCCGGATGTGTTGACAAAAAAAACAAAGAACATTCTCACGATGGTGAATCTACTCACGAGCATACCAAAGGTACACATACACACCAAGATGGCTCGGTACACGAAGACCACCAAGATGTGGAACACCACCACCAGGAGGAATTTAAGGTAGAAAGCGACAGTTCTGCTGTGAAAAAAGACAGTTCTACTGTGAAAACTGAAAAGGAGCAAGGCCGCAGTCACGATGACGGCAGTCATAACCATTAATCACCATTAAATTCTTTCGAGCGATGAAGAAAGTATCAATTTTGATGGCTGTGTTTGCAATGTTATATGCCGGTTGTGTCAACAAAACAGCAGACGATCACGGTCACGAACACGAAGCAGGCGGTTTAGAACCGCTTGCTCACACTGTGTATTCCGACAAAACAGAATTATTTGTAGAATTTAAACCTCTTGTAGTAGGCAGTAAATCTAATTTTGCAGCCCACTTTACCATTTTAGGTGAACGGTTTTTACCCTTATCTATGGGGAAAGTGACTGTCAGCCTTATTGTTGGGGAAAGCGGCATTCGCAATAGTGCCGATACGGCAAGCTCACCTGGTATTTTCAGATTGGCTTTAGTACCGAAATCCGCAGGAAAAGGTTTGCTAGTTTTTGACATAGAAACAGAAATCTATAATGACCAGATAGTTATAGACAATATTACTGTGTATGAAGATGAACATTCCGCATTCGACAATCGAACAGAAATAACCATATCGGACGAAATTGCTTACCTAAAAGAACAAGCCTGGAAAGTAGAATTTGCCAATGCTCAAGTTGTAAAAACTGCTTTCTCCGATATTATCAAAACAAGTGGGCAAATACTTTCTGCTCCCGGTGATGAAATGGTGATAGCAGCCAGTGCGATGGGAATTGTACGCTTTACTGGAAACAAAACAATAATCGGTTCAGAAGTTTCTCAAAATACATCCTTATTCACTATTTCAGGAGGTAATCTTGCCGAAAACAATCTGGATGCTAATTTCAAAGAAGCAAAAGCCAATTTTGACAAAACAAAAGCAAATTATGAACGCGCGAAAGAATTAGTTAACGATAAAATCATATCTGAAGCAGCCTATTTAGAGGCTAAAAATGCTTTTGATAATGCCCAAATTGCTTTCAATGCAATGGGAAAAAACTATTCGGCATCCGGACAAACAGTGCGCTCACCGATAGGTGGTTTTATTAAAAATATTTTAGTAAATGAAGGCCAATTTGTAGAAGCAGGAACACCCCTTGCCGTGGTTTCCAAAAACAAAAAACTGATACTTGAAGCAAGTGTTTCACAAAAATATTTCAGCAAACTTCCCACTATTTCATCTGCAAATTTTAAACCTATTGGTTCAGAACAAGTATTTGATACCCAAATGTTGAATGGTAGAATAATTTCATTTGGTAAAAGTACTTTAGCCAATTCGGTTTTTCTTCCAATCACTTTTGAAATTGACAATATTGGAAACCTTATTTCAGGATCCGTGGCAGAGGTCTATTTAAAATCTACTCCCATTCCAAATGCGTTAGTGATTCCCGTTTCAGCTATAATGGAAGAACAAGGTAATTTCTATGTATATGTGCAACTAGGTGGTGAAAGTTTTCAAAAGCGGGACATTAAAATTGGTGCAAATGATGGAGAAAACGTGCAGGTGCTTTCAGGTGTAAGTGAAGGTGAACGGGTGGTAACCAAGGGTGCGTATCAAATTAAACTTTCGTCTGCATCTGGTGAACTTCCTGCACATGGTCACGAACATTAAAAACAGGAAATTATGTTAAACAAAATAATACATTTCGCACTCAACAATAGGTTGCTTATAGTTGTAGCCTCAGTGGTGTTGATTGTGTTTGGCTCGTATGAAGCCTCAAGAATGGATGTGGATGTTTTTCCTGATCTTACAGCTCCAACTGTGGTTGTGCTTACAGAAGCCCACGGAATGGCTCCTGAAGAAGTTGAGAAACTGGTTACCTTTCCCTTAGAAACTTCAGTAAATGGAGCAACCAATGTGCGCAGGGTAAGAAGTTCTTCTTCAGCAGGGATTTCCATTGTTTGGGTAGAGTTTGAATGGAATACCGATATTTTCAAAGCTCGGCAGATTGTCAATGAGAAAATAAGTGCCATTGGTGAAAAATTGCCAAATGGGGTTGGCAATCCTACGCTTGCTCCACAATCGAGCATTATGGGCGAGATCATGCTTATTAGTTTAACGGCTGATTCCACCGACCAAATGGACTTGCGAACCATTGCCGATTGGACAATACGCCCAAGATTACTGGCAACAGGTGGTGTGGCCCAGGTTATTGTAATTGGTGGAGAATACAAGCAATATCAAGTATTGGCATCTCCCATTAAAATGAAGCATTATAATGTTTCACTTCCAGAACTGCTCAAAGCAAGTGAAGAAGCAAATGGCAATTCTTCAGGCGGTTTTATCAATCAGTATGGTAATGAATACATCATCAAAGGAATAGGCAGAACCAACTCTGTGGATGAATTGGGCAAGACGGTTATAAAACGCATTGATGGAAATCCTATAAAAATAGAGGACGTAGCAGAAATAAAAATAGGTGCTGCACCAAAAATTGGTGATGGTTCGCTAAAAGGAAATCCGGCAGTGATTATGACGGTGATGAAACAGCCAGCCACCAACACGCTTGAACTGACTGACAAAATAGATGAAGCGGTGGCTGATATGCAGAATAACCTGCCAGGTGATATTCACATCAATACCCAAATATTCAGGCAGTCAGATTTTATAAATGCCTCAATCAGCAACATTCAAAAGGTTTTGTTGGAAGGAACTGGTTTTGTCGTTATCATTCTCTTTTTATTTCTAATGAATTGGCGGGCAACCGCCATTTCGCTTGTCGCAATTCCTATTTCGTTAATTGTAGCCATTCTTACTTTAAAATGGTTAGGATTTACTATAAACACAATGAGTTTGGGCGGTATGGCGATTGCCATTGGCGATTTGGTAGATGATGCCATTATAGATGTTGAAAATGTGTTTAAGCGACTTAAAGAAAATGCCAAAAAACCAATTGAACAACAAGCTAATAAATTGAAAGTCATCTTTGATGCCTCATTTGAAATCAGACATTCCATTGTCAATGCTACATTCATCATCATCGTAGCGTTTCTGCCGTTGTTTTTCCTTTCAGGAATGGAAGGAAAATTATTAGCTCCTTTGGGCATCGCATTTATTGTTGCCTTATTCGCTTCATTAATCGTAGCCATTACTATTACTCCGGTTCTATGTAGCTATTTGCTCACCAACGAAAAGATGTTACAAAAACAACACAAGGAAAGTTTGTTGGTTGAACAATTGCAAAAAATATATGGCAGATTATTGGAAAGTGCCATGCGTTGGAAAAAAGCAGTGGTTTTATGCAGTATAGGATTGTTTGTTTTAGCCCTTCTTGCATTCACTCAATTAGGTAGAAGTTTCTTACCTGAATTTAACGAAGGTTCATTGGTAGTAAGTGCTGTGAGTTTGCCCGGTATTTCATTAGAAGAAAGTAATAAAATAGGAGTAAACATTGAAAAAACATTGCTTACTGTTCCTGAAATAAACATAACAACCAGAAGAACTGGAAGGGCAGAATTAGACGAACATGCACAAGGTGTAAATGCTTCTGAAATTGACGCACCTTTTACTTTGGGAGACAGAAGTCGTGGCGATTTTATGGAAGATATAAGAGAAAAACTCGCAGGTGTATCAGGTGCTAATATTACCATTGGACAACCCATAGGTCACAGAATAGACCATATGCTGTCAGGCACACGTGCCAATATTGCTATCAAGATATTTGGAAATGACCTGAACAAATTATTTTCACTTTCCAACCAAATCAAAAATAAAATTGAAGGTGTCGAAGGTTTGGTAGATATAAGTGTGGAGCAACAGATAGAAATTCCACAAATTCAAATAAAAGCCAAACGAGATTTACTAAACCATTACGGTATAACCATCGGTGCATTTAATGAATTTATTGATGTTGCCATTGCAGGAGAAAAGGTATCTGACATTTATGAAGGTGCTAAAACTTTTGAGTTAATCGTGCGATTGGATGAAGCTAGCAGGTCTAAAATTCAAGAATTAGAAAATATTCTTATTGACACAGAAGGCGGTCTAAAAATACCCCTGCATTATATAGCGGACATTGTGAGTACATCAGGTCCCAATACCATAAATAGGGAAAATGTGGAGAGAAAGACGGTAGTTTCAGCAAACGTAGCCGGGCGTGATCAAAAAAGTGCGGTGGAAGAGATCCAGAAGATAATAAATGAAGGAATCCTGCTCCCGGAAGGGTATCATATAGAATATGGTGGTCAATTTGAAGCAGAAGCGGAAGCATCCAAAACTTTATTTTTCGCTTCCTTGCTTTCCATTTTAGTCATTTTCCTCATACTATTTCAAGAGTTCAAGAATGTGAAAATAGCAGGTATCGTACTGTTAAATTTACCATTTGCACTCATTGGAGGAATCTTAAGCATTTACTTTACAAGTAGTATTTTGAGTATCCCTGCCATTATTGGTTTTATCACACTTTTTGGAATCGCCACACGAAATGGTATTTTGTTGGTGTCGCACTACAAAACCTTACAGGAAGAAGGATTGAATTTATATGATACCATTATTCAAGGATCAATAGATCGTATAAGTCCCATATTAATGACCGCGTTAACAGCAGGTCTGGCATTAATACCATTAGCCATAGCAGGAGATTTGCCCGGTAATGAAATACAAAGCCCTATGGCAAAAGTAATTCTGGGCGGACTTCTCACTTCCACATTGCTCAATATTTTTATTGTGCCGGTGGTGTACTTTTTGTCTAATCACAAAAGTGAAAAGTCAATAGCAAACAGTCACGAATTATGAGGGTTTAACTCATAAAATAATTTAAATATAATTACTATGTTTTTTAATCTGAACCTCCAGAATGTGAAAAGAATATCCATACATTCTCCATTCACTATTCTCCATTCAATATTTATAATTCAATTGATTCTTTCTGTATCAAATTCTTATGCACAGATAACCATTGATTCTGTTTTGGTGAATGTTGATAAAAACAACAAAACCATCATTGCCAATACCAAATATTGGGAAGCTAAAAAACTAAAATATCAAACCGGATTGACCCCTTATAATCCAAAAGTAGATTATGATTATTTGATTGGTTCACCTGCAAATGCGGGTAATCAAACAGAATTTGCAATTACTCAGACTTTTGATTTTCCGACTGTATATGCTCGAAAGAAGCAGTTGTCCAATGAACAGTTAAAACAAGCGGAATTTCAAATAAACGCTTACAGACAAGAGGTTTTATTAGAGGCGAAATTGATATGTATTGAATTGATATACCGAAATAAACTCATGACGGAATTGACAATTCGAAAGCAAAATACAGAAAAGTGGTTATCAGCCTTTGAGAGAAGATTAGAGAAAGGAGAGGGCAATATTATGGATGTGAATAAAGCAAAATTGCAACTCATTGAAATCAATGCTTCCATTCAGGAAAATATATCAATCAGTAATCAACGAAACCAAAAATTGACAGAGCTCAACGGAGGAATTCACATTCAGTTTTCAGACACAACTTATTTACTTTTATATATTTCTGATTTTGAAACTTTAGAAAAAGAAATAGAAGCCAAAGACCCGGTGCGAAAATATTTGGAACAAGAAAAAGTAATCGGTCAGAATGAAGTTGCTGTATCAAAATCTCTTACGCTCCCAAAAATTGATATAGGTTATCGATATCAAACAATTTTAGGTCAACAATTTAATGGTGTACATCTTGGTTTGACCATACCGCTTTGGGAAAATAAAAACATTGTAAAGGCTCAACAAGCGGAATTAATAATGAATGAAGCCAACCTTCAAGCACATATTCTTGACCATTATTATGACATTAAACAGAAATATGAGCGAATGACTAACTTGAGGATAATATTGGATGAATACCATGCATTATTCTCGTCATTGAATAATGTTGAACTGTTAGATAAGTCTCTTGCTTTAGGGCATATATCCACCATCGAATATTTTATGGAAATGACTTATTATTATGATGCATTAAAGTACAATTTAAAAACAGAAATGGAATACAACAAAGTTGTAGCAGAATTATATAAATTTCAATTATGAACCCAACCCTAAAGCAATTCTGCTCAAAGTCAAATTTTTCTTTAATATTGCTTTTCCATCCCAAAAAAATATAGAACATTAGCCTACACCAATATACTTTTTAAGGCTGACCTATTAAAATGCAAACCCCCTGTTTTCCTTTTCAATTAAATACAAAGAAAATGAAAATTAAATCAGCCGCTAATCCTGGTTAGATTTGCCCTGTTAGGTATGTTTTCGTACTACCCGATTAAAATCCCAAAAAATGACTATTTTTATAGTAAAATATTAAAAGAGTGTTTACCTCCTCATGGAGTGACTGAAGTTGGGTGCCATTTTTTGTTAAAAGATAGAGGAAATAGGATGTTCCGGATAGAGCACTAAATTAAATTTTAGATGATTATAAAAAATAAAAACAATAAAACGGAGAAGCCTGAAAAAATTTCTCAGGTAGTTGTTATAGGTACATCCGCAGGGGGACTGAGCGCATTAAAGGAACTCATAGGCCAACTTCCCAAAGACTTTTCCCTGCCGATTCTGATTGTCCGACATATTTCTCCTGATGCTACGGGGAATGTACTCTTAAACGAGCTTAATAAGCTAAATACCGTTAAATGTCAGCATGCCAAAAGCGAAAACAAACTGAAACCTGGAAATGCATACCTTGCCCCATCAGATCATCACCTGTTGATTGGGGAAAACTTAAAAATGCTGGTGACCAAAGGTGCCCACGAAAACAGGTCGCGCCCGGCTATTGATCCGTTATTTCGATCTGCAGCCGTAGCTTTCGGTTCAGGTGTTATCGGAATATTACTCACCGGTTATCTCGATGATGGAACATCGGGTATGAAAGCTATAAAAAAATGCGGAGGAATTTGTATTGTACAAGATCCGGACGATGCCGAGTATCCCGATATGCCAAGAAATGCCCTGAATAATGTAAAGGTAGATTATTGTCTGCCTATATCGGAAATGGGAGTCTTACTTACCGGGATCATTCCGCGGAAATTACAAAAGAGTAAACCTGTTCCGGAAGATGTTTTAATAGAGGCTAAAATTGCCGAACGTGTGTTAAGCGATTTGTCTTCAGTAAATGACCTGGGCGATCAGGTTCCCTTTAACTGTCCGGGATGCGGAGGAGTTTTATGGAAAGTGGGAAAGGATAGCGACTTACGGTTCCGATGTCATACCGGCCACGCATATACGGCAGCTTATCTTTTAGCTGAACAGACAAACAAGATGGAGGAAACGATGTGGACTGCACTGAGAATGTTTGAGGAGCATAAAAACCTGCTCACTGAAATGGCACGAGGAAAAAAAGGTGTTGGTTCTCAAACAGCACTTGAAAGGGCAAAAATGTCCCAGGTTCATATTGACCGGATTAGGGCCATATTGAATACAGATGAGAATGAAAGTGGGGATGATATGCCTACTTAAAAATTTACCACCAACTTTGGTATAGATTACACATCCTTTATTTAACCTCCTGAAACAAGAACCATTCATGAGAGCTTCTCAAGAAACCACTTTTTGCACTTTACATTTTTTCCTTCCTGCTCAAGATTACTTAAAATTTAAAAAATTGGCTATTTTTAGAATGCAAAATCAATATAAAAAGACATAGTTCATGGAAAGTTTTAACCGTAAAAAACATTGGGAAACTATCTATCAAACAAAAGAACTGAAAGACGTTAGTTGGTTTCAACCGACACCAGAAACTTCATTAGACTTTGTTAAACAATGTAAAGTGCCGACAACTGCAAAAGTAATTGACATTGGCGGTGGAGACAGTTTTTTAGTTGACAATTTACTCGACTTAGGTTATCAAGACATATCAGTTCTCGACATTTCAGCGGCAGCCATTGAAAGAGCAAAACATCGACTAGGAGATAAAGCAAAAAATGTAACATGGATAGTTGCTGATGCAGCGACATTTAAACCGACTGAAAAATATGACTTTTGGCACGACCGGGCAGCTTTTCACTTTCTGACAAATGAACAGGAAATTTCAAACTATTTGGAAACTGCTCATCAAAATATAAACCCGAATGGCGTTTTGGTAATCGGGACTTTTTCAGAGCAAGGACCAAAAAAGTGTAGCGGAATAGAAATCAAGCAATATTCCGAAACGACAATGACCGACCGACTGAAAAAGTTTTTTGAAAAAATTAAGGTATATCAGTTGACCACAAGACACCGTCTGACACCATTCAGAACTTTATATTTTGTAGTTTCAGAAAATTACATTCGGTCTGACAAGACATGAGAAAATAGGGCAAAACACCAAAATCATTTTGGGATTTTGATAAGATAAGAAGATGGATGCTTAACAAATTAACCTATAAAATAATAGTTTGTGCCATGGAGGTACACAGTCAATCAGGCAATGGATTCCAGGAGGTTATTGATCAACGGTTTTTGGATATTGAGTGTGTATGGCAGGGCATTTCCGATGAAAGATAATTGGAAATGGAGATAATGTATAAGGAAGTATATGTGGGAACCAGAAGAGTTGATTTTTTTTGTTGAGGATATAGTATTTGTAGAAATTTAAGCCATTGAAAAGATAGAAGGAGTACACAAAGCTCAAGCCTTCCAGTTCGCAAAACCAAGCAGCATCTATGGGCAAGTTGACAAAACATCAGCGAAAAAGAAAATGAACCTCTCAAGAATATTTTTGATGGTTCTTTAAAAATATTTCGTAAACTTGATTAACAATTGTGGAGACCAGAACCCACTATAATCAACGGGGCGTTTTCCGAAAAGCCATATGAGTAGGGGATTAAAGTGTGATAAAATGAATAACAAACAACTTTTAACATTAGCATTAACATCTGCACTGGTTGCGATAGTTGTTGTGATTGTATTAAAGTTATTGGGACATACCAACCCAACAGTGGTAGGTGGCGGTGTAGCTGGTGGAATTGCTGGTGCAGTAAGTGCAACTATAATTCGCAGAAATAAGAAGTAAACTTAGGAAAACCCTATTTGTTACAACAAAACCATATGAATAAATTAATATTTACTGGAGTAATTCTATTATTCTCTTGTTCTAGTCCGCAGACCAAAAATGATGCTCAATCACAAAATGGATATCCTGAAGACTTTGGCTTTAGCTCAAAAATTCTAGGGTTAATGATTGAGAAAGTGAAGGTTGAAGACTTAAATGTAAATAGTATACTTATTAAAAAGAAGGGAAAGACGGTATTACAAGCTCACTTTTACCCTCAAAAGCCGGACTATTTACACGATATAGCTTCAATCAGCAAAAGTATAACCTCTTTAATTATTGGCATCGCTATACATGAAGGTCATATCAACAGCGTGGAACAAAAAGTAGTGGAATTTTTCCCTGAAGATTCATCACTATTTGACACCGATGCAAAAAAAGGCCTGACTGTAGAAAATCTTTTGACCATGACTTCAGGTATTTGCTCTGATTTTAATCATGGAGAACGATTACGTGATGATATGAAAATTACAGGCTCTCCCCTTTCACTTTCACTTGGCAATGAACTTTTCCACTCCCCCAATGAGCGATTTAATTACTGTTCTGCTGGTGTACAGATACTTTCAATGATCATTTCCAATTCTGTTGGAATGACTCTTGAAAATTTTGCCATTGAAAAATTATTCAAACCTTTAGGAATAACCGAATTCATATTTGGAACCGACCTGAACGGGTACACAAATGCCTCAGGTGATATTTTCCTGACAGCAGAAGGCTTATATAAAATAGGTCAGCTAGTATTAAATGAAGGTGAATATGAAGGGGAGCAAATTGTTTCAAAGGGCTGGATAAACAAATCGACTTCTGTTCAAGTAAAATTAGATCAACAAGAATCCTATGGATACCTATGGTGGTTAAGAGATGATTTAGGTGGGCTTATTGAAGCTCAAGGAAGAGGAGGTCAGCGTCTTATTATTTTACCTGAAAAGAATATAGTAGTAGTAATGCTGGGTGCGGGTTTCAGTACTGATAAAATTGGTGAATTTATTGTAAATGCTATGAAATCTGATTCCACAATGGTGCATGACGAAAAAGGATTTAATTTACTTAAAAACCAATTAGAGAGCATTCAAAGACCGTATAATACTATCCCGACTAAACCAATTCCCGAATTTGCTAATGATATTTATGGGAAAAAATTTATTTTTCAAAATAATAGTCTTGGGTTAAACTATTTTATTTTGAATGCTAAGGATGTAAAATCTGCTTTCTTTATATTGGGATTGACCGTCAAAGGAATGAATGAAAATGAAGAAAGAAATGTTCCAATTGGTTTAAATGGAGAATACGTGATTTCAAACGCAACTCGCTTCAATACACCAATGGCTGCTCGTGCGGAATGGTTGGACACCCAATCAGTTTCGATAGATTATAATGAATTTTCTAACGCTCACAAATACAAGATTACTATTGATTTTGATGATAAGGAAGCTTCATTTACAATACAGGACGAAGCTGACAATGGTGAAGCTTTAAAATTGTCAGCAAAAACAGATTGATCCAACGTAGTTCGGGATTTCGGTGCCAATGGAGAGAAACAAGAAAAAATATGAATTTTAGCTTGAAACTGTTTTACAGAATTATCTTTTGGATAAGTCTGATAGGACTGATTGCTATTATTACTGATTTCGGCTTTTCCCAGACTGACTTTTCTCAAAAACTCTTAGACGGGTTTTATTTCTTTGTACTTGGCCTTGGTCTGGTTTCCACATTTGTTCGCTATCGAAAGGAATTCACATTAATAAAAAGGAAAGTTTTCATTTTTGACTTTTTATCCATTGTCTTTACACTTTGGATATTTTATATGTATTTATTTGTGGGTGTGCCATTTGAAACGGATTTATTGTTGGATGATCCTATATGGGTCAAAATGGCTGTTTTGTTGACGTTTATTCGAGAGTTTTCAGAATTAAAAATAAATTTTAATAGAACAGTCCTCAACCCTGCCCAGATTTTTATTCTCAGTTTCCTGTTCATTATTTTTATAGGCTCATTGCTTCTTATTCTACCCAACGCAACGTATGAAGGTATTTCATATTTAGATGCCCTTTTTACATCCACCAGTGCTGTTTGTGTAACCGGTTTAGTAGTGGTGGACACGGGGACACATTTCACGTTATTTGGCCAAACCATCATAATGATTTTAATACAAGTGGGCGGTATTGGAATTTTGACGTTTGCGAGTTATTTCAGCTATTTCTTTAAAGGCGGTACCACCTACGAAAATCAATTGGCGCTGAGTGATATCACAAGTTCCAAAAAATTAGGAGAAGTGTTTTCAACTTTAAAATATATCATTCTTATTACTTTTGGCATAGAACTTTTTGCAGGTGCTTTGATTTTAACAAGTATTGATTCCGGTGCCTTCAATTCTCAATCCGAACAACTTTTCTTTTCAGCTTTTCATGCCGTTTCTGCCTTCTGTAATGCAGGATTTTCAACACTAAGTGACAGTTTGTACGATACTGGCTTTCGCTTTAATTATTATCTGCAACTGGTAGTCATTTTTACATTTGTATTAGGAGGTTTGGGCTTTCCAATAGTCGTTAACATCTTGACATTTTTGAAGTATAAAATTTCAAACTTACTTTCATTTACACATAGAAAAAACAAATACCGCCCCTGGGTTCTAAACTTAAATAGTAGAATTACTCTCATTACTACGATTTCAATATCAATAGTTGCTTTCATCGCTTTTTATTTTCTTGAATACAATAACACTTTGGCAGAACATAGCGGTTTTGGTAAAGTGGTAACCGCACTTTTTGGGGCAACAACACCAAGAACAGCAGGATTTAACACCATAGATACGGCAACCATGGCTTTTCCAACGCTGATGATGGTTTTTCTCTTAATGTGGATTGGAGCTTCACCGCAATCTACAGGTGGCGGTATTAAAACCAGTACTTTTGCCATTGCAACACTCAATATTTTAAGTTTGGCAAGAGGAAAATCAAGAATAGAAATATTTAGAAGAGAAATTGCAGATATATCTGTACGAAGAGCTTTTGCCATTATATCTTTATCGTTAATGGTAATCGGTTTTGCAATAATGCTCATTTCCATATTTGACCCCGAAAAAAAGTTGGTAGATATTGCTTTTGAATGTTTTTCGGCCTACAGTACAGTAGGGTTAAGTTTAGGAATAACAGGCGAGCTAAGCAGTGCAAGCAAATGTATAATTATTGTTGTAATGTTTGTGGGTCGTATCAGTATGCTGTCATTAGTTATTGCTGTGTTCAGAAAAATTAAACATAAAAACTACCACTACCCTAAGGAAGAAATCACAATCAATTAAATACATTTTAAATGAAATATATTATTATCGGACTTGGAAATTTTGGTGCCTCACTTGCCCAAAAACTTACTGAACAAGGGAATGAAGTAATAGGTATTGATACCAGTATGACAAAAGTAGATGCCTACAAAGAAAAAATTTCTCATACCATTTGTATGGATGCCACTGACGAGTTTACCGTTTCAGGACTTCCATTAAAAGAAACTGACATAGTCATTGTCGCTATAGGAGAAGACCAGGGAGCTAATGTAATGACAACTGCACTTTTGAAAAATTTTGAAGTTAAAAGACTAATCAGTAGAGCCATAAACCCATTGCACGAAAAAGTATTACAAGCCATCGGAGTAGATGAAATTGTACATCCAGAAGAAGAAACAGCTGAGCGATGGGCAAAAAAATTGTGTTTGAGCAATGTGGTTGATTCATTTGAAATAAATGATGATTACAGTATCATTGAAGCTAAAGTTCCTGTTGATTATGTCGGAAAAACTATTCGTGAAGTTGGATTTCGAAGTGAATTTAAATTGTTGGTTTTAACAATTATCAAAAAAGTAGAAGTTAAAAGTATATTAGGTAAAACCAAAACCGAGACTCAAATACAAGGAGTTGCATCTGGAGATAATATACTTGAAATTAATGACATTCTGGTATTATATGGTTCGAACAAAGATTTACAAGTCTTCCTTAAACAAAAAGTGAAATGATGCTAAAAAATTGTATAGCAACATTTTCAGAATATTGAGACACTGTTTGACTATAGGAGCTAAGAAATTTAGGGGGCCTTTCGTCAATAGGTCAGACAAGTTTACCACTGCACTTTGAACTTACTAAAAACCCACATCTTTATGATAGCAACTTATATACAAGATTATTTTTAAAATGTCTGTGTGAAGTATTACATTACAGAGCATTTGAATTAAATAACGGGGTTTTCAATGAAAGGCAAAAAGGAAATTCTTAATATCGAAACGCTTGAGATGTTCGAACGGCTGATTAACCTGGATTTGAAGCATTATGATATTGATATGATGGTAATGCCGGGAACTCTTGAGGATAAGCATAAAAATTGTGAATCAATCCCGGCATTGAGAAGACAGTTTAACCTGATTTACTTATTGCTGGAAGGAGAACACGATGTTAAGTTGGGTGCTGACCAGCTGGAGTTATATCCTAATGATCTTGTCATTGTTCCTGAAAACACACTTTACGCAAGCGACCATATAAAAAACTGCAAGGGCTTTTGCATTCATTTCAAATCAGAATTTCTGAAACCACAACTTGCAAGATCCCTTACGGAAGAATTTCCTTATTTTCATTTTGATGCACCACATATCATTAACCTCAATCAGCTTGAGAGTGAAATTATTCAGAATTCGTTTAAAAATATTATTGAGGAATATGACCGTTCATCACCTGAAAAGAATTTTCTGCTTTGCAATCTCATTCTCATTTTGTTGTTAAGAGTACGCGAAATATACCGGACTCGTGTTAAAGATTTTAATAGAAATATTAGCAGGCATGAACAATTAGCTTATAGTTTTAAGCTGCTGGTGGAGAAACAGTTTTTAGATAACCGATCAGTAAATGATTATGCAGAGATGTTGCACATCTCATCAAAATATCTTACAGAAGTGGTAAGTGAAATATTAGGTCGTTCACCTTTACAGATTATTCACGACATTTTATTGCTCGAAGCAAAAGTTCAGTTGCGTTCAACTAATAAATCCGTATCAGAAATTGCATATTATCTGAAATTTGATGACCCTTCACACTTTACTCATTTTATTAAAAAGCGGACGGGCGTTTCTCCCCAAGAGCTTCGAAAGAAACTCTGAATTATACATACTTTAACGAAATATTTACAAGTCTACTTCAGCATTGTTGATTTTCTTTGATACTTAAAAAAAGGAAAAATGGAAAAAGTTATCAACAATTCTAAAATGGCAGAATGGAAAAATTTCGGCACACCCGATGAAGTCCGTGAATTTCCTAAAGGAAAGCTTGAACTCTTAAATATTGGTGGTGCCCTAATTGGTCGCGGTATTTTTGAACCCGGTTGGCGATGGGCAACTTCTGTTCAACCATTTGCTAAAACCCACAGTTGCGAAGCTCCGCATTTTCAGTATCATGTATCCGGTATTTTACATGTGGTAATGGATGACGGAACTGAATTTGATTTAAAGCCCGGTGATGTATCATTGTTACCATCAGGACATGATGCCTGGACTGTGGGCAATGAATCAGCTGTAGTCATAGATTTTCAAGGTATGATAGATTACGCCAAACTTCTTTAAAACAGATTCTAGTATCAGGTAAGGGAGGAAAGGTAAAAAGTAGAAGCCATATTGTGGATTAGGCAATATCTGTCTTTTTTTATTTTTTCGATTGCTTTTAATACCTTTTTATTGTAAGTTGACAAAAGACTTGCAATACTTTGCGCGCTCTTGTCCGTGGTCAAAGCCCGAATTATTTCAAATGAAAACTACACCTTGTACAACTTAATCCATAGGTTTAGAAAGCCCAATGGGTATTTACAAATGGATCATTTTAAAGGCAAGGAACAATTGCCAGTCTACCTTGGTTGTAAGGCACTTTCTATCTTTTTCTCTTGCTTTAACTCCTGTAAATTCATTCCCCCCAAATATGGAGAAAAAGTAAACCGTCATTCAGAGTTACCTAAAAACATCTTACCAACACAGAACATTTGGGTTTAGTCAAATCCAAGGATCTCCAGATTATATGTTAGAAAAATCCACACTACATATAAATAACCAATATTAAATCATAGAATATGAACCACAAAATAAAGATAGGATGTCAATGCTTTAAAAAATTATCCGTAAATAAAATATCCGTTTATATTTGACGTCGGTCAATTTGATACAAAGTAGCCCTTTATTTGGAACCGGCTTTGTTCAATTTAGAACATTCAAAATAAATGATGTATAATGAAGAATAAATTACTATTAAAAAGATACAATAAAACACTGGATTTTATTAAAAAACATGTACCTATTAACTCTAAAATATTGGATTTAGGCACAGAAAATCCTTTTTCACTCATAATGAAGAAAGAAGGATACGATGTAATCAATACACAAGGAGAAAATTTGGATACGGATTTTCTGAAGTATGCAGAAACGGATGCAGATTATATTTCCGCATTTGAAATATTCGAGCACATGCTTGCTCCTTTTAATATCCTGAATGAAATCAAAACTGGAAAGTTAATTGCTTCTGTTCCTCTAAAATTATGGTTTGCAAGCGCATACTGGAATAAAAATGACGATTGGGATAAACACTATCACGAATATGAAATAAAGCAGTTTAATTTTCTATTGGAAAAAACCGGATGGGAAATTAAGGACAGTCAGACCTGGACATCGAGTGATTGGAGAAAAATTGGAATAAGACCTTTTTTAAGACATTTTACTCCCCGTTACTATATTGTTTATTGTGAAAAAAATTATGCTATCAACCAATAAATTATTACGGTAATAAAATAGATGCGACAAGTATGAGAAAAGTAGTTTTAGGACTTGCAATTAGTTTAGACGGATACATTGAGGGACCGAATGGAGAATATGATTGGTGTTTTACGGATCAGGATTATGGTCTTTCGGATTTCTTCAAACGAGTTGACACATTATTTATAGGTAGAAAATCGTACGAAATGACACAAGCTATCGGCGATAGTTTTGGTGAAGGTTTTCCAAAATTTAAAGAATACATTTTTTCAACAACACTTGAAAAAGTAAAAGATGAAGCAGTACTAATTACTGGAGACATAAAGACAGAGGTTTCAAAAATTAAAAAAGAAAAAGGGAAAGATATTTGGCTGTTTGGTGGTGCAGGATTGACAACTTCTCTTATAAACCTAGGATTGGTAGATGAGATTTCATTGGCTGTCCACCCCATCCTTCTCGGTGCAGGTAAGCCATTGTTTAAAGACATATTACAAAGAATTCCTCTTAAACTTCTAGAAACTAAAACCTATTCAACAGGACTTGTCTCCTTAACATATGCATTAAATCAAAGATAACCAAACACAACCCGAATAGGGTGGAGTGGTTTTCACATCATCCATATTAGACTATTAACTCACACACAAAACAAAAACAGTGGACAAAGCCCATAGGCTATTCTAAGTTTATTAAGGGCAGTTTACTCCTCTTTGTCATATTCATCGTCCTTATAAAAGTCCTTATTAAACTGAATAGGTTCATTCTTTTTCATGGCAGACATCTTCATTGCCATCGCAATACGCGCCTTCTTTTCTTTTGAAAACATAATACTTACATCATCGTCATTTGCCGAAAACCGGAGTGTGTTGGTGATAGAAATATTCCTTGCTGTGTCTTCCACATTATGATTTGCACCTATGTACGCAAACGTCCATGACTTTTGCTTCAGCTCTTCAATAAGTTCTCTCACCTGTTTGCGTGAGTAAACCTGAGAAGCGTTTTCAATGCCATCGGTAAGTATGGTGACAAGAACATTGGAAGTAATATCGTGCGGTAAGTCCTCTTTCAATCGGGAGACACTCATTACTATTGCGTCGTAAAGCGGTGTTACATGATCTGGTTGATAAAGTTCCTCATTGAGTGGACTGAGTTTCTCTACCTCTACATTCCAGAGGAGTTCCTTTATTCCCCGCCCATTAAAACAGACAAGGGAGATATAGTGCTTCTGTTCAGGAAACCTTTTTTCAACATCCTTAATCGTTTCCACGACCTCATTAAAACCACTGATAGTTGGCTTTTTTATGTCTTTCATTGAGCCGCTTTCATCTAAAATGATGAGATTGTAAACATGGTGTTTTTTATTTATCATGACTTAGTATATATGAATTGTGACTTTCCCTGCTTGCAAAACTTAAAAATACAATTATTTTAAGAAATATTTTTTTAACATACGTTTATTGACATAGTTTTGTAGGCTAACATGTTGAAGCCACTATATGCCATTTATAGTAAGCCACATAAGCGTTGGTGACAATGTAACATGAACAATGAAATCAACTATTTGGTGATGGGTTTGGCTATGAAAGCATTGAATATAAAAGTCTGACATAACTCTAAATTACAGACAGATGCGAAGTTTCCTTGTATTCCTAATCCTTTTACTAACCATTTATAATTACTGGTTAGGACAGGATATCAAGAGCTTTCATAATGGCCCTGAAACATTGTATTACGAGGAGTTTGGAAATGGACCCGCTCTTTATATTTTATCTGGTGGCCCGGGTGAAGCACCTGATCATCCTTTTCGTCAAATTGTGGATAGCTTTAAATCCTATTATACATGCGTCATAATTCATCAACGTGGTTCCGGAAAATCGAGGGATATACCGATTAATGAAGAGAATATAACCATTGAGAAATACACGGAAGATATTGATATTTTGAGAAAATTACGAGGCGATAAGAATATCACCCTTTTAGGCATGTCCTGGGGTGGTTTACTCGCAATGAATTATGCTGCATTACATCCTCAGTCAGTTTCTAATCTGATCCTTATCTGTTCAGCTCCTCCTTCATATAAAGTTTGGAACGTACTTAACGATAATCAATATGCGAGGCGTTCAATTGTGGAATTGGATTCAATGGCTATGTTACAAAAGGTGTTCTCGACAAAAACCGATAAGGAGTTGGATTCTCTTAAAAGGATCAATCCACATTGCAAAGAGGTTGAAGCCTATAAGGAATTTATCGCTTTGCATGTGAGAGCAATGTATTATGACAAAAGTAAAATATCGAAAAAGAACCTTGACCATCTCTTTTACAGGTTCAATTTTCAACCCATTCCAATAATTGACAAGCAAGTGATAGAAAGCAAGTGGGATATCACAGAAAAATTAAAAAAATTAAATATTCGTGCTTTGATTGTTTATGGCCGACAAGACGATCAAGGTGAATCGACTTTCTATCTGCAAAAGGAAAGTTTAAAATTGAGTGAAACACACGTGATAGAAAAATGCGGGCATGCGATTTTAGAAGAGCAACCAATAGAGTTTTTCAAAATTCTAATGGACTATGTAAAGAGGACAAGGAGTTAATCTAAAGGATGATTTAATGGCTTCTCACCTTCAAAGATTTTAATCGTTTTAAACTTCTTATATGAATTCTCCCCGAAAAGATGTCAGCCTTTATAGTGACGGAAGTTATTGCCAGACTCCAGGAATTAAAACGAATTGCTGAATCAGAAGAAAAATCCACCCCTAAAACTTAATCCATTTTTCCTGGGTAATTGTATGAGAATCATTTCTGAGGAGTAACCATAATTACAGATTTTCTTTCCATCTCTATTAAATGACGGGAAGCCAATGTGATCATTAGGCAAACCATTCATTTGCGATATTGTAAAAGACTTATATAGCCCGTTTTTATTCCTATGTGGGTACCATTTTGTATTTATAAAGGTTTACTTTTATCCTGTTAGTAACTATGACTTTTGTAAAAATGAAAAACAGGATCTTTCGAGCTTTTATTTATTTCATTGGCGGATTGGTATTCATTATTGCCATATTAATGACTGCATTATGGATAAAGAGTCCCGGTAAAGCAGCACCCATTGTTGATAATGGTGGAAATCTAATCAGTAAAAGTATCTCTACCATTGAAAAAATTGAAATTGGAGATCAAGAGCAGTATTTGATTATCCGAGGTGTAGATTCTACTAAGCCGGTCATATTATTTTTACATGGAGGTCCGGGAAGTCCGGAGATCGCATTTATGAAAAAATTTAATACTGCAATTGAAGAGGATTTTGTGATGGTGTATTGGGAACAGCGGGGAGCCGGAAAATCTTATTCTAAAAATATTCCCATTGAAAGCATGAACCTGGAACAATTTATATCAGACACCCGGGAAGTAACTGAATATCTGAGCAATCGTTTTAATCAGGAGAAACTATTTCTCATGGGACATTCGTGGGGCTCGCTATTGGGCATACTAACTTCGTATCAATATCCCGATCAGTATTATGCCTTTCTGGGAATTGGACAGGTAGTACATCAATATAGAGGAGAGCAAATATCTTTTGAATGGGTTAAAGATCAGGCTATTGAACGCCAGGATAAAAAAGCTATAAAATCATTATCTGGAATGAAAATGCCCGATTCTCTTTCTGGCAATGATCTTTGGTTGGATTTCCTTATGAAAGAGAGAAAATATGTAACCAAGTACGGAGGGGCAATGAAGAATGTCAAAAGTACATGGCCTATGATTAAAATGGTTTTAAACACGCCTGAGTATACCATCGCAGATAAATTCAATTACATGCAAGGCAATCTGTATTCCATCAAAAATATGTGGATGGAAGTAATGACATCGAATTTATTTGAAGAAATTGATAGCATGGCAATACCAGTATACATTTTTCAGGGAAAATATGATTATCAGACACCTTATTCCATTGCATATAAGTTTTACGATCAATTAAAGGCTCCCCATAAACAATTTTATACTTTCGAACAGTCAGCTCATAGTCCCATAATGGAAGAGATGGAAAAATTTAATTCGATCGTTAAGGAAATTTCCAAAAAGTACTAAGTGCCTGTATTTAAACGGACATAATAAAAACGAGGCATACATTACCTGTTACCTGCATGCCTCGTTAAAAAAAAGGAATTATTTTTTTAAAGACTATTTTTTCACTTTTTCTTTTCTCCGTCTTCCAATTCTTTCATTCCTTCTTTTACTTCAGATTCAATGCTTGTTTTTGCTTTGTTAAACTCTCTTATTCCTTGTCCCAAACCTTTCATAAGTTCAGGAATTTTTTTACCTCCAAATAAGACTAAAACTAAAACAGCGACTACAATGAGCTCCTGAGGTCCTAATCCGAATAATAAATGAAACATAGTGATATTTTTTTATAAAATTTTGTCAAAAGTACGACATTTCTATGTCGTTTTCAAGCAGATACGGGTAATTTGCCAATTATTTTTTAAGCCCGATTTCCCGTAATCTTTCATCGAGGTATTCTCCGGCAGTAATAGGCTCGTAGGCCAATGGCCGATCCGTTGTTATGCATTTTTCAAGACAATCCAACTTCATTCCGCTTTTTGGATGCAGGAAAAAGGGTATGGACAATCTGGGCACATGCCATTCTTCTTTAGGGGGATTCACTACCCGGTGAGTAGTAGATTTAAGGTAATTATTGGTTAATCGCTGAAGCATGTCTCCCACATTGATCACGATTTCATTTTCTCCGGGGACTATATCAAGCCATTCTCCTTTTGCATTGAACAGTTGAAGACCCCCGGCAGATGCACCCACCAACAGAGTGATGAGATTGATATCTTCATGCTGCTCAGCCCGAATGGCAGATCTGGGTTCTTCTGTAATGGGGGGATAATGAATCGCTCTCAAAATGCTGTTACCGCGATCGATCTTTTCATCAAAATAATCCTCTTCCAACTCAAGATAAACAGCAATTGCCCTCAACATATGAGCACCACTTTCTTCAAAACTTTTATACAGTTTTTTTCCCAGCTCATAAAAGTGAGGTACTTCATTGACATATACATTATCGGGATACTCTGCTTTTAAAGGGTCATCATTGTCAACAAATTGACCAATCTGAAAGAATTCCTTTAAATCAGCAACCGTCGATTGCTTGGCATGCTCTTTTCCAAAAGATGTATAACCTCGCTGACCGGCTAAGCCTTGCACCTCATACTGTTTTTTAATCGAAACAGGTAAGGAAAAAAATTCCTTGGATGCGTGATAAAACTCCTCTACTAAAGCAGAAGGGATACCGTGATTAATCACACCTACAAAACCCACTTTATGAAAGGCTTGACCGAGGTCTTTTACAAATTGATTTCTGTCTTCATGGTTTCCTTTCACGTATTTGGAAAGATCAACCAGAGGTATTGCTCGCTTTGTCATCATCTGAATTTTGGGTTAAAAATACATAATCCTTTTTATTTTTTTCTCCTGGGTTTATATCTGGAATCTTCCAGTAATTTTTGGGAATCTTTTTCCGAGATCAAATCCGACATAGATAGTTGCGGATGGCGATCCATATAGGTTTTGACTATTTGCCATCCGAGGAAATTAGCGGTTCGTCCCGGAGCTTCTTTTGGCATACCCGGACTGTGAGGGCTGGGCTGTAAATATTTATTTATTTTTATGATATCCGTTTCGTAAAAAATGCCTTCATTTATAAAGTAAGCCCACATCTCCACCTGGTTTTCATGAACCCATTGAGTTTGAATTCCTGAATATTCAAGTAGAATGGAATCATGGGTTTCCGGCAACGCATTTTCAAGGATGTATAGCATTTTACCATTGTGTAACATGAAATCAATAAATCTGCTCCCAGGGGGAGGCCCTATGATTTCATCAAGAATAAGCTCCATACTTTTTCTGACAATATGGTCTTTATTAAAGGTACGGGTAAGGTAGGCTGAAAATGCAGGATTTCCGGGAGCCAACCGCATATAGGGAAAGTTTTCACCTAAAAAAAGATCAAGCCCAACACCTATGCCTTCTCCATTTTCATCTTCAAAAAGAAATTGCTGGTAGGCGTATTCAGAAATGATGGTATATATGTTCGGCGGTTGAAAATCGGGAAGTCGATATGTTAGATACTTAAATGCTTTCTCGTATTCCTTATGGAAGAAATCGGGATTCTCGCCAAATATATCCGACACTGTATCCAATAGATAGTTGATCCTTTCATCCTGCAAAAAGGCAGAGACTTGTTCATGAAATACTTGACTCTTAAGATTTTCCGATCCTTCCAACCCCAAAATTTCCTGAAAGTACAAGTGCGTAAAAGCTGGAAGACTATCGAGCATGACATCGATTCCGGATGATACATCAAGTGTATCCAGGTTGCTGAGTAACCGATCAAATCTTACTACCTTAAAATCAATCTCGATTTCACTCACGTCCGGCAGAGGTCTGGAAGACTCATCTCTGCAACCCCAACATAAAACAAAAGCACTAATAAAAGCAAGCCATTTCATCGTCATTCATTTTTCCACAGACAATACGTATAGTTGTCCTTGTTTGGTATGCCAGGATCCTGCCAAATAATAGTATTCAGCAAATCCAATAGTTAAACTCTCAATATTTGGAGTAACCATCTTTAAATAAATACTACTTTTGCAATTTAATCGAAATTGTAAAGCATGAAAGACCTCCAAAGGGAAGAATTAGATTGGTTTATAGCAAAAGCACTTGCGGAAGATATCGGAAATGGTGATCACACTTCCAATGCATGCATACCTGTACATCATATCAGCACCGCACAATTACATGTTAAAGAAGCCGGAGTCATTGCCGGTGTAGAGCTGGCAGAAATCATATTTAAAACCGTTGATCCCGATACCATTTTTGATATACTGATACCGGATGGTAAGGATGTGGATTTGGGAGACATCGTTTTCAGGGTTACATCTAATACACGTTCTTTACTCCAGTGCGAAAGACTTGTGCTTAATACCATGCAAAGAATGAGTGGTATCGCTGCTCTCAGCAGCCGTTTTCATGTCGAAGTGGAGGACTTGCCCGTTACCGTACTCGATACTCGTAAAACCACACCACTTTTAAGATTTCTGGAAAAATGGGCTGTCAGAATAGGGGGTTGCAGTAATTACAGATTTGGGCTTTATGACCGCATCATGATTAAGGACAACCATATAGATGCTTGTGGGAGCATAAAAAAAGCCATTGAACAATCTAATGAATACCTGAACAAAAACCAACTGCCTCTTGAAATCACTGTTGAAGTGAGAAATCTTGTAGAATTGTATGAAGTTCTCGAAACCGGACAAATTCATCGCATAATGCTAGACAATTTCGAACTACCTATCTTGTCAGAAGCCATAGCGATCATAGATAAAAAATTTGAAACTGAAGCCTCTGGGGGAATTACCATTCACAATGTCAGAAAAGTTGCAAAAATGGGGGTCGATTTTATCTCGGTTGGTGCATTGACCCATTCAGCCGGTTCTTTAGATCTGAGTTTGAAGGTGTTGAAAGATTAAAAGAGTTGACCTTGTTTCTTTTTTTTTAAAAGGAATATAGTTTTATTTGAATGGCCTAATTGACCATCATCGGCCTTAATTTTCACGACCTTAGAAAAAAACTGAGAAGCATATGTTATTAATCCGGTTGAAATTAAAATAATTTATAATATAATAGTCGCGTATTTAAGTTAAGTTTGTCAAATGAATATAGCGATAAGAACCCTTCAATCCGGATTAATGATTTCTGCACATGAAAGATCATTATAAAATATTAGGTGTGGATCCCGGCACCAATATGCTTGGGTATGCGGTTCTGGAAGTGCGTGGAAAGGAACTAAAAATTGAGGCTATAGGGGTCATAAAATTAAAAAGTTTTGACTCTCACCAGGGGCGATTAAAAGAAATTTATCTCCAATTGCAGGAGATCATCGAAACCTATCTTCCCTCAAAAATGGCTATTGAGGCTCCTTTTTACGGGAAGAATGTCCAATCCATGTTGAAATTGGGACGTGCCCAGGGTGTAGCTATTGCTGCCGGAATCACGATGGGGTTAGAAATTAATGAATATTCTCCGAAAAAGATAAAACAATCCGTGACTGGAAATGGCAATGCCTCAAAAGAACAGGTTTCAGCCATGCTTAATACATTGCTTAAAGTGGAATTGAAGGATCAATATCTCGACGCTACTGATGCCCTGGCCACTGCATTATGCCATTACCATCAATCATCTAAAACTATTTTCGGCGGATCGCATTCTTCTTGGGCAAACTTCTTAAAGAGCAATCCGGAAAGGATAAAAAAGTATTGAGCCATTTTATTTATGTTCAATTACAACATTAAGTTCAAGTCCAGGATTAATTGCCCTTTGCGACCTGTACCCTGGCTACGACAAATATGGAAGCCAAACCCAAGGCTATAGAAAGATAGCCAACCAATTCGTAGTTTTTATACAGGTCGTTTTCAATTACAACGATCATTCCACTAATGATGGAAGAAGCAAAAATGGCCAATTGTTGCAGGGCTGATTTGATGCTCATAAAACTGCCTCTGTTGGCAACGGGAGCTGCGGCAGTAATGATGGCATTCGGTGAAATCATACGGCCACTGGCAAAGATGAAAAACAATGTGGTCCAGGTCAAAGCGACGTAAATTGATATGAATCCCATATTGGTGATCATGTAAGTAGGAATGAACGAGATGATCATGACCACAGTAAAAACCTTCATTACCCCCAATCGGTCAGTGAGCTTGCCAATAATCGGTGCTGTAATGATAGTGGCAGCTCCTCCAAGAAAAAACTGATAGGAAATTTCCAATTGTGTAAGGCCTACATTTTTAATCATAAAAGGAGAAATAAAGGGGATGATGAGAAAATGAGCCAATACCAGTACAAAGGCAGCTGTAAGACCTTTCATTTGATTGATGTCACCTGTGATAGCCAGAATGGTATTTTTAAAAGATAGCCTTTGATGAACCTCCTTTTGATGATCTGACATGGGAGGAAATACAAAGTATATAAAAACAGCAATGAAAAGTCCTAACAGACCTATGATAAAGAATGGAAGTTGCCAACTCCCTATGGCAGCCAAATATATACCGATGGGTATACCCAGTGCTGAAGCTGCCGAAAATGCAGCAAACAATATTCCCATGGCCTGTCCCCTTTCTTTAAACAAATACAAATCACTTACGATGGACAATACCAATGCTCCTATCATGCCACCAAACAATCCCGTCAGGAATCGAAGCGATACAAGCATGAGATAACTATTGGCAAATGCACAGAGCAATGTGCCCAGTGCGAAGCCAACATAAATAAAAACCAGGGCTTTTTTTCTATCAAAGAGATCCAGAAAAAATACACCTGCTAAGCTAGAAAAAAATGCAGCAATGGCATAGGATGAAACGAGATAGCTATATTCCATGGCACTGATCTCAAACAACTCAATAAAAATATCGCCCAGGGGCATTATAAGCATGGAATCAACAATATGAGTAAAATTGACCAGAGCCAGGGTATAAAGCAGGTACTTCCGGTTGCTAATAGGCATTCAGTGAGCTAATTTAATGATATAGTGGGGATGAATTGCACCGCTTCATGGAACAAGATTTCTTTGTAGTCATAATTCATGTATTGACTCAAAGGTAGTTTATCAATATAAGTTATTAAGGCACTTTCACTGTCTGCCAGGAATATGGCCCATAGTTTTGTGCGATCGAGTGAAAGGGTATAGTTGAGAAGCTTTTCTTCTAAAAACAACTTATATACAGCATTTTGTTGATCCGGGATCATACTCTTTAAATCTTCTGTAAAAGGTACCGGCACTACAAACTCAACCATATATTTTTTCCTGTCATCCATTATTCAGCTTCAAAAACACCATAATTAAAGATAAGTTTATGTTGAATGTCTCTGCCTACAAAACTACGAAGCCTGATCCGGATTTCCATATCAAAAACTTTTTCTTTCATGATCTCAGTCAGATCCGTAATTGAAGAAAACAATCTCAATTCACCCCTGTGATTGAAAGGAATATTTTCCATAAAAAACATCTCCCGGTTAAGGGAAGGATTTTTTGGCGATATAGCCCTGATCGCTATTTCTCCTATGAAATCATAATCCAAAGGTTGAAAGCTGCCCAGAATAGTTGCTCTGGTTGCATTGATACTGGCAACATCTTCTACTCTGTATCCGAAAGAATTTAAGTTGGGTTCGAAAAAAGTAGGGATGTCTCTGATGATGAAAATGTGGGTTTCTATTGTATTTAGACCTCCGGGCATAACAAATTCCACCTCATTGTTCACTTCAAATAAAAGTTGCTGACCTTTAGTACAAGAAAGGAAATGAGTAGCTATAAAAATGATCAATATCCTGTAAAATAATCTGAGTGTATCCATATCTACATTGAAAAATCTAAAATATTATTTTGAGGATATAACGAATAATTAAGGATTAATTCTTTTTTTCATCCATTAATTTTTTCTATTTTGATGCAGAAAGACAAAAGAGCTTGAATATCTTTAGAAAGTATATTTTTGTAGTTTGAATATAGATGTACCAGGATATCCCTATTTTTCGTTTTTTGGTTTATTCTGGCTTATAACGATAATATAAATACGGTTTACTATAATGGGCGAACAAAGGGTATCATTGGTTTCGGACAGGCAGCAGATGCAAAAATTTGTCAAATCGCTTCTCGCCGATGTAGATGCATTGGATTATATGCTCAAACACGATTGGTTTGAAAAAGATGTAATGAGGATAGGTGCAGAACAGGAGATGGTCATGGTGCACAAGAAGACCTTTAAACCTGCATGCGTCGCTATGGAAGCACTGGATAAACTACAGAATCATCCCTGGGTAGAAACCGAATTGGCTAAATTTAATCTCGAAACCAACATCGATCCAAGGGTATTTACCGGAAACTGCTTTTCAGAATTGGAGAAAGAAAACAGTTATAAACTGGATGTTATCCAAAAAGCCCTGGATGAATTAGATGCCTACCTGGTACTTACCGGCATTTTACCGACGCTGCGAAAGCATCATCTGGAAATGGATAATCTCACACCCAAAAAGAGATATAAAGCTCTGATGGAAGCCATAAACCGGCAATTGCTTGGCAATGCTTATGAACTAAGAATTACGGGCATTGATGAATTATTAATAAAACATTCTTCACCGTTGCTTGAAGCAGTAAATACCAGTTTTCAGGTGCACCTCCAGGTGACGGCATCAAATTTTGTGCAAATGTATAACATAGCTCAGGCCCTGGCAGCTCCTGTCATTGCAATATCTGCCAATTCGCCCATAGTGTTTGGAAAGAGGCTCTGGCACGAATCAAGGATCGCTATGTTTCAGCAGTCAATAGATACGCGCACTACCCATGACCACATGAGGGAGAGAAGCCCCAGGGTCAGCTATGGAAAGGATTGGATACACGATTCCATTTTGGATATTTATAAAGAAGACATTGCCCGTTTCAGGGTATTGTTGAGCTCTGATATAGAAGAAGATTCTCTGGCATTTATCAAAAATAAGCAGGTGCCAAAATTACGAGCTCTGCAAGTGCATAATTCGACAGTGTATCGGTGGAATCGACCATGTTATGGTATTAGTGACAATGGTATGCCTCACCTAAGAATTGAAAACAGGGTTTTGCCTTCCGGCCCAACGGTAGTGGATGAAGTGGCCAATGCTACTTTTTGGTTGGGGTTGATGGTAGGAATGGCTGATCTGGTACCGGATATGCGAAAGAAAATGCAATTTGTAGATACCAGGGATAATTTTCTGAAGGCTGCACGTTTTGGGATTGATACCAAATTTACATGGTGGGGAGACAAGAAAATATCAGCAGTAGATCTGGTATCAAAAGAGCTTCTTCCCATCGCACGGGAAGGATTGGAAAAGCAAAATGTAGATAAAGCTGACATAGACAAGTATCTGGGTATTATCGAGGGAAGAAGTCAAAGCCACATGACGGGCGCAAGATGGTTGTTAAAAGCATATACAGATTTTAGTGAAAAAACCACCACTGATGAAGCGCTAACTGCCCTTACTTCGTGTATGGTTGCCCATCAGCACTCCAATCAACCCATACATACGTGGCCAATACCCGACCTCAGTGATTTTAAAACCTATAGTCCATATGCCCTGAAAGTTTCTGATTTTATGGTCACTGATATCTTTAGCGTACAAAAGGATGACATTATTGATTTGGTAGCTGAGATGATGACCTGGAGAAAAATCCGACACACACCTGTAGAAGACTCTAAAGGAAATCTGGTAGGATTGATTTCATCACGTCAACTAATCCATTACCTCATTAAAAATAAACGAACCAAGAAAACGGCTACGGTAGCCGATATCATGATCAATGAACCCATTACCATTACTGAGGATGCCACCATAATGGATGCGATGAAACTCATGCGTGAGAATAAAATTGGTTGCCTGCCTGTAACCAAAGGTAAAGAATTAGTCGGTATTATCACAGAAATGGACTTTCTGCGTGTTACCGGCAGGTTATTGGAAAGTATGGTGTAAGAGAAAAATCATGATTATGCTTTCAGGTGTTTATTGTATGTAAATTAGATATTATATCCTGATCCCATTATCTTTATTTTCAAATATCTAGTAAAGTGGATGAGAAAAAAAAGAAAGATTACTGGTCTCACGGTTCCGAAGGATATCTCTCTATACAAAAGGAATCGCGAAAAGTGGTTCTTCACCCCCGGATAGCAGAATTGATACCACAGGATAAGCCGGTAAAAATATTGGATTATGGATGCGGTGACGGATCATTCATACTGTACCTGAAACCCGAATGCGAAGTGGCTCTATATGACATCAATCACGAAGCACTTAAACATGCGGAAAGCTTGTTGCATGATTATAATCCTAAAACTTACTTTAAAGCGGCATCCATTCCTGATCATTATTTTGACTATGCGATTTGCAGCCTTGTACTCATGACCATACCTTCGCAAAAAGAAATCCTGAAAAATCTGTATAAAATACACTCAGCACTTCATGAGAAGGGTATAGTCATCTTTTCCATTACCCACCCGTGTTTTAGAAATGATCATTTCAGCACATTCCAGACTGAATATTCAAAAGGTGAAGAATTTAATTACTTCGAGGAAGGCAAAAAGTTTGAAGTACTCATAACAGATCAAGACACCGGACAAAGAGCCATATTTCATGACTACCATTGGACTCTCAGTACAACGTTACGACTTATTACTGAAAGTGGTTTTACCATGCAACAATTTATAGAATTACCCGATTTTGCTGAGGGCATCCAATTCAACACACTGTCGAGTCCGTATATCATTATTGTTTGTTCTAAAATGTAATTACTATGAAATACCAATTGAAACTTCTGTTTTTTCTGACTAACCTGATTGTGATTGTACCCGGATACTCTCAGGTCACAGAGGACGAATTAACCCGGACTTTAAAAGAAAACACTTTTTCTTTGGCCATCGAAAATGGAACTTTTACCGGAAATGGAGCTGATGCCATTAGAAAAACGCTTCAATCTGCCCAGTTTCTGCTTGTAGGAGAACAGCATGGGATCAAAGAAGTGGCTGAATTTACAGAGGTTTTATTTGCAGAATCAAATCCATTTGGATTTAACTATCTATGCATTGAAACCGATCCCTATGTGGCGAAAAAACTCGAATACTTAGCCAATGAAGGAGAAGAATCATTTGCCCAATTTTTAGCGGAAATTCCCATGAGTTTTCCCTTTTATGACAATCGCCATGAATTTTCTCTTATTCACTCAGCAGTAAAACTCTCTCAATCAAAGGAGCCTGTTTTGTGGGGAGTTGATCAGGTATTTATGGGCGCCCCCAGATTACTTTTTTCACAACTAATCGATGAAGCCCCTGATAAAGAAGCGGCACAATTAGTCGAACACCATTTAGAAAAAGCTCAGGAAGGGTTTCAGGAAGTTATATCTACAGGAAATCCAGGTAAACTGATCATGAATACATTAAAAGAGGAGGACTTTGATCAATTATTGAAAGCTTTTTCTTCAAACCCCAGTCATGTAGCGCTAATCCAAAAATTGAAGGAATCACAAAGCATTTATATGCTTTGGTTTAATGGAAAGCAATACGAAAACAACTTTGAAAGATCGGTTTTAATGAAAGATCAATTTATGGATTATTACAATACCGCTTCCGAAATGGAGCCATTGCCCAAAGTGGTATTAAAATTTGGGGCCTCCCACACGTATCGCGGACTCTCCTATTACAACCAATTCGATTTGGGCAATATGGTTTCAGAATTGGCTGCTTCTTCCGGGATGCAATCGGTTCATTTCAATATTTCCGGATTGAAGGGGACGACGCAGGGCCCTTTTGGTCCACCACAACCATTCGATCGGTCTGAGGAAATACACACTTTGTTGAAACCGGTTCTGGATGAGATGATCAATGACTCCCAATGGGTACTTATGGACATGAGACCATTAAGGCCTTTGATTAAAATAAATGAGTCTGATGAAGTAAAGAAGTTGGTATTTGGATTTGATTTCTGGATTTTTGTACCCGAGGCATTTCCATCTTCCAGGTATTGATCTAATCGAGCTACAAATCTCAATATAAGTAATTTACAATCGAAACCTGGTAGGTAAATTTCAAAAAGAAGCCTCATTTCTTCCTAAAAAAATATTTTAATTTCCTAATTGAAATTCACTTAATTTTGCGGTGTGAAAATCAGGTTTAGAAACACATTTTTTCTCTTCTTTGCTTTCATTTATTGGTCACCCATAAATGCAGGAGAACATTATGCATTCAGTCAGTCAGAATACTCTGCTGATGAGGTCATGTCTGAGGGTAATGTATGTCTTAAATCCCATTCAAATCAGCTTTACCATCGCGTACCTGCTGAAGTTGTTCATGGACTAAGTAATCATTTCTATTATCCTGGAAAAAATCACATTAAGAAAAATATTTTTCCTCAAACGGAGGTCAGATTCTCAGCCATTGAGAAGCTATTATACTATTTGATTCATTCGAAAATACTTCTGATCAAATTTCAGAAGAAGGATATTATTTTTCCTTTCCACGTTTTTTGGTAATCCATTACAAGTTTGCAAAGTATTCCACTCAGAGAATACCCAATTATAACACTTAACCTTTGATAGTATTCATATAGTTAAGTCTTTTTCTGCATTCTATCAATTAAAAAATAAAATAAAAATGGATTTAGCAACTGCTTTAATAGGCTCTATATTATTAATCCTCAGCTTTTCACCTTTTATCTTTTACTATTTTTATAATAAATCAAGAGAAAATAAATTATATAACCTGCTGACATCTCTCGCCCAAAGCCAAAGTTCGGTCATTACCAAATATGAAGTGTGTAATGATTTCATCATTGGCCTTGATGAATCTTCCAGGACTCTTTTCTTTTGTAAAGAATCAAAAGAAAAAAAGATTCAAAAACATATTAGTCTCAAAGATGTCATTGGTTGCAAAATAGTGAAAACATCAAATCATGTTGACTCTAAAAGCAATGGTTTTATAGCGATTGATTTTCTTGGACTTTCTATTGAATATGTTGATGAACGTAAGCCAGTCGATGTATTGGAGTTTTATGATTCCTCAGTAAATCATCAACTGAGCGGAGAACTTCAGATGATTGAAAAATGGAAAACCATAATCAGTAGCAAATTAAAATCTTTAGTACTTTCGTAACTCTAGGATTGTTTTTATAGCCCTAAGGATTAGTCGATCCTTAGGGCTTTTGATTTTCATAAGCATTCATGTTGGTTCTATTCTTCCCATATCATAATAAAACTTTGTCATCTTACATTGGTTAGAATTTATTTAGATATGTCTTTTTTCATTTGAAAGTATAAAGGCATTTCAGAAAATTGTTAAGTTATGTCTATATCGGTAGAATCGGAGTTATATGGAATGAAAAGGGTGAGTGATGTGGTAGCCATTACCCTGAAAGAAATGAGAGATCGTTCGAAGCCCGGCATGACTACCCGTCAACTGGACAATTTAGGAGGGGCAGTATTGAAGGATTTCGGAGCAAGATCTGCTCCGTTTATTTCTTATTACTTTCCTGGCTGGACTTGTATAAGCGTAAACCGTGAATTCGCACACGGCATACCCTCTGAAGTCAAAGTTCTCGAGGAGGGCGATCTGGTGAATATTGACGTATCGGCTGAGTTGGATGGCTTTTGGTCAGACAATGGAGGATCTTTTGTATTGGGCGAAGACATTCACGGGCATCAAAAACTGGTAGACACCTCCAAAGAGATTTTGCAAAATGCCATAGGATTCATTCGCAGTGATGTAAAAATATCTCACCTGGGTCGGTTGATTGAAACTGAGGCTAAAAAATCAGGCTATAAAGTGATCAGAAATCTGACAGGGCACGGTATTGGCAGAAAGCTTCACGAAGAACCCCGGGAAATCCCCAATTACTATGACCGGTTCAATTTGTCGAGATTCAAAAAAAATATGGTGGTTGCTATCGAAACGTTTATTTCCACCCACTCGACCATGGCCTGCCCTCTCAAAGATGGTTGGACACTGGTAGGCAATAAAGGTGGCCATGTAGCACAGCACGAACATACCCTCATCGTCACTGATGATGAACCTATAATACTGACCCATAAGAACGGGATCTGGGATTGATTAAAATTTTGCAACGGTTTAATACCGCTCATCTCTTACATAGGGGAGCTTGATCATACGATTTACCTCCATCGACGGAAAGCCAAAATCTTCTGTGATTTTACCTTCCAGCAGATAGCAGCCCATGCCTTTAAACGGATACCTGGCCAGGGAAGGGGGAAAATGTGTCGTATCAAAAAAGACTCCGCCTTCGTCAAGCCATGTCCCGAAATTCATCAGTTTTTTATTGACCGTCGTAACATTTTTTCGCGCAACATAGTAGCCCACCATTTTAACCGTTTTTCCTGTATATTCTTTCATCCGCATGGCCGTCGTATTGCCCTGGTATCTCCCATCGAGTAATTCAAAGGGAGAACATAGCGGAAATCCCAGTAACTCTATCTCATCGAAAGCCTGCTCATGGCGACCCTCTTCCATGACAGGGAGTTCATAGTCGTCATCGTCAGGATCAAAGAGCGTTTTGCCCATATGTACAGAGTAGAGACGGGGATTATGAACGGCATTTTTCTCCCACATAAGGGCGTATTTATTCAATCCTGTAAAGCGGAAAGAACCCATCCGTATCAATATCTCCAGTTGTTCTTTGTCGATATCAATACGGCTCACAAAATCTTTTAAACTACGATAGTCACCGTTTCTGTTTCTCTCTTCGACAATACGTCGTGATACCTTCTTTTCCAGATCGGCAATATGGATAAACCCCAGGTAAATGGTTTTCCCATCAATGTGCGTGAGCACACGGCTGTTATTGACACAGGGTGGCTCAATCGATGCCCCGCACATTCGCGCCTCGTGTACGTATATTTCCGTGCGGTAAAACCCGCCAAAATTATTGATGACCGCTGTCATAAATTCAAGTGGGTAATAGGTCTTTAAATAAAGACTTTGAAAAGACTCCACCGCAAAGCTAGCAGAATGGGCCTTGCAGAACGAGTAGCCGCTGAAACTGGCGATCTGCCTCCAAACTTCCTGTGTGAGGTCTTCGGGATAACCTCTCTCTCTGCAATTATTAAAGTATTTGGTCTTAAGGCGCTCAAAAGTGTCTGAGTTTTTTTTCTTCCCGGTCATGATCCTTCGCAGTACGTCTGACTCATCGAGGTCGAGTCCTGCAAAATGATGTACTATTTTCATGACATCCTCCTGATATACCATTACACCAAAAGTCTCTCCCAGGTATTTTTCAAATATAGGGTGGATGTAGGAAAATGAACCCGGATCGTGGAAGCGTTGTATGTACTCTCTCATCATCCCTGACTGAGCCACTCCCGGGCGGATGATAGAACTGGCAGCTACAAGATGCACATAATTGTCACACCGCAATTTTGAGAGCAGACCACGCATAGCAGGAGATTCTATGTAAAAGCAACCAATGCATTTACCCGACCTGAGTTGGGCTTTGACCCGTGGGTCTTCCTTGATCCCTGCTACATCATGAATGTCAACGGCTTTTCCTTGATTCATTTTGATCAGCTCAACCGAGTCTTTGATATGTCCCAGTCCACGTTGACTCAGTACATCGTATTTATGAAATCCCAGATCTTCGGCACCATACATATCGAAATGGGTAATCGGAAAACCCTTGGGCATCATTTGCAATGATGTGAAGAAATGCAATGGCTCCTCACTGATAAGAATACCACCTGCATGTATGGAAAGATAATTGGGAAAGCCCTCTATCATTTTCCCATACCTGAATATATGCCTGGCAAAGGGATGATGCTTCTCAGAAGCCAGTGGCTCAAGTACAATGGTGTCGATATCAGCTTTGGGAAGACCGAGTACTTTACCCAGTTCCCTGATGATGGATTTCCCCTTAAAGGTATTGTATGTAGCCAGCAGAGCGGTGTGTTCCTTGCCATAACGCTTGAAAATATAATCGGTAACGTCATCGCGTTCGTCCCATGAAAAATCGATGTCAAAATCGGGTGGTGAAGTCCGGTGCGGATTGATAAACCGTTCGAAATAAAGATCTAATTCCAACGGATCTACATCGGTAATGCAGAGGTTATATGCAACGATAGAATTGGCTCCACTTCCCCGTCCGACATGGTGATATCCGGTACTGTGTGCATAGCGTATGATATCCCAAGTTATGAGAAAGTAAGAGGCAAATCCCAGCTGTTCGATGACTTTGAGTTCGCGATGTGTTCGATCCATTGCCACGCGGTGATCCTCTCCATACCTCCTGATACAGCCATTGACAGCGAGCTTATAAAGCAACTTGCTGTCCCCGGGACGACTTCCGGTGAAGGTGCGCCGATTGTTGAGGTAAGTGCTCTCCATTTCTATGGAACAATCGTCCAGGATGCCCCGGGTATTTTCCATAATCTGCGGATAGGCACGAAAAACAGACTCCAAAATACCCGGAGGATGAAATACCTCTGATACTTTTGCACATTGTGAGGCGTCAAGCTTCGAAAGAATGATATTGCGATCAATACATTGGAGAAGTTTGTGAATGCGGTAACCGTCTTCGTTACGGAAAGTAACGGGGCTGAGAACAACGAGTTTGTCCTGATGGTGACGGAGGTAGGAGCTATACAAGTTATTGGCTTCTTCAGGGCGTATGCCCACATATTCAAAGGAGCGTAACAAATGAATTCCTGCCGGTAACTTCTTGTATATAACATATACATTTTCAAAATCGGGAGACACCAGGGGCAGGTTTTTTTTCTCCAGCGAGTGGTGTGTTTGCCAGGCGTTGAGCTCTCGCCATCCTTCCCGGTTGCGGGCAATGGCAATGTAGAGCATTTCCCCATCTTCATTTCTAAACTCAATGCCCAGTACAGGTTTGATATGGTGTTGCCGGCATTGGACTATAAAGTCATAGGCAGCAGAAGTGTTGTTGATATCGGTTAGAACCAGGGTATCGATGTGCATGCCGGCTGCGTATTGCACAAGACCGGTAGGCGACATGGTTCCATATCGCAGACTAAAATAAGAATGACAGTTGAGGTACATTCCGTCTTCATTTCTAGAAAAGTTGTAAATATCGACATATTAAAGTCGAATTATCTGACAAATATCAATATACCCTATGAGAATTGCAACAGGATGGACAAGTTTTTTATATATTTTTTACGCAAGTGGATGGATATACTAATACCGGCTTTTGATGTACCGCAACACTTTGTCCATTTCCCTCCGATAGGGCAGGGAAGAACCAGGAAAGTTATTGTGCATAAAACTAAAAACGAAAGTGCGTCCCTGATCTGTAAGGATGTATCCGCTCAGGCAGTGTTGATTGGCCAGTGTCCCAGTTTTGGCATAAACAAAGGGATCAGTATCTCCGGCATAATGATTTTTAATGGTGCCACTGATTCCACCGGCAGGGAAGTAGTGAAACACCGATGCGCCTCCGAAATCGTCATACAACTTCTTCAAAATATAGCCTACAGTCATAGGGGTAAAGAGATTATACCTCGAAAGTCCGGACCCATCTACCCAATATAAAGGATGGGGAAGATCGAGCCAAATACTGTCTTTCATATATTGAATGATTTTGGATGCGCTAAGGGTATCGAAAAGGGTAGAAGAGGAAGCGAGCAATATTTGTTCGGCTAAAAAGTTGTCACTTTCCTGCATGAACTTCCTGTAGATGGAGTCGGGGGAGGAGGAGTACACCACATCCCATTCTAAATCAGCTGGTATACTGTCTACATATTTTATATTGACCCCTGTTTTCCAGTGAAAAAGATTTGAAAAAGTGGATGTATCCATCCGGAATGGTACAGCTCTTTTGATGGTATCGGTTGTACCGGGTCGATAACCGACGTGAAAGGTATTGCTGTGCTCCTCGCGCTCAGCGTATAATGCAGAAGATCTCAATGTATCGACAGAAAAAGAAATGACATCAGCAAAATATTCAGGAGAAATAACCGGAATGGAGTCCTCTGGCATCAGAGTCAATCGGATCGCATTTCCAAATAGAGGCAGGTCACTTCTTTCCGACTGGTAGTAATACCGATAATCAGCCCACGACCATCCGGGGCCAAATCGCTTGTCCAAAAAGTGCTGCCGGTACATCAATACTTTTTTGCCTGGCAAGGCTGACTGTAACCAGGCCACAGCTGCGGTTTCTTCCTCAAATTCAGGATGGAAAAGTGATGGGCCTCCAGCTCCTTTCAGGTAAATACTGTCTCCTTTCGTCGCAAACCAAAAAAGAGGGATAGATTTTCCCATGATCGTAAATGCCGTATATAGAGTTAATATCTTGGTATTGGAGGCAGGTGTAAAATACTTGTCGGCCAGGTGTTGGTATAAAACTTCCCCATTTTCTATGTCTGCCAGATAAAAACCTGTAAATCCACCATTGAATATAGCAGAACCTCGAATCATGGGATCGATATCACGAGTTACACGCTTCTCTGTAAGGTGTGTGACCTTACAGCCATACATCACAATAACGATGAGTAAAAGAAGCATGTACCTTCCTGACATGGTTTAAAATTTATCGGTAAATGTCGTTAAAATCGGGTAATTTGAAATGATAATGATGTAATTAAAATTCGTTTAATATTCTCTATTTTTACACTGAGCGATTATTCAACTTATTTTTTACAAAATGCAATTTAATTCAATTTCTTCCCTTGTTAGCTATATCAGAACTCTTGAAAATGCTATCCACTATACACGTATTCTGGTAATACCATTACTTTTCTCAGGGTATTTTTTACTGCCAACGGTTATGATTTTTGCTCAGCCGGATTTAATTCCGGATTGGAAAACCGATACTCTGACTCCCGGGTTGGTACATAAATACACGCACACCAGTTCTGTTTTCGATTCCTGGCAAAACCTGAATGTGTTGGAAGTAGATCTTACACTACGCCGTTTAGGTATCCTATATGAGGAAATGGCATTAAAACCTACCAGCGTAATGGCGGGTCAATCCAATGCATTGGCAGCAGTAAACGGGGGATTTTTTGACATACAAAAAGGAGGGTCGGTCACCCGACTCATGATAGGTGGTAAGATCATTCATGAAACGCAGGAAGACCTCCTTCGCCGAAACAGCGAGATCAGCCGGGCGGCTATCTATTTTACTGATGGCGTAGCCGGGATTTCGCACTCTGGAAGGGAAAACTGGGCATTTGTAATCGACTCCGTAGAAAATGTGATGGTTACCGGACCCATACTTATTTATGAAAACGAGGCGATGGACCTGGCCTCTACTCCTTTTAACCTTAACCGTCATCCTAGAACCGGTGCCTGCCTGACTGACGATCACACCTTTCTTCTGATCACGGCTGATGGCCGCAACTCCCAGGCTTATGGATTGTCTTTGCCCGAGTTGACTACTATTTTACAGGATCTGAATTGCCGGTATGCTATTAATCTGGATGGTGGTGGTTCCACTACCATGTGGATACAACAGAAAGGTATAGTGAATAAGCCAAGCGATAATCGAACATTTGATGGCGAAGGGGAGAGACCTGTTGCAAACGCTTTGGCGGTGTTCGAATGAGGTGGAAGATTTCTATTTTTGGTTAGATTGAATACTGGGCATTCATTACCTTTATTATAAAATGGAATTTAAAGGATAAAGTACCAAAAACTACAAATTAATGAATTGGGAACTGTGGAGGCTTCTGGTTGATTTTGGGCTGGTTGTTTTGAATCTTGTTGTACTTTTAATTACGTATCCCTCTTTTTTATTTTACAGTAAAAAGGAACTTATGCAATGGCATCAGGTATATACTTTCCGCATCTGTTTAATTGTCATGCCATTAATGCTTATGCAAATATGCATTTCATTTCTCATGCTTTGGAATAATTTTTCTGTGTATACTATTTCGACTTTTATTATGATCGCAGGTATATGGCTAATCACTTTTTTGATAGCCGTCCCGATTCATATCAAAATAGCGAATAACAACTTTGACAAGGGACACCTTCAGCGATTGATCCGGGTTCATCTTTACAGAACCATCCTTTGGTGTGTAGTTTTTGTATGGACCTATATCTCCCTGGCAAATTCCTATAACCCATAAGCGGCATTAGAAAGATTCTCTTTTCAGAAATTTCCCTACTCAACTGTAATAAATGATCATTGTCCTTCTGTGGAAATATCATACCACTCTATAGAGGAGAAATCAATTCCCGGACGTCTACCGGTATATTCTGTGTTATAATGGGTAGATAAGTATTCCAATATTCCCGGTTCGTCTTTGCCCAGATCCCAAAGGTTTTGTTTTTTCTGCATCCATTCGATGGTATTTTTCCACCTATCTTTATCTCCTTTGTTTTGGAGAATTATGGCCGATGAATGGCATGAGAGACAATGTTTTTGTATTAATGCAAAATTGGCATCGTATTTCAGTCCAGTGGCTGTATGGATTCCATCCACGACTTCCTCTATTTCTGATTGGATGATTGGTTGGTCAGATACATTTTTATAAAATAAAAGAGGAATGGGAATATTAAAAAAATACAAAACCAATATTATAAATGCACTAATAAAATATAGTGAAATCAACCTGATCATTAGACTGATCTTTCTGTCAAATTTTTTATCCGCATCCTCTTCTCTTTTCATTTTTTTTTGGGATTTCTTAAAGATTCTCAAGCATTGACTTTGATGGCGATGCGGTGGCAGGCATTGTTCAGATAACCGTATGGATTCCATCCGGGCAGAAGCATAGTTTGAGTATCTTTGACAGAATCTGTAGCCCTTACATATACTTCATAATAGCCAGGGCTGGGAAAAGAAAGTTTACCTTCCCACTGTTGCCAGGCAAATCGGTTTGTTGGTTCCGATACAGAACATAATTTCCAGGATTTTCCAAAATCTGAGGAGACTTCTACTGTTGTTATTCTTTCAGCTGAGGTCCAGGCTTGGCCTTTCAATGTTAAAGTTTGATTCTTTTTTATGATTCCACCTGATTTGGGAGAAGTGATGATCGATTTTACGGGCATTTTTTCTATTATGCACATATCCTCTTGTTTAGGAGTATCACCAGGAGAAACCGGATTGCAGGGTATCCTGTATGAATATCCGTCCATTTTTGATCCGTCATGCACTTTATCTCTCACTGCAATTTTATAGAGCCATTTTCCGGAGCAAGATGCTGGGTAACCTCCAAACACAAGTCTTAATGGATGACCGTTTACCAAAGGCATATCCTCTCCATTCATTGCCCAGGCGATCAGGCTTTCATCTTCCATCGCTTTTTGAATGGGTACTCCTCTCGATATCGGTGACAAGGATTTGTCTCCGGATATATGGGTATCTCTTCCGTAATATCCAATATAAACAGCATTGGCTTTGATGCCCGCGTCTTCCAGGACATCTTTCAACCGCACACCTGTCCAGGCAGCACATCCCACCGCTCCCGTGGACCATTGTAATCCGTTAGCAGGAGGGTAAAACTCATTTCTACTGTTACCTCCACATTCTAATGTAATGTGATAAGTATAGTGTTTAAATTTGTTTTTTAAATCATTTATTGAATAGGTTTTAGGAGTTTTCACGGATTCCCCGCTTATTTCAAGAAGCCAGTTTTTAATATCGACTTTTTCAGGAGGTATTCCATTATTTCTTACAAAAAACAAATCATTGGGTGTATACCGGTTACCAAGTAAATGAGCTGGTGTTTCCGCATTGAGAGGTCTGTCGTTGAGAATGATAAGCTGATCCGATTTTCCGGGAATGGGAATTTTAGTTCCTTGAAAGCCAGGAATATGGATTGTCTTTTCTTCACTAGAAATGAAAAATCTTAAACTGGGCCATCCCGACATAATTGCAGAAAAAGCTAAAAGCAATTGTTTAGCAAAACGTCGTCTGGTTGATGTATGTTTACTTGACACAGGTTTAGCTTGTTTATTTCTAGTTATTTGACAAAATTACAATTTTTCTTGAAGGATACGACTAATTCTATACAGTCAGGAAAGGGAACTTTTTGAGGTTAAGGTTAAGGTTAAGGTTGAGGTTTCCGCCTTCGGCAGGTCTGAAAGTCGAAGGTCTGAAAGTCTGAAAGTCGGAAAGTCTGAAAGTCGGAAAGTCTGAAAGTCTGAAAGTCAGAAGGTCGGAAAGTCTGAAAGTCTGAAAGTCTGAAAGTCAGAAGGTCGGAAAGTCAGAAGGTCTGAAAGTCTGAAAGTCTGAAAGTCAGAAGGTCGGAAAGTCGAAAATTAACCAAAACCAAAACTAAAACCAAAACCATTTGATACCAGCTTCGAGCTACAATCATAATAGGTCGAAAGTCTGAAGGTCTGAACGGTGAACAGTGAAAAGTTTAATATAAAGTGAATAGCGAACTGCGAATGCTAACTGCTAAAAGCTATTTGGCTACGAACTATGAGCTACCAGCTTAATTGAGGTTGAGGATTTCGCCTTCGGCAGGTTGAAAGTCTTAAGGTCTGAAGGTCCAACTGCCCACAGTCAAACTGCTACTGCCCACTGCTTACTGTCAACTGCCCACTGCATACTGTTACCAGCTACGAACTACCATCTACCTGCGTTTTCTACTTAACATAAATTCTCTGAAACCAGAATAATCTGATGATAGCTTTTCAGCATTTTTTAACTTGCTGTACAACTCATTGAGGGAATCGGGAAGAGGGATGGAAATGCCCAGCGTCCCTTCTACAACGGGAAGAAACTTGCCGGGATGAGCGGTCTCGAGGAAAATACCCAGAAATTCATCATGGTTTTTTAAGTACTCTTCCAAAGATGCATAACCAATAGCTCCATGCGGATCCAGGATGTATTGATACTGGTGAAAAACCCTTCTCATGATATCCTTTGTTGTTTCATCATCACAGAAAAATCCGGTTACATCTTTATTGATGGCATCATGATCCTTTGAGTACAAATCCATCATTCGGGCAAAATTGGACGGATCTCCTACATCCATTGCATTACTGATGGTCGATATGGATGGAACAGGTGAAAAAGTGCCGGTCTTCAGATAATCCGGGACCACTTTATTTACATTTGTGGCAGCGATAAAGTGATCTATGGGTAGTCCCATTCTCTTCGCCATAAGTCCGGCGGTCAGATTACCAAAATTACCACTTGGAACTGAAAATACTTTTTTCCTGTAATCATGTTTTACCTGTTTCCAGGCTTCAAAATAATAAAAGGTCTGGGGAATAAGTCGGGCTATATTGATGCTATTGGCAGAACTCAACCGGTATACTTTGTTGAGGTCGGGATCGAGAAATGCTCGTTTTACCATAGCCTGGCAATCATCAAAGCTACCTTGTATTTCACACGCAATTATATTCTCGCCCAGAGTGGTTAATTGTTTTTCCTGCAACTCACTCACTTTCCCGGAAGGATAGAGAATGACAACTTCTATACCTTCTGTCTTATAAAACCCGGCGGCAACCGCTCCTCCGGTATCACCACTGGTAGCCACTAAAATAGTGAGCTTTTTATCTTCATTCCGATTGTAGTATCCCATCAACCGACTCATAAACCGGGCTCCAAAATCTTTAAATGCAAGGGATGGTCCGTGAAATAATTCCAATACACCTATACTTTCTGAGATCATTTTGACCGGAGCTGAAAAATTAATCGAATCAGTAATAATATCTTCAAGTACAGGATTGGGAATTGCTTTGTCTATCAATGCTTCAGCAATTCTAAAAGAAATTTCTTCAAAGGATTTTTCTACTATATTTTCAAAAAATGAATTTTCCATTACTGGAATGGTTACCGGCATGTAAAGGCCTTTATCCTCCGGCATGGATTGGAGAACGGCTGTTTTCAGGTTTGTTGTATTTCGTTTATTTTGGGTACTGTAAAGTAGCATTGGTTAACTATTTCATTAAAAATGAATAAGACGTGTTTGGTCTTTACTAGTAATCATTATTCATTCTTTAATCTGGATCGGGCATATATTTTGGCAAAAATAAAAAACAAAATTCCAAGACCCAGGATTACCAGAAAGACATAAAGCGAATGGGTGATATTTTTAAATACAGCGAGTATCACTATGCCTACCAACAGAAGAGCCGGCACTTCATTATATAGTCTCAGCGAAAAGGTTGAAAATGAAGATGGTTTTATTGTGAGTTGCTTCATCATCTTTTTCGAATACAAGTGATAAGCCGTCAGTAAAATGAGCAGCAGGATCTTTTGGTGCATCCAGATATTTGATCGAAACCAATCCCAACCGTAAAAGTAGAGCATAATCAACCCGGCTGTCCAGGTGATCATCATAGCGGGATTGCAGATTATCTGATATACTCTTGATTCCATGAGTGCATACCTATCTTTTAATATAGTCGCATCGGGTTCTCTTAAAGAATAGGCTTCATTGTGGTAAACAAACATTCTAACCAAATAAAACAATCCGGCAAACCAAGCTACAAATCCCACCATGTGTATGGTTTTGAGTATAAGTAAGAGTGTCATGTATTTAGTCTTTTACGATGATTTATGGCAGGCAAATCTAATAAAGATAAGCAGGTTTACATTAACGATTGGATTATTATCGCTGTTACTTATCCCAGATGTAACTGAGATGTAAATGAATTTTTTGTTGTTATCAGTGTACTTCTTTGATTGAATTCGAACCTCATTTTCATGAGGGCATATATAATACTTCATTGCAGTTTTCCTTTCGAAAAAGGGCACCTGCCGTCCTTTGTAAATCCTCTAGCTTTACAATTCTGTATGATTCTGCTTCCTGATTGATAAGTGAGGCATCTCCCAATACTTCAAAGTAAGCGAGATTCATCGCTTTATACAAAGCGCTAATTTCCGAAAATACCAAAGTGCTTTCTGCCTTGTTTTTAAGTTTTTGTAATTCTTTGGCTTCTACTTTTTTGTGCATCAACGATTCGAGTTCACTCCACAATAATTTTCTGGCCTCATCCACATGAACACCGGGCATGGGTTTGCCGGTGATCATAAATAATCCCGGATCCATGGTTCCGCTTATAAAAGCATCGACATCGCTAAAAATGTTGAGTTCTTTCACCAATTTTTTTTGAAGGCGGGATGATTGTCCATTACTGAGCACATCAGAAAGCAGATCGTAAACATAAAAATCCTGATGCAAACGACCTGGCATAGGGAAAGCCAGATTTAATGATACCATTGGTACAGGAGCCTTTATTTCTAAAAAGCGATATTCATATTGAGGAGATTCAACCGGCAGATTGCGAATGGGTCGTTCTCCTGAAGGAATATCTCCAAACCACTTTTCACACAATCTGAGGGCTTGGTCTACATCTATATTCCCGGAAATGACCAGGATGGCATTTTGTGGGCAGTAGTTCTTGTAAAAGAAATGTTTGACTTCATCCAGAGTGGCATTTTTAATGTGATCTGGAATGAGACCAATAGTAGGCCAACGATAAGGATGTACTTTATAAGCCAGCGCTGATATATGATGCCAAAGGTCTCCGTATGGTTCATTAAGACATGTTTCTTTAAACTCCTCTACTACCACTTTCTTTTGTACTTTCAAAGATTTTTCTCCGAAGGCAAGACCGAGCATGCGATCTGACTCAAGCCAAAGTGCAGTCTCTATATTGGCAGCAGGAATGATGTCGTAAAAATTGGTAATATCCATCGTAGTGAAGGCATTGTTTTCACCACCGGCCAGCTGAATTGGTGCATCAAAATCCGGAATATGAACAGACCCACCAAACATCAGATGTTCAAAAAGATGCGCAAAACCCGTTCTTTCATGGTGTTCATCTCTGGAACCGACATCATATAGAACATTGACAGCCACCATAGGAGTAGAGATATCATTGTGAACGATAACTCTTAATCCATTATTGAGTACTATTTTTTCAAATTGTATCATCGATTTTTCCCATATTTAAAATGCGAAAGGCAAAGGTAACAGAGATTTGGATATAAACGAGAAATCCATAATGCTTAATCCGGGTTAAAAAAACGTTTTTAAATGGACCCATTATTTTTAATTTTGTGACCAAATTCAAGTTAAATTTTTATGCGCGTGTAAATCTTGAACTATTTATTGAATTGAAATTGTTTTCAGTGTATTGAGTCAATTAGTATATTTTTGTATCCATGTGGAATAAAGTTTTGAATGCGATTAAAAATTTCTTTAGGGATCACGCTTTAATGATTAGAAAATACTCCTTATATACATTGTGGGGGCTTATATTAGGGGGACTTTTTATCATATTAATAGTGTTTACAGTTCTATCATTTAGCAACTTGCCTACCTTTTCGGAATTAGAAAATCCAGAATACGATCTGGCTTCTATTATTTATGATGATGAGGGGATCTCATTTGGCAAATACTATATAGAAAACAGGGAATCCATTACTTTCGATAACTTGTCTCCCAATGTATTAGATGGATTATTGGCTACCGAGGATGTACGGTTTTTTAGCCATAGTGGTATCGATATATTTGCATTATTTAGAGTTGCATTCAAGTCATTACTTTTGCAAAAGGAGTCTTCAGGTGGTGGTAGTACAATTAGCCAACAATTGGCCAAACTTCTTTTTGACCGTCCCAATATGGCATCATTATCCAAATCGCAAAAAATGCGAAAATTGATAGCTACCAAGTTTAAAGAATGGATCATTGCCGTAAAACTTGAAAAGAGCTATACCAAAGAAGAGATCATCACCATGTACCTCAACAAATTTGAATTTATAAACGGGGCACATGGTATCCAGGCAGCGGCTCAAACCTATTTTGACAAAGACCAAAGTGAATTGGATAAGCAAGAAGCAGCAGTCCTTATTGGGATGTTAAAGAACCCGTCCCTCTTTAATCCGGTTAGGTTTCCGGAAAAATCGATTGAACGAAGAAATGTGGTGTTGAATCAGATGAGAAAATCGAAAAAACTCAATCGGGAGGAATACGATAGTCTCAGGATATTACCTATTGATATGTCAGCTTTTAACCGGCGTACCCAAAGCGAAGGTCCTGCTCCCTATTTTCGCTCTGAATTAACAAAATGGCTTAGGCAAATTTTTGAAAAAAATAACATCGTAAAGTCCGATGGTACTCCTTATGATATTTATCGGGATGGTTTGCAAATTTACACCACTATAAATCTCAAGTACCAGAAACATGCAGAAGAAGCTCTGGTAGCGCACATGAAAGTCAACCAGGAAAAATACTTTAATGTATGGAAGGGAAAGGATCCATGGACTTATGATACAGATGATTTTCAAAAAAAATTAAGAGCTGAATTTCTTGAAAGAAAAATGAAGTCATCGGAGCGATATCTCACATTGAGAACGAAACAAATGAGTTCTACCTTAGGAAAAATCATAGATAAATTAGGTGAGTTTCCATTATCTGATAATGTGATAAAAACTTTACTGGAAATCAAAAACGGGAAGTTAACCTATAATCAAGCTATTGAAGAAAATCACTTACAAGCTCTCTATCAGAATAATTACAGGTTATTATTGGCGAATAGTGATTTATGGACAATGCTTGAGGAATCATGGAATCAGTTGGTTGTTAATTATAACAGGATCTTTGACACAGTAGTGGAAATGGAAATCTTTGATTATAGTGAAGAAAGGTATAAAACCATAAAGATGACACCAAGGGATTCAGTACGGTATCACAGCATGCATCTCCAAGCCGGATTGCTGGCAACGGATCCCCAAACCGGGTATATAAAAGCCTGGGTTGGAGGTGTAGAGCATCGATTTTTTAAATACGATCATGTAAATTCCAGAAGACAGGTAGGCTCTACCATCAAACCGTTTGTTTACGCCACTGCCATTGCGGCACAGGGTTTAAGTCCTTGTCAGCAATTTGCTGATATTCAATATACTATTGCTCCAGGGGATGCCAACTTTTATGTCGACAAAGAGTGGTCACCCAATAACGCTGAAGGAAGTTTCACCGGCCAGAGGTATAATCTTTTTCAGGGTTTAAGACAATCGAAGAACTCCATCACCGTACGATTAGTTAAGGAACTTGGAAATGTACAAGTGATCAGAGAAATGCTTCAAAAAGCGGGAATTCCCATTAATCAGCAATTGCCGGGAGGACAAGTCATTGTTCCGGATGTGCCTGCTATATGTTTGGGAGCAGTAGATCTTTCCCTGTATGAAATGACGGGAGCCTATACCATTTTTGCCAATAACGGAATGTATACTGAACCCATATTTATCAAATCCATAACCGATAAAAATGGGAAAGTAATATACAGTGGAATACCTACTCAATCACTGGCACTTAATCCTGTATATAATGGGGTGATGTTAGAAATGCTTAAAAACAATATAGGTGAGCGACTGGGGATAAAAAGTGAAGTTGGAGGTAAAACCGGAACAACCAATGATTATGCTGATGGCTGGTTTATGGGTGTTACACCATCATTGGTTGTGGGTGTATGGGTAGGAGGAGATGATAAATGGATTCGCTTTCTTACATTAAATGATGGTCAGGGATCGGTAATGGCCAGACCGATATTCCAAAATTTTATAAAAAAATTGGAGGAAGATGAAGAGACTGAGTATAATTACGAACTCACCTTCAAAAAACCATTGGAAAGTTATCAACATTTAATGGATTGCTCACGATATAGATCTGTTGATGAAAGATCAGATCCTGCATTAAAGAAGAAAAAAGACGAATTCGAAGATGAGTTTACTTCAGACTTTTGAAAAAATTTGAGGCGCGCATTACTGTTCAGTTTAAATAAAAATTCTTTTTGGAAGCAAAACATTCTAAACAAAAGGCCTCTTTAGTTCTTTTTTTCTTACATTTACTACCAACAACCATAACAAAAAAATGAAAGCACATTCAGCTAGTATTATCAATGCCGCCATACTTGTACTTCTGGGAATTTACGGTTATTTTAATTCTGAAAATCCATCAAATACTGCATTTATTCCCGTAATAGCAGGAATATTATTGATGGCCATGTATCCCGGTATTAAAAAAGAAAATAAAGTAATAGCTCATATTGCAGTTGTGCTAACTCTGATTATAACCGTGGCTTTGTTTATGCCATTAAAAGCTGCTTTAGGAAGAGAAGATAATGGTGCCGCTATACGAGTAGGTATTATGATGGCCTCGAGTATTTTTGCTTTAATATATTTTATCAAAAGCTTCATAGACGCCAGAAAGAACAGACTTAACGGGAAATTATAAATTTAGCACTTAAATTTCCATTTTCACGCCTCCATTGCATGATGTAATAACCAGCTTGTATATTGCTAATATCCAGAGTTGTACCGGTGATGTATGGTTCGCTTAGCACCAGTCTTCCATACAGATCATATAGTAATATTTGTCCGGCTTGTAAGTGGCCATGTTCAATTATGACATATGATTGTGCAGGATTAGGAAATATTTTTAAATCAGTCATATTTTCTGGAACACGAGTACTATTGGTCACATTCTGGAATTGCCTAAAAAATAAATAAGTCAATGTAACAGCATTAGGTACACATTGTCCGTGATTTTCGGTGTTGCCGGCATTTACCGCTCTGGCTTCATTGGATCCTTTCATTATCATTGCTGCTTCAGCACGTGTACTATTGGTATATACAACCTGATCATCTGCCAGGCAATAAAAAAGGCGAGTTGGTACTTTTGGAGCCCAATCGTATACGTCATTGTCTTTTAGAGCCACTCGAAAAGGATGGGCTTCATTACTGAGAATTTCCTGGAGTACGTCATCCTTGAACATAAATCTGGGTTTCACCACTCCAAATTCATTATTTAACATATTGATGAGAATGTTATTTAATGTAGAAAGTCCGATTTCTTCATCGACATATCGCATCATCTCATTTACATACTCCGGTTTGAAAATCGAGGCCAAACCCTCTTCGCCCAATATATCACCATACACTTCCTGGAAAGATAATGCCACATGGGCAAGATATGCCGGAAAAAAGTATTCCTGATCTCCTAAAGTAAACTGAAACATTTCAGTAGAGAGACTGTAGGGACCAGACATAGGAGCGGAAGCCGTAACTTCGTAGTCTGATACAGACAATCCTTCCATATGGCGTTGTAAAGCCATGGCTGAATGACCACCTTGAGAATAGCCGGTAATAAATATCTGTTGATTGGAGAAAACTCCGTGTTCAGATTCTTTTTCTTTGAGCGCAACTATCATATCATAAGAGGACCTTGCCGTGCTTTCTGCATGAAGATAAGGATGTATACCTTTAGAATCTCCCAGTCCCAATAAATCAGGTGCTATGACCACATAACCTGTCGAGGCAAAAAAGGTGCAAAGCAAGCTTTCAGCACTCAACCGGCTGGGTACACTTTCCCGTGAGTCGACCGTTCCATGTGAATAGACCATGAGTGGAAAGAGCAATCCAGAGGCAACCGGTACAGCAACCAAACCGGATAAAGTGTCCTGATTATCCTTTAGATCTGGAGATAGATAACGCATTTTATACAGGTCAACACCATATTCTGGTATCGAACCAAATTGAGAAGAAATTTCTTGTAGCGAATAACTTCGCAAATATTGAAGATCGATAAACTCCTGGGAATAGGAATGTATCACTGAAATCAAAGTAATAAAAATAAATTGTAAAATCCTGATCATGTAGTATACATTTTATATTATGTGATTTTCAAACTATCAATGTATTTGCGGGTTGTTCAAAAGCTTCATTAACTGAAACACAAGATGGAAACCAACGGTTTTAATCAATTCTTAAAATAAAATAAACCTTTATTGTATAACGAGTAATTACAGACAGAAGATGTTTGTTGGTCTACATTTTGTAAACCACATAAGAAATTGTACTTTTTAACCTTCATTATGCAAGTTTTTTAAAATTTGGTATGTTAATTGTCAGATAATTACCAGAATTCGACAATTAGATTAAAAAGCTATCAAACTTTGGTTATTTTTACCAATATGCATTTTTGATAACAGAATCATTTTTTTGGTACATGTTCATTAAGTTTTCCATTCCTGTTTTATTGGTTTTATTGATATCTGGATGTGTTCCTCCTGAAGAAGAAAAATATACTTCTGCAAGAGTCGATCTACGGTTACCTGAATTCCAAAATGTGTATGATATTGTCGACAAGCAGGACCTCGATTCGCTTAGAGTATTGTCTACACATCCAAATCCTGCCTTAAGATACATGAGTGCATTAGGAGCTGCATCCATCAAAGATCCTTCTACATTAACCTGGTTAACCCCATTATTAACTGACCCTTTTGAAGAAGTCAGGTACATGGCGGCTTATGCTTTTGGGCAAATTGGTAACCCAGCATCGGTTAATACTCTTCTTCAGGCGTTTAATCAACGAGATTCAATCAGTGTTAACAATCTTGTAAACCGTCATATATTAGAAGCTGTAGGTAAAACAGGTGAGGAGAATATGCTGCAATTCATGTCAACAGTTCAATCATACCTTCCTACAGACACCACTCTACTTCTCGGGCAGAGCATGGGAATATACCGGTATGCACTGAGAGGCAAAACAGTCAATGAGGGTACTGAAAAAATGGTTGAATTTATAACTGATACCCGGTATCCTGATCAGGTTCGATTGATGGCTGCACATTATTTACAGAGGGCTTCAAATATCAGTATAGAAAATTACAAATCAAGGATTGCCAATACAATGGTCAGTGAAAGCAATCCGCACATCAAAATGGCTTTGGCGAGTAGCCTTAGAAGAGTCTCAGACAGAGGCAGTTTGGATCTGTTGCTGGAAGAGTTGAAATCAAGCCCTGATTACAGGATAAAAGTCAACATTCTTCGATCGTTGGGAAATTATCCTTACATACTGGCTATAGAACCTGTTTTAGAATACCTGTCAAATGAAAATCTCCATCTGGCGGCTACTGCCGGTGAATATTTGATCAATCACGGGAATTCCATAGATGTATTTATTTACCGGGAGTTTATCAGACCTGAAATGCATTGGCTGGTCAAATCAAAAATATACAGTTCAGTCCTAAAACATACTCCTGTCGGATATGCCAGAGCCAAATCAACCATAAGTAATGAAATAGCCGGTCTCCTTCGAAATGCCACCAATGATTACGAAAAAGCAGCTTTTTTGACAGCTTTATCAAACGATCCATCGAATTATAAGATGATGAAAGATCTTGGTTTTGAAGGGTCTCAGGTTCTTAAATCTACCGCTATGAGGGGTCTGAGCCACATCCTGAAAAACCCACAGTTTAATCAGGTGTTTGGAGGAAGGGCAAACAATGTAAGAAATGAAATAATTTCAATCATAAAGGAAGGAATATTATTGGGTGATATAGGAATGATAGCCATTGCCGGTGAAATAATTAAAGATCCTGAAACCAACTTAAAGCCACTCATTAATGATACAGGTTTCCTTCAAAGTGCTCTGCAAACACTTTCACTACCGGCGAACATTGAAACATACAACGAGGTAAAAGCAGCCATAGCTTTTCTTGAAGACAAAACATTTACACCAGAAAAAGCTCTGTATACCCATCCTATCAATTGGGAAAAACTTCATTTGTATCCCGATACGGTTCAGGTGAGCATTCGAACATCCAAAGGCTTAATCAAATTAGATCTTTATAAAAACAAGGCTCCCGGAACCGTTGCCAATTTTATTGAACTCACTGAAAGTGGATTTTATAAAGGAAAATATTTTCACCGGGTTGTTCCAAATTTTGTGATCCAAACCGGGTGCCCCAGAGGCGATGGATATGGAAGTCTGGATTACACCATCAGGTCAGAATTACCTCCTGTATACTATCACAAAGAGGGGTATGTAGGTATGGCTTCCTCTGGCAACCACACAGAAGGAACTCAATGGTTTATTACCCATTCTCCTACGCCACATCTCGATGGTAATTATACCTTATTTGGAATGGTTACCGATGGAATGGAAGTAGTTCACAATATTCAGGTGGGAGATCAAATCAATGAAATTATAGTGGTAAAATAATCAGTCGATTAGGATATCAATAAAAAGTAGTAACCCGATCCCCAGTAGACTAAAAACGATTAATTTTCCATGATTCTGCTGCATTCTTCTGAATGTATCATTCTGGATTTGTCCAAAAAATATGAGATCTTTTACAGTATATTTATGGGTATTCCTTTTTTTTGCATTCAGATATTTTCTCTTATTTTGAAAACAGTACCCGATGAAAAAAACAATATTGCACTCTTTCCATGTGGAGGCAGGTGCTAAAATGACAGATTTTGCAGGTTATGATATGCCTGTTGTATATTCCTCTATTCTTAACGAACATATGGCCGTGAGGGAATCGGCGGGTATTTTTGATGTATCCCATATGGGAGAATTTATTGTGAAAGGAAGGGAAGCTCTTGACTTGATTCAAAAAATCAGCTCTAATGATGCTTCAGTACTCGAAATTGGCCAGGCGCAATACAGCTGCATGCCCAATGATTCAGGAGGAATTGTAGATGATATGATCATATACAGGTTGCCTGAGGATCGATGTGCAGAGGGGGAGAGAGCTTACATGTTGGTCGTCAATGCGTCAAATATTCAGAAGGACTGGCAATGGATTCAGAAAAACAATGATTTTGATACAAAACTCACAGATATATCTGACCGGACCGCTCTCATTGCTGTGCAAGGACCCAAAGCAGCTGAAATTCTTCAACCTCTCACCAGTATAAATTTGTCTGACATTCCTTATTACCATTTTGAAAAAGGCCGGATGGCAGGGATCGAAAATGTCCTGGTTTCAGCAACGGGGTATACCGGTAGTGGAGGTTTTGAACTGTATTTGGATAATGAATTTGCAAAGGATCTCTGGAACACCATTATAGAAAATGGGAAAAAATATGGACTCACACCTTGTGGCCTGGGGGCACGAGATACATTAAGGCTTGAGATGGGTTACTGTCTTTACGGTAATGATATTGATGACAATACTTCACCATTGGAGGCAGGTTTAGGTTGGATCACTAAATTACAAAAAGAACCGGAATTCAATTCAAAGGATATAATGCTTAGTTTAAAAGAAAAAGGCATAGAAAAAAAACTGGTTGGATTTAAAGTGCATGACAGGAGAGTTCCCAGAAAAGGATATGAAATCGTCAATGCAGAAGGATCGGTTATTGGAGAAGTAACCTCCGGAACCCAATCTCCTATGCTCAATATCCCTATTGGTATGGGTTATGTAGATATTCCCTACAATAAAGCCGGAAATATCATCAAGATTCGGGTTAGAAACAAGGATCTGGAGGCTGAGGTAACAAAACTACCATTCGTTAAGGTTAATAAATAACCACTTTTTACAATTCGAATTTTTTTTAGAAATATATCAATCGGATACATATCCATATTATTACCCTGTTTCTGCTGCCTGATCAAATAAAAACCTCATCTGATTTAAATCCATTTATTTATCTGTAAAGCGCCTGTTCTATTTTTATAGTTTGAGAGTTTAAGCACATTTCTTAACACGAAATAAACAAAAAGTCAGAAAAACCATTACCATAAGGAGTAATTTAACATTCATGACATTCGAGGAGGGCAGAAACAAGTTTATAGAATCGTGGGGCAAATTAGCTATCAATTGGGGCCTTAACAGGACAATAGGTCAGGTACACGCCTTATTGTTGATTTCCTGCAAGCCATTATGTGCTGATACCATTATGGAAGAATTGAAAATTTCCAGGGGCAATGCCAATATGACTCTCAGAACTTTGATTGACTGGGGGATAGTACATAAAATACATTTGCCCGGGGAGAGAAAAGAATTTTTCAAAGCAGAAAAAGACATGTGGAAGGTCATGACACAAGTGGTCAAAATGAGAAAAAGGAAGGAACTTGACCCTATGATTGAAGTTTTATCTGAGATTGCAAGTGTTTCTGCTGAATGTGAGGAATCTAAAGAATTTTGTCGCACCGTCAATGAAATTACTTCATTCTCCATCAAAGCAGAGTCTACCCTTAACAATGTGACCAATACAGAAATGAGTTGGCTTATGAATTCTATGCTTCGCTTGAGAAGATAATTGTATCTTGCCATATAAAAGTGACCTGATTTATGCGTATCTACCCTTTTAAAGGCATATATCCCAACCTTCCACTCATTACTTCTAACGATTCATTTTTTGATAGTGTAAGTAATAATTTTCCTGAATACATAAAAACCGGATTTTTTAACAAATCAGAAAAAGACACCTTTTATATTTATAGGGTAAAATCTCTAACCGGCACTTATCTCGGATTAATTGCTGCCAATGATATTAATGATTATTACGATAATCGAATTATACAACATGAGAATACTCTTGCTGCCAAGGAACAACATTTAGTGGAACTCACTCTACAAAGACAGGCACTCATCAAGCCTGTACTTCTCGCCCATGATTATTCAGAAAAAATTCACTCATTTCTGCTTTCTCTTACTTCAGGTGAACCTTTCTTATCCATTCATCTGGAAAACAGAAATGAACTACATCAAATTTGGCAGGTTACCGATACAATCAATATTGAAGCAATAAAAAAGCTTTATAAGTCAGAAATTCACAAAGCGTATATTGCAGATGGCCACCATCGATGTCATGCAGCTCACATCATCAGGCAAAACCAGATCAGAAATAATTTGGAACCTGTTTCCAACTATATTTTAACACTATATCTCCCCTTTAAGGAATTGAGAATATTTGACTATAATAGAGTAATAATGCTGGCTGATTTTACGACTCCTACGCATTTCATGGCAAAATTATCCGATTTTTGTAAAATAACTTATTTGAGGAAGGTCACAAAACCCAAAGGCAAACACGAAATATGCATGTATATCAAAGGCAAATGGTATACTTTGAAATGGAGAAAAAAAGTGCTGAAAATGTACCTTGACCAGCCCATAATATTAGATATGTTTTTATTTAATGAAGTAGTACTTAAAGGAATTCTAGGGATAAAAGAACCAAGGACTGATCAAAGAATAACCTTCATTTCCGGCACACTTGGAGCAGAGGAAATCGTAAAAACCACAGAGCGAGCGGGAAAGGCAGCTGGTTTCTTATTTTTCCCGGTGTCTGTTGAAGATGTTAAGATACTTACAGAAAAAGGTCATACTCTACCCCCAAAATCTACATGGTTTGAGCCCAGGGTTGCGAATGGTATAATTGGTATGAATATATAATGTAAGAAATATTACAGTTTATTAAAAGCGGATAATATATCTGCAGCAATTTTTTCAAATTCATCTGCCCGAACTATTTTTTTTGGCTTTGAGAAGTCAATATCATGAATTCCATCGATGGGAATAAGGTGAACATGAGCATGAGGAACTTCCAAACCAATAACTGCTACTCCGACTCTTTCACATGGTATGGTTAGATCTATGGCCCGGGCAACTTTAGCAGAAAAAGTCATTAATTTTATATAATGATCCTCATCCAGATCAAAAAGATAGTCAACTTCCTTTTTAGGTATACACAGGGTGTGCCCCACTTTAATGGGATTTATATCTAAAAATGCAAGACATTCTTTAGTTTCGGCAACTTTATAACAGGGAATTTCACCTTTAATAATCCTGGTAAATATACTCGCCATGATTTATAAACTGATTTCCAATATCTTAAACTGTATATCGCCCCCTGGAGTATTTACAATAGCTATATCACCTTTGGTTTTCCCCAACAATCCTTTTCCTATGGGAGAACTTACCGAAATTTTTTGTTCTTTTAAATTAGCTTCTGACTCTGAGACCAGGGTATAAGTCATATCTTTCTTCAGTTTCATATGTCTGACGGTGACTTTTGACAATATGGTAACCTTTGATGAATCCAATTGACTCTTATCAATGATCCGGGCATTGGCAAGATATTTTTCCAGTTCGTTTATTTTCATCTCCAGCATTCCCTGGGCATCTTTAGCGGCATCGTATTCTGCATTTTCCGACAGATCTCCTTTTTCTCTGGCTTCAGCTATGGCACTGGCTATTTCTTTTCTGCCTTTGGACTTTAGTTCGTCCAGTTCTGCTGTTAATCTATCAAAACCCTCCTGTGTCATGTATGCTATTGACATAGTCTAATATTTTAATATAATAATTAATGAAAACAATCAGTAGATCCGAGTGAGATATAAAAATGAAGTGATATAACTGATTGATGCGTACAAAATGTATAAAGTTTATTTTTTATTCGAATCAGAATGAGAGATCCCACTCTCCAATTCTTTCATTCTGCTACCTAATATTGTAGTAGAGGAAACACAAATTTACATATTCTTATCATATCGAAGTTGCTTATTTTAAAAATAATCAGAAGATCTGTTTACAGCATTGTTTTTTCAACCTTTAAATTGAAAGTCAAAGGACTCTCCTGGTTTTTTTTGTACCAAAACTGGTACCGATGAAGGTTTTATGACCAATACTCTGGGATAACCTCCAGATACCTGACAATCCTGCAAAAGAATTATAGGCTTGCCTGAAGGTGGTAGTTGCACAGTACCTGGAAATACAGGCACAGAAATCATAGAATTGTCAACATGAACCCAATGTGAAGAATCGCATATAATGGACATTCTGTTACTATCAGATCTTATTGAATAGCTCTGATTAAGTAAAATCTCTTTTTGACGTTCGGACAATAAGTGGAATTCAGGCCCGCCATTGACCTCAATTCTTGTATTGCTATAATCCGGTGCAAGTATTTTTGACCTTGTAAAATTTGGGTTTCCAACTTTGTCGTTTCCAACAATGATCATATCTTTTTCAAGCCGGTAACCACCCAGACCAATTTGAGAATGATATGAATGACTATTAAAAGCTGCTTTGCATTTAATGCCACCATATAGAGATATATAACCCACCAAGCCTTTTTCAAGATGCACTTTGAAAATATCATCTTTTTCCAGGATTATTGCTGATGATTTTTGTCTAATTTCATTAACAATTGCCACCGTATGTACTCCACCAACTGCTACATGACAAGGGTGTAATATTTTAAATACCGGGGATTGATAATAAAACTCGATCAATGCTGTGCCGGGGGGATTTCCGCAAGTGATATTAGTATTGACAGCGGCCACAGAATCGAGATAACCCGAGGAGGGTATTCCATACCTCTTATATCCTCCGCGACCCATATCCTGAATGGATGCAAAAGTCGATATATGAACTACCTTCAGGATTTCCATTCTGAGATGAGGGTTTGAAAGTCAAAAGTCTGATGGTCGGATTTCTCTTTCATTTCGAAAAATTGCTCTTCTTCGATGGCTTTAAATCTCACCTTATCTCCAGGCTCAATCAAACAAGGAGGATCACATTCAGGAAAAAAAAATCTGATGGGAGATCTGCCGATAATGTTCCAGCCTCCCGGACTCTTACAAGTGTATATTCCGGTTTGATTGCCAGCTATACCCACTGATCCTTGAGAAACTTCGGGTCGAGGGTGGTCAAGTCTGGCTTGATACAGTATTTTATTCAATCCTCCCAAATAGGGAAAACCCGGAAGAAATCCTATCATAAAAACGTGATATGTAGGCTGTGTATGGAAATCGACTAACTCTTCTTTAGAAATTCCCTTAACATAGCACATATTATCAAGATCGTAACCAAAACGGGAATTGTAACACACAGGAACTTCTATTAATTTTACGTTATTTTCCAGGTTCGATTCGGAATCCAGGTCTTCCAAAATTTGGGTTATAGAATCGGATAATAAATCTAATCTGTTTAATTGATCTCTGAATACAATCAATAATTCACAATACCCAGCAATGGTATCTTCCACATCTTTCCAGGTGCGTATGATTTTAGACAAAGCATGAATTTTTTGATTGATCTTTTGGTCCATGACCGGCACCCATTGTACAAGAATGCTGTGATCTCCATATGGGGTAATATGTGGATTATTGATATTCATCACCTATTCACTTTAGAGAAACACCTGCTTCTGATAATGCCTTCCACACCTCTTTGGCTATATCTACAGCTCCGGGAGTATCTCCATGTATACAAATGGTATCAACTTGCATGGTTATGGTATTACCCGATACCGTTTTTACCTTCTGGTTAATAACCATATCAAGGGTCTGTGAAACGGCCTCCGCAGGTTCAACAATCAGGGACGATGAATCAGTGCGAGGAGCCAGAGTCCCATCGTTGAGATATCGACGGTCTGCAAAAGTTTCCCTCTTCGTTTTTAAACCATAATTTTCAGACACCTTGTGAAGAATACTTCCGGGAAGCGTATAAAGGATCAGTTTTGGATCAATGTGAGACACTGCCCGGCAAAAAGTTTCTGCCATTGACCTTTGCTGAGACAGGGCATGATACAAAGCACCATGGGGTTTGACATGATGAAGTTTTCCTCCTTCAGATTCTGTCATGGATTTAATGGCTGAAATCTGGTACACTATCAGAGCATATAAATCTTTTTCAGTTACCCACATATTTCGCCTTCCAAAACCCATAAGATCCGGGTAAGAAGGATGGGCACCGATTTTTTTCTTCTCTTCAATCGCCATTCTTATGGTCTCCAGGATGGTAGACGGGTCTCCTGCATGGAATCCACAAGCTATGTTACAACTCGTCACATAGGGTAGTATATGGCGATCATTCCCAATGGTAAATCGACCATAAGACTCTCCCATATCACAATTGATATCAACTTGTAAAGCTTTATGAGATGTCATAGATTAAGTATTAAATTGAGAACAATGCCATGCTCATTGAAGTCTTTTAAAAAAACGAGCATTATACAAATCGGCTTTAATCAGTGAAAATACAATTTTTTGCAGACCTGGGTGTATTTTGCTACACAGTGCTGCTATTAAACGATTTAAAACAATAAGAGAATACTTTTCCAACCCAGGCCTATGGTAATAAACAAAATGACAATACCCAGGATATTTTGAAAGGGAGTATTGTTTTGAATTCCCATGGTATTTTTGTTATTGACTATCCATAATAAAAATGCTGCAATTAAAGGCAGTAATATTGCATTGGCAATCTGTGCAAACTGAATGATCTCAATAGGTTTAATCCGGGTCAAAGAGAAAAATAACCCTGAAGCCAAAATGATCATCCATACAATACGGAAGTGTCTGGAACGAACATTTTTATCCAACCCCAAGATACCCGATGCTGCATAGGCGGCTGCTAGAGGTGCGGTTATGGCCGAAGTGATGCCGGCAGCAAATAATCCGACTGATATGGTAATGAGTGCAAAATCTCCCAGCAAAGGTTCTAACCCGGCTGCCATATCCGAAGCGGACTCAACGTGGCTACCCAATAAAGCAGCAGCACACACCACTACAGCCATGGACACCACTCCGCCTAGAGCTATGGAAATAATGGTATCTGTTTTCACATCTTTTAATGTAGCATCCTTCCATTTTTCATTGACCAGGGAGGCGTGTAAAAAAAGATTGTACGGAACAACAGTTGTACCTATCAACCCCATAATCGTCAATAGATTAGCATTATTGACCTCGGGAATTAATAGTCCTTTAATCAGTGAAGGCAGATGGGGTTTGGTAAGTATGGCAGTGATGATAAAACATAAACTCATAAGGACTACAAGCCCTACCATAGTCCTCTCCAACACTTTATATTTACCCACATAAAGAATCATAAATGCAATACCTGCTATAAGGAAACAGATCCATTCCCGGTCAAATACATCTCCTGTAATTGGCTGTAATCCAAGGACAGCACCGGAGATATTTCCGGCTTCGTAGGCAGCATTACCTAAAACGATGGCAGAAAGCACTAAAATGATAGCAAAATTCCTTAAGATGGGGTGGGAGAGTTGACTTCTCAAGGCTTCCCCCAACCCATTTTTTGTAATAAAACCCAATCTGGCAGCCATCTCCTGAAGTATAATAGTTGTAATAATCGAAAACAGTAAAGCCCACAAAAGACTATAACCATAGCCTGCTCCAGCCAAAGTACATACAGTAATAGTTCCGGGCCCGATGAATGCAGCGGCGACCAAAGTGGCAGGACCAATACTAAACTTCTTCATTTTCTCAAGTTTTAAGGACAACTATCACACCTTGCAATCGTTTGATAGATATTGTAATGTTTGTAACTTCATAGATTTATATCTTACATTCATGCAAGTAACGATTAAAATACTTATTTTCATTGTTAATTGAATACAGCTTTATGCCCTTGAAGTTTTTCATATTGACTATTTCATTCTCAATTCTGGCAGTGGTCATAAATGCCCAGAGTATAGAGACTGCTTTTGGCAAAAACAGGGTGCAATTTCACAATGACTTTAGCAAATGGGATAAATACGAAACAGAAAATTTTATAATTCACTGGTATGGAAAAGCAAGAAATGTAGCAAGACTAGTCATACCCATAGCTGAATACTACCACAGGGACGTCCAAAGTATAATGGAACACCGTATCAATGATAAAATTCAAATTATTGTATATCTCCATATCACGGATAATAAGCAATCGAATATAGGAAACGATGATGTCTGGACAAGCAGGGCAGATGAAACCACAGTAATCGGAAATAAAATGTTTGTTTATTTCGATGGCAATCATCAAAACCTGAAACTGCAAATCAAACGCGGAATTGCAGGGGTGTACCTGCATTCCATGTTATTCGGCGCCAATTTTCAGGAATTAATGCAAGGTTCTATTCAAGCTGAAGTACCAGACTGGTACAAAGAGGGAATCATAGCTTATGTGGGCTCTCCATGGGATGGCTTTATAGAGGATGAGTTAAGAGATATTTTTGCACGCGATGAAAAATATTTGGATTTTAAAAAATTAGCAGAGGACCATCCCAGGGCAGCGGGACATTCGCTTTGGCATTTTATAAGTGAATATTATAGTCCATCAGCTATACCAAACTTATTATATCTGACAAAGATTTCAAGGGATCTGCAGGAAAGTTTTATATATGTTTTGTCAGAAAATGAGGCTAGTGTGTTTGATGCATGGACGAGATACTATCGCGATTATTTCAATTCTGAAAAAAACCGATATGTTCCACTTCCGGATGAAAGTGAATTAAAATTGAAAAACAAAGATTATGTTCCCGTAAGTCTGATCAGACTAAGTCCGGATGGTAGATTTTTGGCTTATGCTTATAATGAAATCGGTAAATACAGGGTAGTCGTTCGCGATTTAGAGTCAGGAGACGAAAAGGTGGTATTTAAATTTGGGCATAAAAATGCAGTACAGGAAGCGGATTATAATTATCCCCTACTGACATGGCATCCTGATAATCAAACTATTACCATTGCTTATGAGCACAGAGCCATCATACGTCTTAGAAAAATAGATATCTTAAATGATGAATATGAAGAGCAGACTATGCCTGAAATGATCCAAAGGGTTTACTCTTTAAGCTATCTTGACGATGTGCATTACATTATTTCTACCAGTATTAATGGTTTTTCGAATATTGGAAAATACAATGCCCGATTTCGAACCTATGAAGCCATTACAGATGATTTTTATAATGACCTGGATGCCCATGTTGCCGATTACAATGGCCAGAAAGGTGTATTATTTTCTTCAAACCGTCCCAATAATGACACCCATGCTGAATCTTTGGATACTATCCTTCCAATGGACAAATTTGACATTTTCTTTTACGAGCTTTCTGATAACAATAAAATACTTCAGAGGCTTACAAATAATGCGGAAGAGAATTCCCGACATCCATTCTTGACCAGCAAAGGAAAAGTTGCTTTTGTGGGAGAGAGAAGTGGAATGCTGAATACCTATGTTATCGATCCTGTTTCAGAGAGGAATTATTCAGTCACAAATCTTGATAGAAATATTATTCTACATCATACAAATCCCGGATCGGATCAGCATGTTGTTATGATGTACAACAACGGAGCTTACAGGGTGTATAATGAAATGAGAGATTGGGATAAAGCCATCAGAACAACACCCACTCCTTTGAAAAGAAGTATCAGTCAGGATGAAGTGCTCATCCCACTAATCGATGAAGTGGAAGAAGAGGAAGAAATAAAAGAGGGATATAAGTTTGTGGCAGGGTTTGATGACCCTGAATTTATACCTGAATTGAAAGATGAGAAATCAAATGATATTTTCGTACGGAATTTGTTTCCAACTTCAGAAATTTTAGCAGATGGTAAACGAGAAGTCATTGGCTTTAATTCTGCCAGAGTTACAGCTTCACGATTGACCTTTAGAGTGGACGAGATATCAACCAAGGTTGATAATGAAGTGCTTTTTGAAGGGCTGGAGTCTTTTATTGGAAATCCTGATCAACTTAACATCAACCCTCTGGGAATACTTCTAAAAGGTACTATTAAGGACTTGCTTGAAGACTATGTAATCGAAGCTGGCGTAAGATTTCCAACCTCCTTTGATGGCTCTGAATATTATCTCATTTTTGACGACAAGAAAAAACTGATTGACAGACGTTATGCCCTTTACCGAAGGGTGAATACTGATTTTTCTGATGATAGGGTTTTTCCCACTCAAAGGTCAAAGAAAAACTCCCTACTGGGTATGTATCAGGTTAAATACCCTTTTGATATTTACAGGAGCATTAGAGCCACCGGTACTCTTCGGTTTGATAAATTATTTTTTCAATCTTCAGAGAACCAATCTTTCCAGGAACCATTGATCAATGAAAAAAGGCTAGGTCTTCGCCTTGAATATGTTTTTGACAACACAATAGATATTGAGGAAAACCTGAGACACGGTACCAGGTATAAAGCGTATGTTGAAGCCATAAACCGATTTAATTTTGAGTTGGTAGATGGATTTAATGTAAGCCCCAGTGAAGGGTTTACTACCATTGTTGGATTTGATGTACGTCATTATATTCCAGTATTGAAACACAGCATCATTGCATTGCGTGGAGCAGGAGCTACCTCGTTTGGTTCTGAAAAAATGATGTACTTTTTAGGTGGTGTTAATGGTTGGGTAATTCAGCGCTTTGATGAAAATATTCCTACGCCTATGGATGATAATTTTGCTTATAAAACGGCTGCTGTCCAAATGAGAGGCTTTAATTTTAATATCAGAAACGGATCTACTTTTGCTCTTATCAATACTGAATTTCGCCTGCCCTTATTTAAATATTTTTACGGCAGAAATCTCCGCTCTAATTTCATGCGAAATTTTCAACTCGTAGCCTTTTTTGATGCGGGAACTGCCTGGCATGGGATAAGTCCATTCAGCCCGGACAATCCCATTAATACCCAGACCATAGAAAGCCCTCCCACGGTTACAGTCAGAATAGATTATTTCAGAGATCCATTGGTTATGGGATATGGTTTTGGCGTAAGGGCAAAGCTTTTTGGTTATTCATTAAAACTGGATTACGCCTGGGGCATCGAAACACGTAGGGTACAAAAACCCATTTTCTATCTGGCTTTGGGGACTGATTTTTAATTTCCTCATAATAAACAATATTGGGTTTAGCCTGCCAGGAAATACATAGGATCAAATCATTTAATTCATAAAAATCAGTTCGTTGCTATTACTACTTTTTTTATCTTAAAATCAATAGTACTAAAACCTTCTACATCAAAGTGCTCAACAATAAACTCATGATAGCCATGTAAGGAAATCATAGTGGATGCATTAAAGGGCTCTTGCTGACGCCACTCGTCCAGGATCATTTCGCCATCTACATAGACCCTGAATCCGTCGTCCCCGGTAAATGAAACTTCATACATACCCTCCTCAAAGAATCCGCCTGATTTGCTGATGGTGGCTAAGTGATCAGCAGGAATCCCTGTAACCGGACTTCCCCACCAGGCATAATATAAACCAATGCTTGAAATGACTTGAACGGGTTTGGACTCTAAGAGATGTTGAAATTCCTTAGGTGAAAGTATTGGATCGGTAGAGTCATCATATATGTAAAAGGCTGTTTCCCATTCCATTTTTTTGTCAAACTTATCAAAGGAAAATATATATCCACTAGACTTTGAGCTTCCAAACTGATCGGTAAATCCCGGACCATCATACATCATGTTTATAAAAATATACTCTGTTTCAGGCATTCTCATCAAAGTAAGGGTATCACCTATGTTCCCTTCCAAATTTTCAAAGGGATAAAACCCCTCCATTTCTATAATTTTCCATTTTCCCTCCTTTCCACTGATTAATAAATCATAATGATCGTCATTTACATGTATGAGCCATATGGCAGGATATTCATAATTATATGGCCCGTATTCATTAACCCTTATTTTATCTGTTCCTTCAAAATCATACAAGTCTATTGCGTTCATACCGCCTTCCAAAGTATCGGGTATAGTGATTTCAACAGGAATCTTTCGTGTACTGTCTATCGGGTGGGTATCTACAATATCGAAAGGTTTATCAACACCGGTAAAAGAGTTGTGACCTAGTGTTATAACAAATTAATTTAGCAACATATTATATTTTTATATATCTTGTGGAAATAAAAATATACTGTGATGAAACGACAAACAGTTAAGTTGAAATCGGAGGAACTAGATTATTTGCGTTCTTTTAAAAAGTCTGGTAAGAGAAGCCAACGGGAGTACGATCGGGCAAACATTCTTTTATTACTCCACAAAGATAAGAAGGATAAAGAGATTGAAGATTTTCTAGAGGTGGAACGCACCACGATTTGGCGTACTAGAAAACGGTTTTTAGAATGGGGTCTTTCCATGGCGCTCGAAGAAAAGCCCAGGAGTGGCCAGCCCAGGAAATACGGCCAGAACCAGGAAGCTGAAATAATAGCCCTTGCCTGTAGTGATGCTCCCGAGGGCAGGGTAAGATGGACACTGGAGCTTCTTACAGAGACTTTGGGTACAATGGAAGGTTTAGAAACAATCAATCGGGAAACGATCCGACTGATACTAAAAAAAACGAATGTAAACCTTGGTTGAGAAAGATGTGGTGCATCACAACGATCACCGAGCAGTACAGGGAGAGGATGTACAGGCTGTTGGAGCTGTATGCCCAGGAATATGACCCCAGGTTCCCCGTTGTCTGCATGGATGAAAAAAGCAAGCAGCTTATCATGGATATAAGGGGAACTCTGACAATGAAGCCGGGAAGTCCAACAAAATATGATTATGAATATAAGCGTAACGGAATAAGAAATATTTTTGTAGCCGTAGAGCCATTGGCAGGAAAACGAAAAATGAAAGTGACCCATACAAGGAAGAAAAGTGATTTTGCCCATTTCATTAAGGAATTGGTCGATCAGGAATACCCACAGGCACAGAAAATAAAGCTGGTACTGGATAACCTGAATACTCATTTCCCATCATCATTTTATGAAACATTCTTCAAACAGGAAGCAGATAGGGTACTGGAAAGGATAGAATTTTACTATACCCCAAAGCATGGGAGTTGGCTCAATATGGCCGAAATAGAAATTAATGTAATGGACAGGGAATGCCTTGCAAGAAGAATAGGCGATGCTGAAAAACTTGAAAAAGAAATAAAATACTGGTCAAGAAAAAGAAATGAAGCAAAGAAAAAAATCCATTGGTCATTTACTCGCCAGGATGCAGATCATAAACTATCAAAACATTATGTTGCATAATTATATTGTAAGAACACTAGT
>JBGTBR010000088.1:0-28587 GCA_041749255.1 Saprospiraceae bacterium
GTGTACCGACTTTGTAGAGCCCAGGATTCCGTATTCAGAATTTGATACGGGTACGTATCTTCGTACCATTGAAACCACGAGTGTTTCTTTTAACTTTTTTGACTTAGCTGCTTCTAATTTCGCATTGACATTGGAAGCGGTGGATATTGAAGATGGCGGTACGGTAGAGAGTGTGGAGATCAGAGTCAGGCACCGAAGGTTGATACCGGGTGTAGGTTTAGAGTTCACCCCTGCCCAGGATGTATTGGTAAAAACACTTACGGCTGCGGACTTTCAACCCAACAGTGAATCCCGGTTTCTCAGAGCCAGTTTTTCAGTGACTGCAATGGAGGCCATCTCAGCGGTGGGATTGACAGCAGCCCAAATAGAAGGTGGCGATGTGTTTGAGTTCAGGTTGGTATTGCGCACGACTTCCGGCCGGGTGTTCAGCAGTGATAACCGTTCTGCAGACGTAGCAGGTGGATTTTTCTACGCATCACCATTTTTGTACAATGTGGGAGTGGTTTGTCCTTCCAATCCTGCTAACTGGGTAGGAACTTACTCAACCGTAGCTAATGGAGCTTTTGGAAATGGAGCCGGAGGAGATGCTTCCCCATATGCAGATTTGGCTGGAGAAGTTCAAATTACAACCACTTCCGTGTCAGGTACTTACCTGATTAGCGATATGAGTTTTAATTTGTATCCGGGTCTGTATGGTGACCAGATTCCTCCCGGACGAATCCAGGATATTTGTGGGCGAATTGTCGACGTGGGAGACAATGACAGATATGGAGACCGTTTTGTTATAACAGGTAGGAGAAACGCAAGTACAGGCGTTATTACATTATCCTGGAAAAACGGTTGGGGAGATAGAGGAGACGTAGTGTTGACGCCACAATAGTGTAGATAATACATATAAGTATTGAATAATTAAAATGGCCATTTGCGAAAGTGAGTGGCCATTTTGCTTAATATTCTGATTATATCCCGATACTTGGACAATTTTTTTTCATTTTGTTCAATGAATGTGTGAATCTCCCCAAAATTAGCCTTATCTAGACAAAGAAGTCATGAGGTTTTATTTTAGAAGGATAATGTTGTAATCTTCTTTTATAAAATAAAATACATATTATATTTGTATGTAATATATTCATTTTGTCTAATGAAAGAAATAATTGAAAGATTTATTATTTACTTACAAAGTAACAGGAGGTACTCTCAACACACCCTTACAGCATATCGGGTAGATCTGTATCAACTAAAAGAATACCTGGACGCACAATATGAAATTAAAACTTTTGAGAATACATCCTTTTTTCATCTAAGGTCTTACATTGTTTACTTAAAAAGTCAATCCATCACCCATAAGACCATTAACAGAAAAATTTCCTCTATTAAAACATTCTTTAAGTATTTGCTTCGGCAAGGTGTCATTCATATCGATATAACTGAAAAATTAATTTCACCTAAGATTAAGAAGACACTCCCACAATATGTAAAAGAAGACGAGCCTGATTTACTGGTCGAAAAGTATACTGATTTTGAACGTTATGACCAGGTATTGGGATGGATCATGTTTGTTTTATTTTATCATACGGGTATGAGAAGAGCTGAACTCATCCATCTCAAAAATGAAGATATTGATCATTATCAGAAAGTCATAAAGGTAACCGGAAAGGGAAATAAAGAGAGGTTTGTTCCCTTTTCGGAAAAAGTATTAGAAGATTTAGGCAGATTTATTCACATTCGAGATAGCCATATAGCAGAAAATAAAAGTCACTATGTTTTTATAACACCAAAGGGGAAAAAACTGTATCCAAAATATGTATATAATTCTATACATAAGTTGTTGGGTAAAATTACCACCCTGGAAAAGAAAAGTCCTCATATTCTACGCCACACATTTGCAACCCAATTATTGAACAATGGAGCCGACCTGTATGCCATAAAGGAAATATTAGGACATTCAAGCCTGGCAGCTACACAGGTTTATACACATAACTCTCTAGCTAAAATTCAGGCTATTTATAAAAAGGCACATCCTAGGGGTGAATGAGTATTGATTTAATTGTAACTACTCAGCATCCGGTATAAATGAGTTGTTTTGTCATGATTTTTGCAATAGTTCAGACAAATATATCCCTATTTCAGGGATAATAAGCTTCAAATTAGCAAAAAATCATGCCAAAACAATTTCTGATTCGTCAAATAACACCGGGTTGAAACCCGGTGCTATTCATATTTAACTCCTCCGGAGTTATAGCTGAGTAGTTACATTTAATTAAATGTCAATGTAAAGCAAAGTTTTATGGCATCAGGCATGTTTACGACATTTTTTAGCTTACAACTTGTCTTTGAAGAAGACATGAACAAAACTATTTAAAATTTGTCTAAATAATAATGAGTGAATGTAGGTATATTCATTGTAAAACTGTGAATATGAGAAAGCTTATTATCTTTGCGGCGATTTTATAATCTTGAAAAACGAAAGGCATTGAAATTAATCAAATACGGGGCCTTGACGCTTATTCTTTCAGGGCTTGGTTTTGGAGAAGTATACGGCCAGGGGTCGGGAGGTGGTAGCTCCCTTCTCTTGTATTCTCTGATAGCGACAGGAGTCATTCTGCTTGTGTGGATATCACTTTCAATCACAGATAATCTTTTGCAGGTAGAAGCTGCCAAAAGAGGTGTAAATACCAAAAAGAACAATTTTTCATTGTTTCCCAGATTTAGTGAGATATTCACTTCCAGGCCACCCTCTTATATAAAAGAAGGTAACTTTTACAATTTAAAAAAGGGACATAATATCTTGTTGGCTGGTGAGGCACCCATTGAGTCAATAGAGGAAATGCATGCAGCTCGTTATGCGGTTAAACCAATCAGTTTCAGGGGAATTGCTCCCATTCCAAAGCTCCTAGTTGAAGAAGGACAAGAAATATTGGCAGGGGATGCCTTATTTTTTGATAAATCCGATCCCAATACCAAATATGTAGCACCGGTTAGTGGTGAAGTAGTTGAAATAAGGAGGGGGAGTAAGAGAGCGATTACACATGTGATCATATTGGCAGATAAGGAGCAAAAATTCAGAAGAAATTCTCCTCCGGATTTACAAAACTGTTCACGAGAAGAGTTGATCAATTTTATGGCGGAATCGGGTCTGTTGGTTCATATCACAGAACGTCCGTTTGACATTGTCCCGATGAGGACTCATATACCTGATAATATCTTTATATCTACTTTTGATACGGCACCTCTTTCTGTGCCAGGAGATATTCTTGTACAAGGTAATGAAACGGCATTCCAGAAGGGTTTAGATGTATTGGCAAAATTGACTTCCGGAAAAGTTCATCTGGGGTTGAGTGCTAATCTGAAGACTTCACCATCCAGAGCATTTACTCAGGCCAATGGAGTTGAAAAGCATTGGTTTAAAGGGCCTCACCCTTCCGGCAATGTAGGTGTTCAAATACATCATATTGAGCCAATACGAATCGGATATTGCGTTTGGACTCTCCGTGTAGATGATGTCATTACCATAGGAGAAATGTTTTTGAGTGGAAGGTATGTAGCAGAGAAAATCGTAGGACTGGTGGGCAGTGAAATGGCCTCACCTAAACTCATCAAAACTATGAGAGGTGCCAATATAGGTGATTTGTTGGGCAACCAAAAAATAGACTACGATAACACCCGGGTCATAAGTGGTCATGTTCTTGCCGGAAATAAAGTAACAGCTGAAGATTTTCTGGATATGGGAGTCAATACGATTACAGCTATAAAAGAAGGTAATTATTATGAGATGTTCGGATGGTTGTTACCTATAACGCCCAGGCCGTCTGTATCAAATACCTTTCCCAATTTTCTATTTCCTGGGTTTAAATTTGAAGGTGATACCAATACCCATGGTGAAAGAAGGGCATTTGTCATGACAGGCCAGTATGAAAAAGTATTACCTATGGATATTTATGTACAGCATGTCATGAAAGCTATAATGACCGATGACTTTGAAAAAATGGAAGGATTGGGTCTCGTCGAGCTAACAGAAGAGGATGTGGCACTGTGCGAATTTGTATGCACTTCTAAAATGCCTTTACAAAAAATATTAAGACAGGGATTGGACATGATGCGTGAACAATCTTAACCAGTGTATAATTATTAATCATAAGAATCGATACTAAATAATGGGTCTGATTGATTTTTTTAAAAAAATAGAACCGGATAAAAATAAAAGTCCTTTCCTTCATACTTTGTATGATGGGTTTTTCACTTTTGCCTATACTCCTAATTTTGTTACAAAAGGAGGAGTTCACATTAAGGACGGAATCGATTTGAAGCGAACCATGTTTCACGTTGTGATCGCTTTGCAATTATGTTATTTATTTGGAACGTATAATATTGGACATCAGCATTTTGTTGCAGGGGGACAATATCTTGGAATTCTGGAAGGATTTCATTTAAAACTCGCTCATGGTTTGATCCAATTGCTGCCCATATTTATATGGACGCACATTATAGGTTTAGGGATAGAATTTTATTTTGCCTACAAGAAGGGGCATGGCATAGAGGAGGGTTTTCTCGTATCCGGTGCACTCATACCGTTGATTATGCCTCCTGATATTCCCATTTGGATTTTGTGTATATCGGTAGCATTTGCAGTAATAGTGGGCAAAGAAGCCTTTGGAGGTACCGGAATGAACATATGGAATATAGCTCTACTTGCTAGGGTTTTTGTATTCTTTGCCTATCCTACTTCAATTTCCGGAGATGATGTTTGGGTTTCCGGTTTTGAATCGATGCAGGCTGGAGCGGCTGTTGATTACAGTTGGTGGCATACAGGTTTTTTCAATACGTTATTTGGCTGGATGGGTCTGGAGCCATTCCAGACAACAATTTCGGTAGTAGATGGATATAGTGGGGCAACTCCTCTTGCCCTGGCATTTCAGGGAGGATGGGAAAATGTGACCAACACCTATACAACAAGTCAGTTATGGTGGGGTACCATTCCAGGATCTATTGGTGAAACCAGTAAACCTTTTATCATTTTTGGTATTTTATTCTTGATAGCTACCGGTATAGCAAGCTGGCGTATCATAGTCAGCACCATCATTGGTGGATTTGTCATGGGTATGATACTTAATGCGTGGGGTGCAACACCGTTTATGACGGTTCCCTGGTATTACCATGCCTACATTGGCAGTTTTTTATTTGCGGCTGCATTTATGGCAACGGATCCTGTAACAGCCTGTGCTACAAATACCGGTAAATGGATATATGGGTTTATGATTGGTTTTATTGGTATTATTGTAAGAGTCATGAACCCGGCTTATCCGGAGGGATGGATGCTTGCGATATTGTTTCTAAATACCTTTGCCCCATTGATAGACCATTATGTATTATCTGCTAACATGAAAAAAAGATTAAAAAGTGCTTAATACAAGATACATATACACATTTGTGTTTATCATGACTACGATAGTGGCTCTTTCTTTATCACTTCTTTACACTGTGCTTAAACCCATACACTTAAAGAATGAGGCTTTGTATGCAAAGAAAGCTATTTTGGCAGCGCTCGGAGATCAAATGGAGGGCAATATATCCAAAATGAGTGATGAGGACATCCAGGAAATATTTGATACCAAAATAGAGCAAGTGGTTGTAGATATCAATGGAAATATACTTTCAGAACAGGATGTGATGGCAAGGGCATTTGGAGCTTCTAAAGCGGAAGAAATCGATATGGCAAAACAGAGAAAGCTTGCTCCTAAAGATAGGGTTTTACCTATCTATGTATATACTGCAAACGATGGTGCTAAATTCTATATAGTCTCCATGAGAGGAAGTGGTCTTTGGGATGAAATTTGGGGTAATATTGCACTGAAAGAAGATCTGAAAACCATAGCTGGTGTTGATTTTGACCATAAAGCAGAGACTCCGGGATTGGGGGCTGAGATTAAAGATAATACTCAGTGGAAAAATCAATATATAGGAAAAACCCTGTATGATGAATCAGGTAATTTCACCTCAGTAAATGCAGTGAAGGGAGGTGCCAGAAACGATATTAATCAGGTTGATGGTTTGTCTGGAGCCACTATTACAGCAGATGGAGTAAACGATATGTTCAAAATTTGGATTCCATTGTATGAATCCTATTTTAATAAATTGAAGAATTCTTAATCAAATATAAAATTGTAAAACAAATGGCCGAGGTAAAAACCGCACCCGAGGTAGTTAAAAAGACACAGTATCAATTCGGTAAAAAGGAACGAGCTTTAATTACAGATCCGATCAGCGACAATAATCCCATTACTGTTCAGGTACTGGGGATATGTTCTGCCCTGGCTGTTACTACGTTGGTGAGCAAAGCCTTAGTTATGGCCATTGCTGTTGTATTTGTAATCACTTTTTCGAATCTTATTACATCTGCGCTGAGAAGATATATTCCAAAACAGGTGAGGATGATTGTTCAATTGGTGATTATAGCGTCTTTGGTCACTGTAGTAGAACTGACTTTAAAAGCAATACACTTTCCCATCTATAAAGAATTATCCGTCTTTATCGGATTGATCATTACCAATTGTATCATCATGGGTAGATTGGAGGCATTTGCAATGGGAAATGACCCTTACAGATCCGTTTTAGATGGACTGGGAAATGGAGTCGGGTATGGTATTATACTCATTATTGTTGCTGTAGTACGGGAATTTTTTGGAAAGGGAAGTCTAATGGATGTTATGATTTTTGGCCCCGGTGCTGAATACATGATCAATACCAGTGAAATAAGTTGGCTGAGTTGGTACGCTCACAATAATCTGATGGTTTTATTTCCCTCAGCTATGATTGTAATTGGTGTTTTGATCTGGATACACAGAGCATGGCGACCCAACCTGGTAGATGTTTCGTAAAGATGTAATGGCTATTTTTTAAGATAAAGGAAAAAAAGAAAACAATGGGAGAATTAGTAAATATATTTATAAGATCGGCCTTCATTGAAAATTTGGCTTTGGCATATTTTTTAGGCATGTGTTCTTATCTGGCGGTTTCAAAAACTGTGAAGACTGCAGTGGGTTTAGGTCTTGCTGTCATTTTTGTGTTGGGAATAACCATGCCTATTAACTGGGTGATCAATACCCATCTTTTAGGGGAGACAGGTATTTTTAAACTCGATCTCACATTTTTGAGATTGATACTTTTTATTGCCGTCATTGCTTCTATGGTACAGTTGGTAGAGATGGTTATTGAAAAATTTTCTCCGGGACTGTATGCTTCATTGGGTATATTCCTTCCATTGATTACAGTGAATTGCGCGATTTTAGGAGGTTCACTTTTCATGGTGTCAAAGGAGTATAATTTTCAGGAATCAGTGGCATTTGGATTGGGAGGAGGCTTTGGCTGGTTTCTGGCCATTATAGCCATTGCTGCCATAAGAGAAAAGATCAAATATTCAGCTGTACCTCCGGCATTGAGAGGTCTGGGAATGGCTTTCATTCTTACCGGTTTAATGGGAATGGCGTTTATGAGTTTGTTGGGTATAGATCCTGCTGCTTTTTAACAAGAATAAAAATGAAATAAAATGATTTTAACAGGATTGTTTTCAATAATGCCTGTGATTTGGGCTCTTGTGGTTTTCAGCGGTATCATTGTCGCATTGTCAACTATGTTGATCTTTGCAAGAAAAAAGCTGGTGCCTCAGGGCGAGGTAAAAATCATAGTTAATGGAGACACGGAACACCCTTTATTGGTATCACCCGGGTCTACTTTATTGAGTGCTTTGTCTGATAAGAGTGTATTTCTTCCAAGTGCGTGTGGAGGTGGAGGTACATGTGCAATGTGTGAGTGTCATATTGATGCAGGTGGTGGAGATGTGCTCCCAACAGAATTGAATCATCTCACCAGAAAAGAAGTATCTGAAGGAAAGCGTCTTGCTTGTCAGGTGAAAGTAAGAGAGGACATGGAAATACGCATACCAGAAGAAATTTTTGGTATAAAAAAATGGGAATGCGAGGTTGTTAGCAATTACAATGTGGCTTCTTTTATAAAAGAATTTGTTGTTAAGCTTCCTGAAGGAGAGGTTATGGATTTTCAACCCGGGGGTTATATCCAAATAGATGTGCCAGTTATTACGGTAGATTTTAAAGATATGGACATTACTGCCCACCCGAATTATCATGATGACCCTGAAAAATTTCGGTCTGAATGGGATAAATTTAATTTATGGCCACTCAGAATGATAAATGATGAGCCACAATTCAGGGCGTATTCTATGGCCAACCACCCCGCTGAAGGGAATATTATAAAATTGAATATCAGGATAGCTACTCCACCATGGGATAGAGCAAGAAATGACTGGATGGAGGTAAATCCTGGTGTCTGTACATCTTACATTTTTGGATTGAAACCAGGAGATAAATGTGTGATTTCAGGCCCATATGGTGAGTTTTTTATCAAACCAACAAAGAAAGAAATGGTATATGTTGGTGGAGGAGCGGGAATGGCACCTTTGCGCTCACATTTATTCCATTTGTTTCATACTCTAAAAACCAAAGACAGAAAAGTTAGCTATTGGTATGGAGGTAGAACAAGAAGGGAATTATTTTATATTGATGAGTTCCAACAAATAGAAAAGGAGTTTCCAAATTTTAAATTCTTTGTATCATTGGATAACCCTTTTCCTGAAGATAACTGGAAGGTTATGGAAAGTATTGAGGATGAAGGAGATGGTTTCGTCGGATTTATTATGCCTGTAGTGTTAGAAAAATACCTTAACCAGCATCCTGAACCAGAAGAAATTGAATATTATTTCTGTGGACCTCCTGCTATGAATGCTTCGGTGTTAAAAGCGCTTGATGATTTAGGGGTTCCGGAGGAGAACATAAGTTTTGATGATTTTGGAGGGTAGAAATATGTATAGAAGTGGTGTAAAAACCTCAAGGCAATTCAGAATCTATATGCAATTTTCGTTATTCGAACTTTAACGATTTGAATCTGTGAAAATGGGTTGAATAAGAAACACAGGTATAATAGATTCCCTTTTTCTTGAATTGTACTGTTAACCGGTGAAAAGTGTTTTTAAAAGGATGTAATTGCTTAACTAAATTCAGATTTGGCTATAATTATTCAATATTTTGCAAAACTTCATCTATTTTTGCATTATAGTTGCCATTCTTTCAAAATTTAAACAGCCTTGTTATACTGAATACAACCTGTATTTTACAACTCAATAGCATATAGCTGAGTTCTTACAAAAAGCTATTTGCTATGAACTTTCAAGGTTTGGCATTTATCAATCCATAAAAATGAGCCGTTACAGAATAATAGGAATTAAAAATCCTTTTTAAATTACAAACGATCCCGTATATTTATATTATGAAAAGAAGTAATATGATAATTGAGAAAGTGGTCACTTCTGATAAGTTGTCACTTGTGGTTTATAAGGATATTGTGAAAGATCCTGCGGCTACGGTTTTTTTGGTCCATGGTTTTGCTGAATATGCTCGCAGATATGATGATTTTGTTTTTTTCTTAAACCTGGCAGGCATAGAAGTAGTACGATTTGATCTAAGAGGCCATGGAAGATCAGAGGGGGAAAGAGCATTTGTACGTCAATTTGAATATTACGTTACAGATTTAGAATTGATCATTAATAAATTTTCTAATCCCCAATTACCTATATTTATATTAGGGCAAAGTATGGGTGGTTTGGTTGCAACCCGATTTCTTATAGACAGGGGTGAAAATTTTATAGGCGGTCTGGTTCTTTTATCTCCTCTTGCCGGAATTGATAACAAAAACTACTCACCTACATTGATAAGAGTCTCTCATTTTTTAGGTACATATTTACCCAGATTAAAAACGGTAAAACTGAAAGCTGAATTTTTATCCCGCACACCGGGAGTAATGGAAGCGTATTTGAATGATGGATTGATTTATAATAAAGGAATCAAGGCACGACTTGGATTGGAACTCTTAAGATCTGTGAAATATGTGAATCAACATTTTAGCAAGATTACTTTACCCATACTTATATTACATGGTACGGAAGACAAAATTTCTGACATCAATGGCAGCAGGAAAATGTATGAGAATGTGAAGTCGGAAGATAAAAAGATCATTGAATGGGATGGATGCTTTCATGAGCTACTAAAGGAACCTGAACATGAAGAGGTTTACAAGCAGATCAGGGATTGGTTGACTGAAGAAGTAAGACTTCTCAATGCTCCAACATACAGAGATGTTGCACAATAGGCACATCACTTTATATGAAGGGAGAAAAGAGAGTATTACATATATCATTTTGAGTCGTCACAGGGGATGAAGTTAAACTTGATTAAAATCAATATACGATTTAAAAATTAACCGTAATAATTTTTACATAATCCTTGAATTTTGACCGGATCTAATTATATTTGACACATAAATAACCGATAATAGATTCAGCTCCATATTGGAGTTGGAGGATCACAGGTTTACGTATGAGAATGTTGACCTGTATTTTTAACTTTACATCCACTTTACATTAGTTGCCTTCCTGAGAGTTTCCACGGGTTTTGCTCACCTATTAAAGGTATAGCTTTACAGCTTGGTAGTTGTATTTTATTGTTATCCATTAAACTCATGATTATGGTTGATTTTAAACGGTATCTGGTTACTTCGGCACTCCCCTATGCCAATGGACCTTTGCACATTGGTCATCTTGCAGGGGCGTACCTTCCCGCTGACATTTACGTCAGGTTTCAAAGGCTTATGGGAAAAGACATTGTTTACATTTGTGGAAGTGATGAAAATGGTGCAGCCATAACAATGAAAGCTGCCAAAGAAGGCAAATCACCCCGGGATATAATTAATAAGTATCACAATTTGTTTCGCGACACTTTCCAAAAAGTGGGCATTTCTTTTGATATGTATCACAGGACTTCAGATCCTTTGCATCACGAAACATCTCAGATGTTTTTTAATTCGCTTTATGAAAAAGGTGAGTTCACAGAGTTGGAAAGTGAGCAGTATTACGATGAAACCGCTGGTAAATTTCTGGCTGACCGCTACATTACAGGTACATGTCCAAAATGCGATCATCCCGAGGCATATGGTGATCAATGTGAATCGTGTGGAAGTTCTCTTAGTCCCACTGAGTTGATTAATCCCATTTCAGTTATTACGGGTCATACTCCGGTGCTTAAGAAAACCAGGCACTGGTATCTTCCTTTGGATAAGTATGAAACATGGCTTAAGGAATGGATTGACACCGGAGAGTTGGATGGTCAGAAGTTGCACTATCCGGAAGACTGGAAAAATCATGTGATGGGTCAATGTCGTTCGTGGCTTGAGCAAGGTCTGCAACCGAGGGCTATGACCAGAGATTTGGATTGGGGAGTGGATGTCCCTACACATGTCCCCGGATCAGAAGGAAAGAAATTGTACGTTTGGATGGATGCACCCATTGGATATATTTCTGCTACACGTCAATGGGCGATGGATCATGGTCAAAACTGGGAGTTATACTGGAAAGATAAAGAAACGGCATTGATACATTTTATCGGCAAGGACAATATTGTTTTTCATTGTTTAATATTTCCAACAATACTCAAGGCAGAAGGCAGTTTCATACTACCTGTAAATGTACCTGCGAACCAGTTTATGAATCTTGAAGGAAGAAAGATATCCACTTCAAAAAACTGGGCTGTCTGGGTTCATGAGTATGTAGAAGAATTTCCCGATCAAATAGATGAATTGAGATATTATTTGATTAAAAATATGCCGGAGCATAAAGACAGTGAGTTTACCTGGAAGGGTTATCAGGAGGCGAACAATAATGAACTGGTTAATAATCTGGCCAATTTTGTAAACCGGGTCGTGGTTTTAACACATAAATACTATGATGGATTTGTCCCGGAATTTGATGAAAATCAAGATTTTGTCGGACCAGACGGCGAAAGTGAATATGGATTTCACGATTCGGAAATGTTACGGCTTTTTGATGATTTACAATCCATAGGAGAGCACATACGAGCCTTTGATTTCAGATCCGCTTTAAAATCATTAATGGAGATATCAGCCAAAGGAAATCAAATACTCCAATTCAATGAACCCTGGAAAGCCATAAAGGAAGATCCTGAAATAGTCAAAGTGGTCATGAATCTGTGTTTGCAATATGTTGCTGCCTTAAGTATGGCTTGCAAGCCATTCATGCCCGGCACATCTGACAGGATGAGGAAGTTACTCCAGTTGGTACCTGTAAAGGAACAAGGAGAATGGGATGACCTTATGTTTAGCCTGAGTGAAGGAGAACACATACTTGCTGCAGGTCATAAAATAGGAGAGCCTGTTCATTTATTCAGTAAAATAGAGGATTCAGTTATTGGGAAACAAATATCAAAGCTTGAAGGAAATCCGGAACAAAATGATACAAACACCAGTCCGGTCAAAGAGGAAATCAGCTATGAAGACTTTCTCAAAATGGATATCAGAACTGCTACAATTGTTGAGGCCATAAAAGTACCTAAAGCGGATAAGTTGTTACAACTCACACTCAATCTCGGATTTGAAAAACGCACTGTTGTAAGCGGGATAGCGGAGCACTTTAAACCCGAAGAGATCATTGGTGTAAAAGTAAGCTATCTCGCCAATCTGGCACCCAGGAAAATCAGAGGAGTGGAATCTAAAGGTATGGTACTAATGGCAGAAGATGACAATGGTAAATTGAGTTTTATATCACCGGCTGAACATTGGCCGGATGGAATGTTGGTTAAGTAACTAAGTGCTTATATGATATTCAGTAGTTACAACTCTTTATATTTTTAACCCTTGAATTATTAAGCCATAACACTTTTAAGTGCATTAGCAAACGCATACATATCATCCATAGTACCGGTACTGATCCTGCACCATTTTGTCATAGGTGGAAATGGGCGTCCGATAATTACATTGTGTTCTCTCATCTGATCAATCAGGGTTTCGATATGCCTCCCCGATTTAAAGAATACAAAATTAGCATGTGAGGGAAGGTATTCCAATCCCATATCATTAAAAACAGAATATAAAAAATCTCTGGCTTCTTTATTCTTTGCAAGGCTTGATTTATAAAAATCACGATCTTCCAGGGCTGCCATACCGGCAAAAGCTCCCATGATATTCGCTCCTGCCTGTTGATTAGCCTGAAGTCTGGAGGCGATTTCAGGTCTTGCTACCAGGAAGCCAATGCGGATGCCGGCGAGTCCGTATATCTTTGAAAATGTTCGGGCTACAATGACGTTTTTTCCTTCCCTGACCATGTCGATCATAGTTGGGTAATTGGGTTCTTCGATATAGTCGTTGTACACTTCGTCGACAAATACTATGGTTTTTTTAGAAGCTTCTTCACAGAACGACTTCAAGTCATTGCCATTTACGATAGTTCCAGTCGGATTATTGGGATTACAAACAAAAACAAGTCCGGTATGACTGGATATCCTTCTCTCTATGGTATTCAGATCGTAGTTATGGTTTTTATCAAGGTCTACATTGTTTACATAGCCTCCAAATTGAGCCGCGTAGGAAAGTAGTGCTTTAAAAGTAGGGTTGCATGCTATTACTTCTTTACCCTGGGCGGCATAAGTTAGTCCCGCTGTATTAAGACCTTCTCTGGAACCTGCAGTGACCACGATATGGTCTTTAGGTACATTTACAGATTTTGCGATCATTTCAGCCAATTCACCAATTCTGCCATAGGGATATAAATAACCTTCATCCATACCTTTCATCATAGCTTTACGCATATTTTCAGAAGGGCCAAAAGGATTTTCATTTGAGCTCAATCTAACGGCAGAATCACCCATTTTTATATGAAACCCTGAAATTTTGTTATCCCACGATTCCAGGTATTGCAGGCCATTTAAAAGCGTTGACCCGCCGAGAATTCCTGTCCATTTGAGCATATTTCGCCTATCCATAATAATGTGTTTAATGAGCAATAAAAGTTAACAGCACAACATGGAATAAAGTATTTTATGATAAATACTTTTATAAAGTGTGGGAAAAGATAAGCAATTTCTACAAGAGTTTTGAAATTTAGACAAAAAATAATCATAGAAAGCTTGTACAAGCTTTATTTCTGGGCTTTCGTAACGAGGTATATAGTAATAAATACAAAAATAATGTTTGGAAACCATACACCTAAAAAGGCAGACATTCCCAAATTTGACGAAAAGGTCATAGAAAATTTACTTAGTACTTCCAGTAGAGCCCCCAATATTACACCTGCCGCAATATGCAGACCCATACCGCCCCTTACTTTTTTGCTGGCAATAGATACTCCAAGTATAGTGAGAATGATTAATGTTACGGGGTGTGAAGTTCTCCGATAATATTCTACCAGATAATTTTGTGCTGCATTGATACCTCTTTCTCTTTCCAGGTTTATAAAAGTAATCAAATCAGGTGTACTCAACATTTCTCTTTGCTTGGTATACCTGACAAAATCGTCTGGAGTAAAGGGAAATATCGTGTCTAAATCCTGTTGAGGAAATCTTTCAAGAGTTTCATACATATCATCAATCTGCCTTTTTTCATATCCTTTAAGTGTCCAGCCACCCGTTACTTTATTGTAGGTAAGGCGATCTGTTTTCATAACTTTTATAAGTTTTCCTTCACTATCAAATGTTTCGAGTCTAAAATGTTGTGCCAGTGTATCTGAAGTTCTGAAATTTCTCACATAAATCTTTTCATTGGGATTGATATAAAAATGTATGTTGACATGATCAATGGTTTGCTTATAACCTTTTTTGAAAACCTCGCTTTCAAATTCTGTTTTTATTTTATTGCTATATGGTATGAGGTAGTGGTTGCCAAAGTAAAGCAACAAAGCTAAAAAGCCACCAGCTATAAAATAGGGTACGAGAAACCTGCCATAGCTAACACCGGCACCCAGAATGGGAATGATCTCAGAATCTTTTGCCATCCTGGATGTAAAAAAAATAACAGCAATAAATGTAAAAAGGGGCCATAATAAACCATTGATCCAGGGTATAAATGTCAGAATATAATGGGTAAAAATATACCAGGCACTTACTTCTGCATTCAAAAAGTTGTCAATCTTTTCAAAAAAATCAATAGCAATGGCTATGAAAGTACTAAGCATGATGGTAAAGAAGAAAGTACCTAAAAATTTTTTAATGATATATATGTCTATCTTTTTGATGCTTTCCTGTTTTGCAATGTAAATATCTATATAAGTACAACGATTCTACGAGTAAATACCAGGGAAATACTATAATTTTTGAATTATTTAACCAAATCCTTGCTGTTATAACCTCACAGAGATCTTTTTGACTGTATGATCTTTCCATTCTTTAAAACCACCTGAAATAATCTGTTTTCGGGCTTCTCTGACTAAATCGAGGAAGAATGTCAGATTGTGAATAGTAGCCATTTGAAACCCTAAAAGTTCTTTTACATGAAATAAATGTCTGAGATAGGCCTTTGAAAATGTATTGCTGGTGGGAGCGGTACTTTTTACCGAAATAGGTGAAAAGTCCTCTTTCCACTTTGCATTTTTAATATTGATAATTCCATCCCATGTATATAATAGACCATGCCTGGCATTTCTTGATGGAAGTACGCAATCGAACATGTCAATACCAAGGGCAATACATTCAAGGATGTTTTCCGGCAAACCTACTCCCATTAAATATCTTGGCTTATCATAGGGAAGAATGTCTGTAACGATGGATGTCATTTCGTACATTTCATCGTGAGGTTCTCCGACGGAAAGTCCACCAATGGCATTGATACCCCTGTTTTGTTCTGAAATTAAATGAGCTGATTGGATTCGCAAATCTTTATAAGTACTTCCCTGTGCTATAGGTGCGAGTATTTGTTTATATCCATACATTGGTTCTGATTGATCGAAATGTTGAATACATCTTTTTAACCACCTATGGGTGAGGAGCATTGAATTTTTTGCATAGTCGTAAGCACATGGATATGGAGTACATTCATCAAAAGCCATGATGATATCCGCTCCAATAGTTCGTTGAATATCCATGACTTTTTCCGGACTAAAAAAGTGTTTAGAGCCATCTATGTGAGATTGAAATTCTACCCCCTCTTCATTGATTTTTCGCATTCCACTCAAAGAGTAGACCTGATAACCGCCACTGTCTGTAAGTATCGGATTTTTCCATTGCATAAAAGTATGTAACCCACCCGCCTTATGAAGGATATCCGCTCCCGGGCGAAGGTATAGATGGTAAGTATTTCCTAAAATGATTTGTGCTTGAAGTACTGTTTCGAGCTCAGATTGATGTACTGATTTCACGGTTGCCTGGGTACCTACAGGCATGAAAACAGGCGTATCTATGGAGCCATGTGCTGTCAAAAAGGTGCCAGCGCGAGCTTTGGATAATCGATCGGAAGCAAGAATTTCAAATTGCATTATCTGTCCAGGTCCATTTTTAACAAAGTGGCAATTAATATAGTAAATCCCAATAAGGAAGAGCCGCCTTTACTCAGTAATGGAAGTGGAATTCCTATTACAGGCATCAAGCCCATAGTCATAGCAATATTAATAAAAAAGTGAATAAAAAAGATTCCTGCAACACAATAGGCAAAATTTTGGATAAAAGGCGACCTGGCTCTTTCTGCAATTACTGTAATTCTTACCATGAGAACTACAAATATGATTATAATACTCATGCTGCCTATAAATCCCTGTTCTTCGCCTACTGTACTGAAAATGAAGTCTGTGGTTTGTGCAGGGACATAATTGAGTTTTGTCATGGTACCTCCTAAAAACCCTTTTCCTTGAAAACCCCCAGAACCTATGGCCATTTTCGATTGAATGATATTGTACAATGAGCCTCTCGGATCACACAATTCAGGTCGAAGCCAAACGTTTATACGGTCTTGTTGATGAGGTTTGAGTACGTTTTCAAAAGCATAACTGGAACCAAAGCTAAAGCCAATAGAAAGTAAAGTAGCTAATGATGCCAAAGTGAGTATGCTAAAGTTTCTCCTTCTGAAATGGGAAAATAAAAAGAAAACAACAACAATACCGGAAAGAATCAGTGAATAAAACGGATTAATAAAATACAGAATGAAAGCAGTTAATGAAACTCCTGCTACCGTGATAAGTTGGTTTTTTAAAGGCATTTGAATATTGATCAACAACACTATGAAAGCAATCAATAATACCATGAGACTGACTTCTTCAGGGCCAATGGTTAGTGAAAACACAAAAATAAGTATAAAACAGAATCCCAATATGTAAAAAATAGGTGATAGTCCTCTCCGATACAGTAAAAGAAAAAATGATATAAACGTGATAGCAGAACCTACATCAGGTTGTAAAACAATAAAAATAACGGGCACAAAAATGATGGCTAAACTGGTGAAAACGGTTCTGAACGAGGTAATACTACTTTTATAATAACTAATATAGCTCGATAGGGCAATGGCTGTGGCAAATTTAGTGAATTCTGCCGGTTGAATGGAAAATCCAGAAAAAGTAAACCAGGCTTTAGCACCATTAATTTCGGTACCAAATATCAAAACGGCTATCAGGGAAAGCAAAGAAACCACATAAATCGGATAAGCAAAAGTGTTCCAAAACTTCCAGTCTATGGTCATACATATGATAAAGACAAGTATAGCTCCTCCTACCCAAATGGTTTGTTTGCCTATCTGTGTAGAAAAGTCAATAAATGCATATGGATTGCCCGGTTGATGCTCTACAGAGTATAGCATCATCCACCCAATAACCAGAAGGCTCAGATAAAGAGACAACGTAAGCCAGTCAATTCCTTTACTCCTGACTTTTGTGGGGGAATACCTGTTCGTTGACATCAGTAAATCAACTCAGATTTTTTCACATTATCCATGATGGGTATAGCTGTTGGAAAGTCTTTTTTAAACATTTGTAAATATGGCTGCAGGGTAATTTTATCCCTATAGGCACCAATCTTAACTTTGTAGTAAGGGGTTTCATGCTCCCATGTTATGGGTATTCCAGGATATAATCCCTGGAATCTTGCTCTTGCCGATTCCATGTTTCTCCTGTCATTGGTTGTAATGATTTGAATTCGCCAACCTCTGATGATTCCATTCGATTTGTTGCTTTCTATATACCTTGCCATCATTCTTTTAATGGGCTCCTCTTCAACAATTTGTACCGTTTGAGCTCCTAAATTAATGAAGCCATATAAAAACATAAAAATCAATATTATTTTTCCCATTGTATCTTGTTTATTTTTCCTGAACAATTTTAACGGCTGAAGATGTACCAATTCTGTTGGCTCCGGCCTGGATAAATTGTACCATCAGTTCTTTATTTTTAATTCCACCAGAGGCCTTAATTTTCACTTTATCGCCTACAATGCTTTTGATCAGTTTGATATCTTCTAATACGGCACCTTTGGTTCCAAATCCAGTAGAGGTTTTTACAAAATGAACTTCTTCTTCCATGCATATTCTGCACACTGTTTCTATTTCTTTACTGGTGAGATAACATGTTTCCAAAATAACTTTCAGAATGACACTTTTAATACCTGAAGCTGTAACAAGACTGTTAATTTCATTTCTCAGGTATTCGAAATCATTATTTTTTACGGCGTTTACATTCATAACTACATCAATTTCATCTGCACCTGCATCGGCTACTTTCATTAGCTCATCGATTTTGGTGTTTGTTTTGCCAAATCCGAGTGGAAAACCTGCCACGGATACTATTTTGACCGAAGACGGTGCTAATATTCGTTTAGCCTGATCGATGTAATATGGTGGAATACATACCCCATAAAAATGATACTGAACAGCTTCATTGCATAGTATCTCTATATCCTTTAAAGTAGTTTTGGGATGTAATATAGTATGATCAATATACTGGGCGAGTCTATTGTTGTCCATGTTTTTGTTGTTATTTTCGGGATGACATTGCCATTACAAAAACAAAGGCAATGTAACAAATTTGCTTTATTAACTAAAGCTTAGTATGTATTATTACTTTAAAGCTTCAATAAAATTATAAATCTATCTAAATTGCAAGCCAACAGTTTTCAACAGATGGTACATTGATTTACCCCTAAAGATTAGGGTTAGCTATTTTCCGTGACAATGTTTGTACTTTTTACCGCTTCCGCAAGGACAGGATTCATTTCTTCCAACTTTACGTTCCTGCCTGATGAAAGTTTCTACTTTTGACGCCTGGTTACCCGCTGCTTCAGCAGCACTTCGCATAGCTTGTTCTTCCCGGCTTGTTTTAACCTGGCTTAGATCCGTTTTTTGCTCCCTGGCCTCCTGAAGACCCTGACCAGTGTCAATCATCAGTTTTCCTCCCATGAGATACGCTGATACCTCATAATTGATTTTGTAGATAAGCTGTTCAAACAGATTAAAGGCTTCCATTTTATATATAACCAATGGATCTTTTTGCTCAAAAGAAGCGGACTGTACAGAATCTTTTAGTTCGTCCATACTCCTCAAGTGTTCCTTCCATGATTCATCCAACAGTGCGAGTGTCACAGCTTTTTCAATGTCATTCATGATGGATTTGCCTTTGCTATCTACTGCTACTTTTAGATCTGCTGAAATGGGTAAAGGTATCTGGCGGCCATCGGTGAAAGGAATGGCAATTCTTTTATATCTATGCCCTTCATTTTCATGGACTCTTTTTATGACCGGGAAGAGGATTTGGGTAATTTGTTCAGACTTACGTGCATAATACTCTTTTACTTCTTGTTTAAAAAGAGAGATGATTTCATCGACATCAGCCTCAGTATAGGTCGCTCCATCCAGTACCGGATCCAGACTTAGTATTTGTAAACAAGCGGTTCTGAAGGTATCGTAATTTCCTTGTGATTTGTTATCAGAAACTATAGACTCAATAATACCGTCAAACATGTTATTCAAATCTACAGACAGCCTCTTTCCTTGCAGTGCATTTTTTCTCTTGCTGTAAATGGCCTCCCTTTGAATATTCATTACATCATCATATTCAAGAAGTCTCTTTCTGATCCCAAAATTGTTTTCTTCGACTTTCTTTTGTGCCCTTTCTATCGACTTTGTAACCATGGAATGTTGAATCACTTCTCCATCTTTATGACCTAAGCGGTCCATCATCTTCGCAATTTTCTCGGACTGGAAGAGCCGCATCAGATTATCCTCCAGCGAAACATAAAACTGGGAACTACCAGGATCTCCCTGTCTTCCGGCCCGGCCTCTGAGCTGCCTGTCTACTCTTCTGGAATCATGTCTTTCTGTGGCAACAATGGCTAAACCTCCGGCTTTTTTTACTTCCTGGTTAATTTTTATATCAGTACCCCGACCAGCCATATTGGTTGCGATGGTTACATTTCCAGCTTTTCCCGCTTCTGCTACTATTTCAGCTTCCCTTTGATGCTGCTTGGCATTGAGGACATTATGCTTAATATTTCGCAGGAGGAGCATTCTGCTCAATAATTCAGAAATTTCTACTGAAGTAGTACCCACAAGTACTGGCCTGCCATTGGAGGTCAGATTTTGTATTTCTTCTATTACTGCATTAAATTTTTCGCGGGCGGTTTTGAATACTAGGTCTTCTTTATCTTCTCTGACGATGGGTTTATTGGTAGGAATAACCACTACGTCCAGTTTATAGATTTCCCAAAATTCTCCTGCTTCTGTTTCAGCAGTACCGGTCATACCTGCGAGTTTATGGTACATTCTGAAATAATTCTGGAGTGTAATGGTAGCATAGGTTTGGGTGATGTTACCTACATCGACATTTTCTTTGGCTTCGATAGCCTGGTGTAAACCATCTGAATATCTTCTGCCTTCCATCATTCTTCCCGTCTGTTCGTCGACGATTTTTACCTGGCCGTCAATTACTACGTATTCCTGATCTTTTTCAAATAAGGTATAGGCCTTAAGTAGTTGACTTACAGAATGCAACCTTCTGCTTTTGATGGAGTAATCCTGAATGAGCTGCTCTCTTTCTTCTCTTAGTTTTTTTCCTGCTTCTTCTTCTCTTTCTGCCAAAGCCTGCATTTCCAACGCAATGTCCGGCATAATAAAGAAATTAGGATCTTCCTCTCCCCGAGACAAATACTCAATACCCTTATCGGTCAGTTCTACATTTCGATTTTTTTCGTCAATGGTGAAAAGTAAAGGTTCATCCACGAGGTGCATGTTTTTATTTTGCTCCTGCATGTAAAAATTTTCAGCTTTCTGAAGCATAACCTTCACGCCATCTTCACTTAAAAACTTTATAAGTGGTCTCGACTTAGGAAGGGCTTTAAAGGCTCGCAATAATGACATTCCGGCTTGACCTTCTTCATGGCCTGTAGTTCCTTCTTTAAAGAGTTTTTTAGCTTCAGCCAGATAATCCACTGCCAATTTACGTTGAGCAGCCAATAATCGAAATATTTTAGGATTGAGCGCATTGTATTCCTGCTCTTCTGACCCTTCAGGTACTGGTCCTGAAATGATAAGTGGTGTCCGTGCATCATCGATCAGCACGCTGTCAACCTCATCGATAATCGTATAATGATGTTTACCCTGCACCAATTCAATTGTTGATCTGACCATATTGTCCCGCAGATAGTCGAATCCAAATTCATTGTTGGTTCCATATGTAATATCACACTTATATGCGTTGATTCTGCCTTGTGTGTGTGGGCGATACTTATCTATGCAATCGACCGTGAGGAGTAAAAATTCAAATATGGGTCCCACCCATTCCTGGTCTCTTCGGGCAAGGTAATCGTTGACCGTTATGATATGAACACCCAGTCCGGAAAGTCCATTTAAATATGCCGGCAAAGTAGCTACCAGGGTTTTACCTTCACCTGTGGCCATTTCAGCAATTTTACCGTCGTGTAAAACCATGCCACCGATAAGCTGCACATCATAGTGGAGCATATCCCAGGTAATCTCACCACCTGCTGCCATCCATTGGTTATGCCAAATGGCTTTATCTCCTTTAATTTTTATATAGCTATGTGCAGCAGCGATATTTTTATCATGGTCTGTTGCGGTAACTTCAAGGGTAGCATTATGCATAAAACGCCTTGCCGTTTCCTTTACAACGGCAAATGCTTCAGGTAAAAGTGTTTTTAAAACTTCTTCCAGGTGCTTGTCTCTTTCTTTGCGAAGTTTATCAATTTCATTGTACATTTCTTCTTTTACCTCGAGGTCGGGTTCATCGATAGACTGCATCTCCAAATTATCGATATCTGAGTCGATTTCTGTTAGGTATTCACTTATCCTGTCTCTGAATTCCAAGGTTTTATTTCGTAGAGCATCATTGGAAAGCTCCTGATAAGTCTGGTAAAATTCATTGATCTGGTCTACTACAGGTTGGTATTGTTTTACGTCACGATCGTACTTTGTACCGAAGATTTTTTTGAATATATTGAGCATAGTAATTTTTTTATAAAAGCTTAAGGGTGGAACATTGTAAATTATTGATATTCCTTTTTATTAAGCCATGCAAAGATAAGATTATTGTAATCAGAATTCATTCCAAAATCAATATTCTGCCAATTTGTCTATTTTTTGACTTTCATTTCATAAAACGTTATTTATGTATTAAAAACTCTAAGTTGGAAAATGGCAACACACTTCACAACGTTTATGATTGAATCTAAACTTTAAAGTAATACATAACGGGTGGGTTTTATAATTCATTTTTTATACTTTACTATATTGATAATCATTTTCATTTTTTAAATATTGCACACATATGAGAGAATACTTAACCTTTGTATTGTGTTTGACTTTTTCTGTTATTCATAGTCAGTTTTCTTTGACCATTCACCTGGATGGTGTAAAATCCCAGGAAGGGCATTTTTATGTCGCTTTATATGACCATGAAGATACTTTCAGAAAGGAGGAATTGGTCTTTCGCGAGCTGATCCTACCTTTAAATGAATTTGATGGGAAGTTGGTTTTTGAAGATATGCCTGAGGGTTACTATGCTGTTGCCCTATTTCATGATGTAAATGCTAACGGAAAGTTGGACACCAGGTTTCCTGGAATACCTAAAGAACCTTATGGTTTTTCAAATAATCCTAAGATTACTTTTAAGGCTCCAAATTTCAATAAATGTAAATTTTATATCAATGAAAATACGGATATAAGCATTGTTATGAAATAGTAAATGATGGCCTTACATACCTAAAAATATCCATGTATGGGATATTCATCGAGGCTATTCCTTGAGATAGAATAAATCAGACGTAATGACTTGGGAAAATTTAATCCGGTATAGGTTTTACTTTTAGTTCCAGATTTAACTCAGTCAGTTGTTCTGGTTCGATCTTAGCAGGTGCATCGATCATCATATCTCTTCCCTGGTTATTCTTTGGAAAAGCTATGAAATCTCTTATGCTGGATTGTCCATTCATCACGGCACACAATCTGTCAAACCCAAAAGCAATACCTCCATGTGGAGGTGCCCCATATTCAAAAGCACCCAATAAGAAACCGAACTGTGCTTCGGCTTCTTCCTTTGTGAATCCCAGGAGATCAAAGTTACGGGATTGCAGGTCTCTATTGTGTATTCTGATAGAACCACCACCTATTTCAGCACCGTTGATCACCAAATCATAGGCATCGGCTCTAATGCTATTTAATACGTTATGATCTTGACTTTCCATTTTTGGAATGTCGTCTTTCTTTGGAGAAGTAAAAGGGTGATGCATGGCATAAAATCTGGAAGTCTCCTCATCCCACTCGAGCAATGGAAAGTCCAATACCCAAAGCGGCTTAAAATCACCTTCTTTAATGAGTTCGAGTCTTCTACCCATTTCCAATCTAAGATCACCCAATTGTTTTCGGGTTTTTTCAGAATCACCTGCCAATATCAGAATGATGTCCCCTTTTTGGGCTCCGATACTTTGACCCCAGTTGAGCAACTCTTCATCAGAAAAGAATTTACCCACAGTCGACCTGATACTTCCATCTTCCTGAAATTTAACATATACCAGACCTTTAGCACCTATTTGAGGCCTTTGAACCCACTCTGTAAGTTCTTTCATGTCTTTATTGGAGTACTTTTCAGCCACCCCAGCTATACAAATGCCTGCAATGAGTTCAGCCTGATCGAATACCACAAACCCCTTGTTTTTGCCCCATTCATTCATATCGATGATTTCCATACCAAAACGCAGGTCAGGTTTATCAGAACCAAATCGCCTTACAGCTTCATCGTAAGTCATCCTAGGAAAAGAGGGAAGTTCAATGCTTTTTATTTTTTTAAATAAATGTTTTGTCAGTCCTTCAAAGGTTGTAAGAATATCCTCTATAGTAATAAAAGACATTTCACAATCAATCTGTGTAAACTCTGGTTGCCTGTCAGCTCTCAGGTCTTCATCGCGAAAGCATTTGACAATCTGGAAGTATTTGTCGAGACCCCCTACCATGAGTATCTGTTTAAATGTTTGTGGAGACTGGGGGAGTGCATAAAATTCTCCCGGATTTAAACGGGATGGCACAATAAAATCCCTGGCACCTTCAGGTGTAGATTTAATAAGAAATGGGGTTTCAACTTCTACAAAACCATGGTGATCGAGATAAGTCCGGGTCTCCAATGCCAGTTTGCTCCTGAAAATGATATTTTTTTGTAATTCAGGTCTTCGAAGATCAATATACCTGTATTTCATGCGTAGATCATCGCCTCCATCAGTTTCTTCCTCTATGGTAAAGGGAGGTACCTTTGACGGATTTATGATGGTAAGTGAAGTCACTTCAATCTCAATGTCTCCAGTGGAACGATTGGGGTTTTTATTACTTCTTTCCCGAACGATTCCGCTAGCCGTAATGACAAATTCCCTGCCCAATTTCCTGGCTTCATTGCAGAGGCTGGCGTTCTCATCCATATTAAATACCAATTGAGTAATTCCATACCGATCCCTAAGGTCTACAAAAGTCATGCCTCCAAGGTCTCTTGACTTTTGCACCCATCCACTAAGGATCACTGTTTTGCCTGAATCTTCAATTCGAAGTTGTCCGCAATTATGGGTTCTGTACATAGTATTTATTCTTCCTGTTTTGATTAGAGTGGCAAAGGTAATACAGATTGGTATATTTTAAGAAAAAGGCTCACATGCCATTGTGACTTTTTTATAGATCATGCTTGTCTTGGAGGATTCCGAAGGAGTATTGGCGTTTTATCACAATAATGTTAAAAAAATATGATTAAGAGTCCTTTAGTCAAGAGGTGTCGTATATCTGATGATGATCTTGTTTCCCGATGACAAACAAGCATACACAAAAATGGTAATACTTATTTAGACAAAATATAAATAAAGTCAAATAGGCATCGTGGCAATGTTATTACTTGAAAATTTTACGGTAATCATGTTTTCTTATGTTTGATTCTTTACAAATATGTGACAAAATATTTATTAATCCTCATTACATTTGCGTGAGTATGATAGAAGACTTTCAAATAATCACCATTACCCATAATGATCTCAATGTAGATGAAATTGGTTATTTCGTCATCACCCATAAGGATCAGGAACATTTGAAAGAAAGACTGTTCCAAATTAAGGAGAAATTTAACATTGATGAGTTAATGTATCTCTCCACTTGCAATAGAGTTAGTTTTATCATGTTTAAAGAATCAGCCTGGTCGCCCAATTATCTGATTGACTTTTTTAAAGAAGTAAATCCCGAATTATCTGAGGAAAATTTACATGCATTGAATCGTTTTGCGAAAGTGTATGAGGGAGAGAGTGCGGTCAAACATATTTTCGAAGTGGCTTCTTCTGTTGATTCTATGGTGGTGGGAGAACGGGAAATATTCAGACAATTTAGAAATGCTTATAAATGGTGTGCAGAAAACGGACTTACAGGTGACAATCTGAGATTGCTTGAAAAGCATACAGTATCCACGGCAAAGGAAGTATACAGCAAAACCAAAATTGGTGAAAAACCTTTGTCTATCGTTTTTTTGGCTGTGCAAAAATTGATGGCATTCCAGGCTAATAAGGATGCAAGAATTATTATGATTGGTGCCGGTGAAACGAATACCCTTATGTCAAAATTCCTTCACAAACAGGGCTATACCAATGCAGTCATTTTTAATCGAAACCTGGACAATGCCCTCGAAATAAGTAAATTGCTCAATGCTCCTGCATACCATTTAAGTGAAATGTCTCAATACGACAAAGGATTTGATGTAATGATCGTCACCACGTCATCAACCTATTCTATTATAGATATGCCATTGTATCAGTCTCTTTTAAATAAAGAGATGGGAAAAAAAGTGATCATTGATCTCAGTGTTCCCAGAAATGTGGATGAAGAGGTCATATCACATTTTGATACCTACTATGTGGGAATAGAACAACTAAGGGTAATGGCTGAGGAAAACCTTGAATTCAGAAAAAAAGAGGTTATCAATGCCAGGCACGTCATCAAAGAAAAATTAAAATCTTTTAAAACCATATTCCAGCAGAGAAAAATTGAAAGAGCTATGCAACAGGTTCCAATTGAAGTGAGAGCCATCAAAGAAAAAGCTATTTCTACCGTTTTCAGTAAAGAATTGGCTAACCTGGATCAAACATCACAATCCATCGTCATTCAAATGATGGATTATATGGAAAAGAAGTGTGTTTCAATTCCCATGAAATTAGCGAGAGAATCTATTTTACCAGGAAAATAATTACATCTCATTTCTACCAACTTATCCTGACTAAAATCCCACCCTGAATTAAAATGGGAACAACTGCATTTTTAGCCTATCGATAAAAATGTTTATTCAAAAACTTTTATAAAAGATATCATAATTTAGTCAGATATTAATGATTCACGATCTGATAATTCCTATCTATTTGTACCTTTATTAACTGAAGCGTTCATTCTTCATTGAGTAATTCTCCATTTTATAATACCGTTTGATTATGCGTATATTTTTATTGGCTCTTCTCAGTTCATTATTGTATTCATGTTCGGAAGAAGCAGTTTCCTGGGAGGAGCATCCCCATGTGGAAATCACAAGAGATCAATGGGGAGTACCTCATATTTATGGTAAAACGGATGCCGATGTAGCCTACGGTTTAGCCTGGGCACAATGTGAAGATGATTTTTTAACTATTCAGGAACAAATGCTGGCTGTAAAGGGTATGTTTGCTGAGCTCAAAGGTAAAGATGGAGCTGTTTTGGATTTTGGTATTCAATTTATGGGGCTCAGGGAAATAGTTAATGAAAAATATGAAACTGATATCTCCGTAGAATTCAAAAAAGTACTGGACAGTTATGCAGAAGGAGTCAACGAATACGCAAAACTCAACCCTGACAAGGTATTACTGAAAAAACTTTTTCCATTACATTCTAAAGATATCGTCATAGGATATATGCTGGGTGTGGCTCAAATGACCGGGGCTCTTGCCGATCTTAGTACAATTTTAGATGAGAAGGTATCCGATCGCATGGGAGAACAAAGAGGTTCAAATGCCATTGCAATAAGCCAGAAATTGACCAATGACGGGTATACATATCTCGCCATCAATTCACACCAACCATTGGAAGGATGGTATTCCTGGTATGAAGCTCATCTTGTAAGTGATGAGGGCATGAATGTTTTAGGAGGTACGTTTCCAGGGGGAGTCACCATTTTTCATGGTGTAAATGAATACCTGGGGTGGGCGCATACGGTTAATCATGCGGACTTTTCAGATGTGTACAGACTTACCATGCACCCTTCCAAAAAGGATCAATACTTCTTCGATGGTCAATGGCATTCACTTGAAAAAGTAAAATATAAAACCAAAGTCAGGATATGGGGACCTTTGAAGTTTCCGGTAAGCAGAACAATTTATCGCAGTGTATACGGACCCACTTTTAAAACTTCAGAGGGCACATTCGCCTGGAGACTGGTGGCAGGACAGAGGATACATGCTTCTGAGCAGTGGTACAGGATGAATAAATCAAAAAATTTCAACGAATTTTACAGGGTTCTCAAAATGCGTGGAATTCCTTGTACAAATATTGTATATGCCGACAGGACAGACACATTGTTTTTTATTAGTAACGGAAATATTCCCGCACGGAATCCCAATTACAAATGGAGTCAGGTACTTCCGGGAGATACTTCAGCAACACTCTGGAACTCTGATCTCATTCCCATTGATTCTCTGCCACAAATAATAAATCCAGTATCTGGAATAGTATTTAACACCAATAACACACCTTACAATGCATCTCTGCCCATGGACAATCCTAATGAAACTGCATTAAACAAAGTAATGGGGTATCAAAATAAAGGACTGGACAATAACAGAAGTATACGATTGCTTGAACTTTTGGAGAATATCGACAGTCTTTCATATCGCGAATTTAAGGAAATTAAGTACGATCAAACCTACCCTGTAAACATGACTTCGCCAAATATGGTCAATTTAGAATTGATATTCCATCTGCGTGAGGAAGACCATCAGCAAATAGCACAGGCCATTTCTTTGCTCAAAGGATGGGGGAGAAACACGGGAGTTCACGATACCATTGCTCCTTTATTTATTGAAACTTGAGTCCACTCTGAAAAGCCCATTTTTTATTAAGCCCATTTAAATTGATTTCGGGTGGATTTTTGAAAAATATTTGAGTCCCAGGTTATAAAAGTGAATATTGTTGTTATCAACCGTTGTATCTGTAGTCTATTGA
>JBGTBR010000089.1:0-142064 GCA_041749255.1 Saprospiraceae bacterium
GTGAAGTAAAGATATCTAACTGTGCTGTTTCTGATGACTTTTTTAACATACCTTATGCTTTTTGAATCTTCCCCAAGATACTCATTATATATCAAAATTTTATCATATTTGTTCTTTTAACTTTTCGGAGTGGACTCATAGATTAATTTAAAGCTCGCTAAACAGTACATTTTTATGCTTATACTTACATCACCTGCCAAGACCATCGACAATCAGGCAGGTAAAAATATAAATGGTACGACTTTTCATAGATTTAATAAAGAAACGCAAGAATTAATCAGCTACCTCAGAAAAAAAAATCGAAAGGAACTCAAAAAATTGATGAAGATCAGCGATAAACTCGCTGAAGAAAATTACAACCGATTCCAGGATTTCTCTGAAGAATTTACCCTGGCCAACAGTAGCCCTGCTCTATTGGCCTTTAAAGGAGATGTGTATCTTGGACTGGAAGCAGAAACATTAAAAGAAGATGATTTGGCTTTTGCGCAAAGGCATATACGCATTTTGTCGGGTCTCTATGGCGTTTTGAGGCCATTGGATCTTATGCAACCTTACAGACTGGAAATAGGCACTGCCATGAAAAACCCGCGCGGTAAGAATCTATATGAATATTGGGGTGACAAAATCACGGCGGCTTTAAAAGAGGATTTACAGGAATGGAATATGGACGAAGTACTCAATTTGGCTTCCAACGAATATTTCAAGTCTATCCGGCAAAACAATCTGAATGCAAGAATATTTCGAGCTCAATTTAAAGAAGATCGAAATGGAACCCTTACGTTCATTTCTTACCATGCAAAAAAAGCACGAGGGTTGTTAATGCGATATATTATTGACAATAAGCTAGAAAAAGTCGAACAGATCAAATCATTTAATCTTGAAGGTTACCTGTTCTCTCAATCTCACTCGACGGCTGACGAATTTATATTTATTCGTTAGTGGTGTTCAAATCTATTTTTCCCTTATATTTGATTCAATAGAACTTCCAAAATCCTATAAAATGATTCATTTTCTCAGATTTTTACTTTCACTGCTTGTGACTGTGCTTGTGATCATGTTGTTTAATGGCCAATTATCCTCCGTTTTTCCGTCTGTTCCCGCTTTGGGTCATATACTAAATCCAAGTACTGGAGTATGGGTAAATGGTGAGAAAGATATTCACTTTAAAGATCAAACATTAACTTTCGATAGTCTGGATAGCGAAGTAATCATAGTTTACGATCAGCGCATGGTTCCACATATTTTTGCTTCCAATACCGGAGATGCGATGTTTGCACAGGGATATGTCGAAGCAAAAGACCGTCTTTTTCAACTTCAATTCATCAATCGATTTGCTTCCGGGAGATTATCAGAAATACTGGGAGACCGTGTCCTTAATCTGGATATGCAACAGAGAAGGAAAGGAATGAATTATGCAGTTGAGAACTCTGAATTAGGATGGAGCAAGCATTTTGATAAAAATCCTGAAGTGCTTCAATATATGAAAGGTATCAACACTTATTTTTCTTCTCTTAATCAAAAGGATCTTCCTGTAGAATTTAAATTAACAGGTATGCCGGTCGAAGAATGGACGATACAGCATTCTGCAAGAGTATTCAAGTGGATGAGTGACGTATTAAGCGGTTATGGAAAGGACATTGAATTTACCAATCTGAAAGCTATGCTTGATGAAGATATGTACCATACTTTGTATCCGGAAAAACCCCAAAATGTAGATCCGGTCATTCCTTCAGAAGTAGTCTATCAATTTGAAGAATTAGTTATTGAAGAGGGCATGGGATGGAGCGGTACAGATAAAACATATAATGCCACCTCATTTCCTTCATCGCCTAAAGGTACGGGAAGTAACAATTGGGCCATAGCATCAACACTTTCATCATCTGGTGCCCCCATATATTGCAGCGACCCTCATTTGACACTTACCCTGCCCTCTGTGTGGTATGAAATAGGTATTCACACTCCTGAATATAATGTTTACGGTGTTACAATTCCAGGTATGCCGGGAGTTATGATGGGATTTAATGACAGTATTGCCTGGGGAGAGACCAATGTAGGCTGGGACATAAAAGATTTCTTTGAGATAAAATGGCTGGATAAAAAAAACCTGATATATGAATTGGACGGTAAAGAAACAAAAGCTGACGTTAGATTAGAAACCATCAAAGTTAAAGGCCGGGCCGATGTAATAGATACAGTTATTTATACTTATTGGGGCCCTATAGCACATACTACTACTGACGGCAAAGACCTCGCGATGCGATGGCTACCTCACGATGTGCCGGAGTCACCGGAATACATGACATTTGTAGCAGGAATGCAAGCGAGAAATTACGATGAATACCTGCAAAATACTTCGCATTATTTGGCTCCAGCTCAAAATTTTGGCTTTGCTTCGAAAAATGGAGATATAGCTCTGAGGGTTAATGGTAAATTTCCGGCTAAAACTTTTCTGGATGGGAAGTATATCAAAGATGGAAGTATATCATCCAATGACTGGGAAAATTTTATACCGCGAATTCAGGTTCCTCAGGTTCTTAACCCAAAGAGGGGATTTATCTCATCTGCTAATCAACGATCAACCGATGATACTTATCCTTACTACTATAATGGTAAATTTGAACATTACAGAAACCGGACATTAAATGAAGCACTTAGTGGGAAAGATGTATTCACCATTGATGACATGAAGGCATTGCAGTTTAGTTCTTTTAGCAAAAAAGCAGAAGAGTCATTGCCTTTGATTCTGTCCATCCTTAACGATCAAAACTGGGATGATGATAAGGTTGAATATCTGCAAACGCTTAAAAACTGGGACTTATCTTACAAAGTCGATAGTGAAGGTGCATCGATTTATGAGATCACTTTTCATCATATCTACAACAAAACATTTGATGAGATCCTGGCATTAAAGGATTCCATTCCGGTAGTGATGCCTGAAGACTGGGCTTTAATTGATATTATGATTCATAATCCTGAACACAATATTTTCAACGTGATAAATACTGATGATAAAGAAACACTCAAGGACATCGTGATCAGTTCTTTCATAGCCACAGTAGATTCCCTTTCCAATGTTGTGAGCAAGTTCAAATCCATACAATGGGGTCAATTGCGTCCACTCCAAATTCATCACCTGGCCCGAATTCCTTCCTTTTCATCATTGGATATGCCATTGGCAGGTCACACGGATGCATTGAATGCCACCGGTTATGCATCTAACGGACCTTCCTGGAGAATGATCGTTTCTCTGGAAGAAAATACAAAAGCATGGGGTATTTTTCCTGGTGGGCAATCAGGAAATCCTTTCAGCAAATATTACAGAACATCTATTGAAAAATGGTCGAAAGGAGAATACCATGAATTGAAAGATGTTAAAAAACCAGAAGATGTAGATGCATTGTACACCATTAAATTGACAAGAAAATGAGCAAAAATAATATGGCTTTGGTGCTGACCATACTTTTAGGATGGCTTGCATTAATTTTTCTTCCCTGGTGGGTCGGAGCATTAGCAACATTTATAATAGGCTACTTTTTGATTAATGAGCTCGTTCGATCATTTGTAATCGGATTTATAGCTCTTTTCACTGTTTGGACAATGATGGCTTTATGGCAAAATTTGGGTACCCACGTTTCAGTATCAGATTCAATAGGTCTCGTTTTTGGGGGAATTCCGGGATCATTAGTTTATATATTGACTGGGCTGATTGGTGGGATCACAGGAGGATTAGGCTCACTTACAGGAACTTTGCTGAGAAAAACAGCTATAAAAAAACAAGTTTCCTGATTTACCACAACTAACTATAGAAGTAACTAAATTTTTAAGTATTCATTTAAAAATTGAAAAAAATGGTATTTTAGTACGGTGATCAAAACAGATATCTCACTATGCGTGAAGAATTATTTGGCCTATTGCATTGCCATCACCGGAAGTACTACTGATGCCATAGTATCCACTGACTCAAATGGAGTCGTTCTCACCTGGAACCATGCGGCAGAAATCATCTTCCAATACTCAGCAGAAGAAATGATTGGAAAACCTCTTTATGCCATTATACCTGAAAGATTCAGGGACATGCATGAAAAGGGAATGGACAGGGTGAATAGTGGAGAAAACCCACGGGTCATAGGTAAGATTGCAGAATTGGCAGGTGTCAGAAAAAATGGTGAGGAATTTCCAATTGAACTCTCTTTATCAACCTGGAACACAGAAGAATGCAAATATTACGCGGGAATAATCAGGGATATATCCTTGCGGAAAAAGGCAGAAGACCTTATTAGGGCTTCAGAAGAAAGTTTAAAATCAATCCTTCAATCAGCTAATGATGCCATTATTACCGCTGACAAAACAGGTAATATTCTTTCATGGAATCCCTACGCATCATCCGTATTTGGATACATGGAAGAAGAGGTTTTGGGCAAATCTCTCAACTGCATCATTCCCGAACAGTTTAGGGTAGCCCATGAAAGTGGCATGAAAAGGGTATCGACAGGAGGAGAACACCGGGTGATTGGAAACACTGTAGAACTTTCCGGGCTACATAAAGATGGGAGGCAAATACCCATTGAACTTTCTCTGTCTACCTGGAATAATGGTCATGAACCATTTTTTTGTGGTATCATTCGCGATATAAGTATACGTAAAAAACAAGAAGTACAAATTCTCAAACAGCAAGAGATGTTATCGTCAAGAACAAAAGAATTGACCATTCTAAATGAAGAAGTGAACACTAAAAATGAGCAATTAGAAGCACTATCCAACAAACTTGCCAAATATTTATCGCGTCAGGTGTATACCTCCATATTTGAAGGAAAAAGAGATGTAAAAATTGAATCATACCGCAAAAAACTGACAGTATTCTTTTCTGACATTCATGGATTCACCGAGTTGACTGACAGGGTTGAATCGGAAGTCCTTACCAGGTTATTAAATAAATACCTGAATGAAATGTCCAAAATAGCCATCGATCACGGAGGCACGATCGATAAGTACATCGGTGATGCCATCATGATATTTTTTGGTGATCCGGAATCCCTCGGTGAAAAACAAGATGCCATTGCATGTGTGAAAATGGCCCTAGACATGAAAGATAAGCTTGAAGAACTCAGAAAAGAATGGAGTTTGATCGGGGTTCCTAAACCGCTAAGAGCAAGAATGGGAATTAATACCGGGTATTGCACCGTGGGCAATTTTGGATCTGAAGACAGGCTTCACTATACGATAGTCGGAGGCCCTGTAAATCTAGCTGCCAGGCTTGAATCAGCGGCACCTGTAGATGAGATTCTTATTTCTTCAGATACATATGCTTTAATTAAAGATGAAATACTTTGTGAGAAAGTGGGTGAAATCGAAATGAAAGGTATTGCTTATCCAGTCCAAACCTATCTTGTTAAAGGCCCGAAAAACCATGAACAATTTGAAGCAGAGCAGTTGAAAGCACAACTTAAAGGATTCAATATTGATATTAATTTTCACGAACTGGATTATAATGGTAAGCTTTACGTAAAAGATCTTCTGGAAAAAGCTTTGAAAAAATTATAATGTAATGTGCTGGTATAAATATCAGGCAGGATCATGAATGTGTGCACATACTTTCAATTCAGTTACAGAATCAAATTAAATGATTTTTAATTGACAAAAAGTGAATATCAGAAAAAGTAAGTAACAGTACTATGAATACAGACATATTTTCCCTTATTGACCTTTATGACATAGTATTATTATACGCCGGTATTGTCATATTAGCTATAAGCGTAATTCCCAGGATAATTTCTGATAAAGTCATTACTTCCCCTATTGTGTACCTCGGGTTATCGATTGTATTTTTTTCATTTTTGAGCCATTCACCATTACCCCATTTAGCAGAAGAACCCTACCTGGGAAAACGATTGACCGAGTTGGGAGTCATCATATCTTTGACTTCCGCCGGACTTAAACTAAAAAATCCATTTTCATACCAAACCTGGAAGTATGCTACCCGACTCCTCATTATTACCATGCCCTTAACTATAATAGTAGTGGCCTTATACGGCTGGGTGGCTCTGGGTTTTGTGCCGGCAACTGCCCTTCTCCTGGGTGCGGTGATTGCTCCCACTGATCCGGTTTTAGCTTCTGAAATCCAAACCACACATCCACATGAAGATGATTATTCCAGTTCAAGACTGGCACTTACTGCGGAAGCAGGACTGAATGATGGTCTGGCTTTTCCTTTTACCAATATGGCCATTGCATTGGCTGCGATAGGTCTAAGTCCTTCGCTTTGGTTAGTAGATTGGATCGTGTATGACGTTATCTACAAAATAGTGATGGGTGTCATTGTAGGTGCCATCATAGGATGGGCATTGTCAAAAACCGTATTCAGCTACAAAAAATTATCAACACATGAATCTTTAATTTCCATTGGAATTTATTCTTTGAGTTTGACACTAATCCCATATGGTATTGCGGAAATACTTGGCTGTTATGGTTTTATTTCTGTTTTTGTTGCCGCATGTGTTTTTAGGCATGAAGAAACAAATTATGAAAACTTACAACATTTACATGATTTTTCAGAGGAAATGGAGAAGGTATTCATAGCCATCCTCTTTACTTTATTGGGCACTTATATTGTGCACCATTTTATCTATGACTTTGAATGGTATATGGTGCCTGCAGCTGTAGTTATTGTTTTCATCATCAGACCATTTTCAGGATATGTAGCATTAATGGGTACATCTTTACCTAAAACCAAGAAAATGATCATTTCCTTTTATGGAATAAGGGGAATCGGCTCGATATATTATTTATTATATGCATTATATCACACTCAATTTGACCAATCAAAACAAATACTGGCATTGGTTACTGTAGTCATCATGGTATCCATTGTTGCGCATGGTACGACTGCTAGATACATTATCAATAGGTATGTAAATTAAATAAATCAGAATCGGTTTAAACCAGCATTTCCTTTCTTATTTGAGACCAATGTTCATACGTGTCATCTATGTTCGCATACGGTCATGTTTATCCGAAATCGGACAGATTTGGCTTAAAAATTAGGATAGAAGTGCCATTAGCATCGAATGATACCCATTGGCATATCGTTTGCCATGTCCTATTTTAACTCAAGAGAACATATCATGTTACAGAATTACTTCAAAATTGCATGGCGGAATATTTTTAAAAATAAAATGATATCCATAGTTAATCTTGTGGGTTTATCTATTGGTCTTGCTTTTGGTGCTTTGGTCTTTCTTTTTGTCTATGAAGAGATTTCCTATGATCGGTTTCATAATAATTCTCATCGTATCTACAGGGTAAATTCCCATCTTTTAGATTTGAGTGCTGGCTCGGAGAGTAAAAATGCTACCAATGGCTGGGGAATTGGCCGTACTCTCAAGCGCGAATTTCCAGAAGTAGAAGATGTAATTTATATGCGTCTTTTTCCGACTCTATCTATTTTTCACGATGAACAATATTACAATCAGAACCTCTTGTACGCTGAAGAAAATTTTTTCGAATTTTTTTCTTTTCCCCTAAAAAATGGCGATCCTAAATCTGCTTTAAGAGATCCATATTCTGTCGTTCTTTCGAAAAAAATGGAAAAAAAATTTTTTGATGGTGATGGATTTGGAAAGGAATTGATCTTTGCAGATACCATGATTTTCAAGGTAACGGGGATATTAGAAGAAATTCCTGGAAAGTCACATATTGACTTTGATATTCTGATATCATTTGCCACTTTCAAAGCTTTCAATCCAGGTTTTGACCAGGAAGACAGATGGTTTTCTTTTAATATGGTTAATTATGTGAAACTCCAGGAAGGTGCAGATTTTGTGTCATTTAAAGATAAAACTACTGATCTTTACATGGAAAAAGCGGCTGATCATTTCAGTTCTTTTGGACTTAGGGCAACCTTATCCTATGATGCATTACCTTCAATATATTTTGAAAAAGCTGCTGGAAATCCACTGGGACCGAAAGGTAATGGCCAACAAATTAAAATTCTAATGTTGATTGCTTTCTTTATTATATTGTTGGCTTGTTTCAATTACATTAATCTCTCTACAGCCAGATCGACTTTCCGGGCCAGGGAGGTGGGTTTAAGAAAAGTCGTTGGATCCTCGCGCGCATCACTGGTGACACAGTTTTTATCAGAGTCTTTCCTTTCGACATTCATATCATTGCTATTGGCTATTACCATCATCCTGTTAAGTCTGCCATGGTTTAACATCATTACTGACCGAAGTTTTACTCTGTCTCAATTTTTACAGCCTTCTGTTTTAGCAGGATCTCTGATTATCTGGTTTGTTGTGAGTCTGTTGTCCGGGATTTATCCTGCCTGGATTATTTCAGGGCAATCTTCTATTGGTATCCTAAAAGGAAATTACCATACGGGAAAAACAGGTGTAAGGCTGAGGCAGGGATTGGTTATTTTTCAATTTTTTATATCTACAGCATTGATTATTTCCACCCTCGTAGTTTTAGATCAACTAGCCTTTATGTCAAAACAAGACTTAGGATTTAATAACAAACAAGTGGTATTTTTAAATGCCTCAGCAGTTGGATTTGATAAAAGGCAAAAAACGTATGCCGCTTTTAAAAATGATGTTTCATCACTGGCACATGTCGATCGGATTTCTTACACCAATGCGATACCAGGAAAATATGGATGGGCAGGTCAAGTGGCTTTTCCTGAAGGAAAGACAATGGAAGAAAGCGTGAGCACTGAGTTTATAGTGGCAGATCCTGATTATGTTAAGACCATTGGTTTCCACATGCTGGCCGGCAGAGACTTTAATAGCGAACAGGGGCAAGAAGCAACAGATGCCCTCATTATCAATGAAGCTTGTGTGACAGCCATGGGTTGGGACACACCAGAAAATGCAATAGGAAAGCGAATAGATTCACCCTCAGGAGCACCAAAAGGTATGGTAATAGGAGTAATCCGGGATTACCACCAGCATGGGTTAAAAAGTGAAATCAGCTCAGTGGTCATAAGTCCTCAAACTCAGTTTGCCAATCAATATGTCATAAGGTACAATGCCGAATCCACCGGAGACCTTTTAGTGCAATTGGAAGAAGTTTGGAAAAATCATTTTCCGGGTTATACTTTTGAATATTCCTTCCTTGATGAAAGTTTCCCCCGGCAATACGAATCTGAAATAAGGCTGGCTAAAATATTTGCCACCTTTGCTATTCTGGGCATCTCAATCGCTGTCATTGGCTTATTCGGTTTGATTTCTTTTGTAGTCACTTTTAAGACTAAAGAGATTGGGATTAGAAAAATTCTGGGCGCCACTACCGGAAATGTGCTTTCTCTTATTTCTAAAGACTTCCTTATTTTAGTATTTGCAGGTTATATTTTGGCTCTTCCTGTTGTGGTATATTTAATGAACCACTGGCTACAAAACTTTGCTTATAAAACATCCATAAGTGTTTTCCTTTTAGTCATCACAGGCTTAGCTGCATTTGGAATATCTTTATTGACCATTTCATTCCATGCCATAAGAGCTGCATCGGCAGATCCTGTAAAATCTTTACGATACGAATAAATTAAATTTGATATGCTAAGAAATTTTGTAAAACTAGCCATCAGAAATATTTCAAAAAACAGTCTGTTTTCAGCAATACATATCCTGGGATTATCTATCGGTATCAGTACATGCCTCATTGTATTTCTTATCCTCAAGCATGAATTAAACTTTGACACCTTCCACAGGGATGGTGACAGGATCTACAGAATGTATTCCGAGTTTAGCGGCATCTTCTCCGGTTTTAACCGGGGGGTAGCTGAGGCGGTTCCACCATACGTAAAGGAAAACTTCAACGGTATAGAATCCTCGGTACACTTTCATACTTATACCGCAAGTGTCAAATCAATGGATGGCCAGGGCGAACCTGTTCGCTTTGAAAGAAATTGGAATATCATCATTACCGGATCTGATTATTTCAATGTATTTAACGACTATGAATGGTTAGTCGGAGATCCCCAGACCGCTTTGGACAGACCTTTTCAAGTAGTGATTACTGCCAGTACAGCGGAAAAATATTTCGGCAAAGCTTCAGACTATTCAGAATATATTGGGCGTGAACTGATATATAATGACTCCCTTCTTTTAAATCTGGCAGGTATTATTAAAGACCTTGATGCGAATACTGACCTTGTTTTCACCGACTTTATTTCGTTTCCCACGTTAGAACAAAGCTGGCTTAAAAATAATTTTCAACTTGATGATTGGGGCAGTACCAATAGTCATACTCAATTTTTTATAAAACTTGAAAAAGGTACAAACAAAGCAGACATTGAAGCACAAATTCCCAACATCCATAAAACCAGTGAAGAGCGAAATCCCAATAATGATTATAGAGCTACATTTAAATTACAACCTTTAAGCGATTTACATTTTAACAAAGATCTGGGTATTTTTGATAATAGCAGAGCTGTAGCAAATAAACCCACTTTGAAAGGACTTATCATAGTGGCAATTCTCATTTTATTGATCGCTTCGGTCAATTTTATAAACCTTTCAACTGCTCAGGCAACCAAACGTGCTAAAGAGATCGGATTGAGAAAAATCATGGGTGGCTCCAGAGGGATGTTGATTTTTCAATATCTCAGTGAAAGCATTTTGATTTGTTTTATTGCTGTGCTGGTTTCATTACCCTTGTCGGAAATGGCTTTAACTTATTTTAATGAGTTTATACCCAAAGGAGTTACATTATATGTATTTGAGATAAATACTTTTATTTTTCTCACTTTACTGACCTTTGTGGTAGGCACATTAGCCGGATTTTATCCTGCGATGGTAATCAGTTCGTTCCAACCTGTCAAGGCGCTGAAAGAAAAAATATACGGTACAGATCATAATAATCTTTCCGTATACCTAAGAAAAGGACTGACTGTTTTTCAATTTTCATTTGCCCAGATCCTCATAGCTTGTGCTATAATTATTTCTTTACAAATCAGCTATATGATGAAGAAAGATCTGGGTTTTGAAAAAGATGCAATTGTATACTTTTACACTCCCTGGTGGGAGAATTTATCAAAGCGTGATGCCATGGTAAATGGACTACAACAAATAGCTGAGGTTCAAACGATATCTGTTCACCAATCACCACCGGCAGTCCAGGGAACCAACACAAGTACGGTGATCTATAAAGGAGAAAATGGAGAGGTCAAACACAATGTTCACAGAAGAACTGGTGATGTACATTTTATTCCTCTATACAATATACAATTGTTAGCAGGGCGCAACTTTAATCCTGTCGACAGCATCAAAGAAGTGATCATCAATGAAACCTATATGAAGCAACTGGGCTTTCAATCGGCAGATGAAGTAGTTGGAGAACTGGTTTACATGGGAGGAGATCAACCATGGAATATTGTAGCGGTTGCCAGGAACTTTCATTTTCAATCTCTACACCATGAAATTCAACCACTGGCAATATTTAACGGAAAAAATGGAGCATGTGTTGGTGTTAAATTAAGCTCTTCCGGCATGCATGGATTTAATCCGGAAAATGCACTTGTAAAAATTACAGCCGTATGGAATGGAATATACCCAGATCAGCCTTTGAATTATCAGTTCATGGATGAATCAGTTTTGCGCTTTTACAATGCTGAAAAACGCATGGCCAAACTGATAACTACTGCTACCATCATTGCCATTATCATTTCATGTCTTGGTCTGTTTGGCCTGGCTTCTTTCACTACGGTACAACGCACTAAAGAAATCGGAGTGCGTAAAGTGCTTGGAGCTAATATAAAAAGTATTATTTTATTGGTTTCGAGAGATTTTCTAAAATTGGTATTTATCGCTTTTTGCGTTGCAACTCCATTTGCTTACTGGTTATCTACAATTTGGATACATGATTTTGCTTATCGTATGGATATCAGTGTTTGGGTATTCATTTTTACAGGCTTCTTGTCCATATTGATCGCATTCTTAACCATAAGCTACCATGCAGTGAAGTCAGCCTTAAACAATCCGGTTATTTCATTGAGATATGAATAATAAAGTACATTGGGTAAAGAGATGATAAAAAAGATACAAATCATAGCAATAAAAAGGACAATGCTTTTTAGTGGTATTTGATTGCGATTTCATTTCTGATGATCGACTAAAAGTAGAAAGAGAATTCATACATAATGGAATAAACAAAAGAGTTTTGATGGAAGTCAAATTGAAGACCACTTTAAAAATAAAATACCAGTAAAATCAAATTTTTTAAAAAATCTACTATGTGGAAAAACTATTTGAAGACGGGAATAAGGAGCTTGCTGAGAACCAAGGCTTACTCGATTATGAATATAATGGGTCTTTCAGTTGCCATGGCATGCAGTGTAGTCATTCTACTCTATGTAAAGCATGAGGTCTCTTATGATAAATTCTATCCGGAAGGTGATAGGATATACCGAATGGTTTTAGAGCGAATTTATCCGGCACACGTAAATTTTTTTGCTGTCATTCCCAGTGGATTTGCTGAGGCTGTATCAAATGAAATTCCAGAAGTGGAAGGAGCTACCCGTTTGATAGGTCAGCCTAATTTCAGGCAATTAGTTAAATATGAGGATAATACCTTCGAAGAGGGCTACATTTTTATTGCTGATTCCAATTTTGTAGAGCTATTGGGTCTGGAAATGTTGAAGGGGGATCCAAAAAATGCACTAAAAAATGTAGGTACAATTGTCATTTCAGAAAGTACCGCTCTCAAATATTTTGGAGACGTCGACCCTATTGGCAAAAACATGGAAATAGACGGAAATTCGGTAGAGGTAAGAGGTGTTATGAGTGATATTCCTAATAACTCGCATATACGTGCAGACTTCTTACTTTCAGCCACCGGTTTACAGTTTTTACAAATCCCCAATTATTTGGGTTTTTCTTCCTATACTTATTTGAAACTGGCAGAAGGTACAGATCCACGCAATGTAGAAGCCAAGATTCCCGCTGTTGTAAAAAAGTATGCCTCGGGGCAAATTGAACGTCAATTGGGCATATCATACCAGGAATATATGCAGGCTGGTAACGGTTACAATTATTTCTTGCAACACATCGGTGATATTCATCTGCATTCAAAACTGGAGTCTGAGATCAAGCCTAATGGCAATATTTTATACGTTTATCTGTTTTTATCCATCGCTCTTTTTATCATAATCATAGCTTGCGTCAATTTTGTCAATTTGGCAACGACCAGATCTACTGATAGGGCAAAAGAAGTGGGTATGCGCAAAGTGATGGGTTCGAGCAAAGGCAACTTAGTGTTTCAGTTTTTGACTGAATCTGTATTGGTGGCATTAATTTCCTGCGTCTTAGCCATGTTTATGGTTAAACTTTTTGTGCCGGTTTTTAATGATTTGGCTCAAATGCAATTGGCTTTTGGGTTCGTAAATCTCGATTTGATGGCTTTGTTTTTAGCTATAGCCGTGTTTACCGGACTATTGGCCGGACTGTATCCTGCTTTTTATATTTCGGCACTCAAGCCTACTGTAGTGATGAAAGGAGCTTTTAAAACATCTGCCAAGGGACTATGGATTAGAAACAGCTTAGTGGTGTTTCAATTTTTTATTTCAATAGTGTTGATAGCCAGTACTTTAGTGGTGTATAAACAAATGCATTTTATACAAAATAAACAACTGGGTTTTGATAAAGAAAACCTAATGGTAATAGACCGGGTCAACGTCATTGAGGATCCTGAGTCTTTCAGATCGCATTTGCTTACCCTGCCTGAAGTCAGTGCTTCCTCTGTGTCTTCCACCTTGCCAGGAGGATTGCATTTTGGGGTTCAGTTTCAGATCCCAGGCCAGCAAGATATCCTTACTACCAAGAGCATAGTTGGTGATGACCACTTCCTGAAAACTTTGGGAATCAAGATAGTGGAAGGTCGCGGGTTCTCTGAGGACTATAATGATTCTCTATCCGTCATTCTCAATAAAGCTGCAGTGGCTGTGTTAGATCTTGAAGACCCAATTGGTGCAAAATTGAGAAGAACCGATAATGGGAATAACGAACCCCAATTATTGGAATTCACTGTAATTGGCATTAGCGATGACTATAATTTCGAGTCGCTTCACCAAGAGGTTACATCATTGGCTATTTTCAGTATGGAAGGACAGCCATTTGCACAAAATATTTCTTTGAGATTATCATCAACCAATATGCATTCCACTATTGACAAGATTAAGTCAATGTGGGATGATTTTGCTCCCGATCAGCCTTTTATCTTCGCTTTTCTTGATAGCAATCTTGATGCGCTTTATCGTGCAGAAAAAGTTTCTGCCAAACTCATGGGGTTATTTGCAATGATTGCAGTTATCATTGCCTGCGTTGGGCTTTTTGGCCTTGTGGCCTTTACCATTAATCAAAGAAAGAAAGAAATAGGCATTAGAAAAGTCTTGGGTTCAACCATAACCAATGTAGTAATACTACTGACAAAGGATTACGCAAAACTGGTTATCGCTGCTTTTGTAATTGCTGCTCCGGTAGCTTGGATTTTGATGAACAATTGGTTGGAAAATTTTGCCTACCGTATTGACATTGGCCCAGGCTTATTAATTGTTGCAGGATTACTGGCGGCTATTATCGCAATATTAACCATCAGTTATTTATCGATCAAAGCAGCCTTGGCAAACCCTGTAAATAGTCTGAGAAGTCAATAAATTGTCATCATTGAAAGTAGCTGTAAAAATATGTAAATAATCATTTTAAAAAACCGTTTTAACAATTTGTCCAAAGTCAATTATATGCAGGTATCAATATTTTGGTTCACTCGATTGATTTGATGTCATAAGCTATTACGAACCAATGTCAGCCTTAAATAATTCGGTTTTTCACTGAGATTTGAATAGTGTACAAAACAAATAAAAAATAAAATAAAATGCTATATCATTATTTAACCATTGCCTTCAGAAATATTAAAAGAAGTAAAGTCCATTCCATCATAAATATTTTGGGTCTGAGTCTGGGAATTGCTTGTTTTTTACTCATTGCTCTTTTTGTCAAAGATGAATGGACATTTGATACTTTTCACTCCAAATCAGATAGAATCTACCGGGTATGGCTCAATGAAGATTACGGTCCAGATGAACAATTTTTTAACACGGTTACCCCTCTTCCGATGGGTCCGATTCTGTTAGAGAATTTTAATGAAATCGAACAGGAAGTTCGTTTCAATTCCTTCTCATCTTTAGTACAGGTGAAAGATGAAAAGTTGACACAGAATATTGCCATCGCAGGAGAGCATTTTTTTGAAGTTTTTGATTTTGATTTCATTTCAGGAGATCGGTATCAGGTTTTAAAAAAACCTGATGATGCTGTCATTACTGAAAATATTGCACTTCAATATTTTGGTTCTACTGATGTTTTAGGTAAAAATTTATCTATACAGATCTCGGATGAGTTCAGGAATTACACTATTGTGGCGGTTACTCGAAATATCCCCAGCAACTCATCAATTAATTATGAGATCCTGCTTTCTGACTTAAATTACCCTATGATTTACAGTGAGCGAATGTTAACGTCACTGGCAGCCTGGTTTAATGTGATTCCAGAAACGTATGTACTGGTTAATCCAGAAGCTGATATCAAAGGGTTGGAAAAAAAATTACCCAATTTTTTCAAAAACATTTTTGGAGAAGAATTTGAAGGTGAATACAATGTAGGATTTCAACCGCTCACTGATATACATCTCAATACTTTTTTTCCTGAAGGGATCGCTCCGGTTAATGATCCCAGGTATCCAAGAATACTTGCTTCGATTGCAATACTTCTACTCTTAATCGGTAGTATTAATTATGTAACTCTCTCCATCGGGGGATCTATGAAAAGATCAAAAGAGGTGGGCATCAGAAAGGTTTCAGGCGCCGCCCGACTTCAACTGATACGACAATTTATTGGAGAATCATTGATCATTACACTCATCTCACTCTTTATTGGAATTATTTTGGCTTTTGCTGCACTAAACACATTTAACACCCTCGCCGGTAAATCATTAACCCTCGAACCCAATGCATTTCTATTTGGACTTTCGGGTTTCCTTCTACTCTTTTTAGGTCTTGTTGCGGGGAGTTACCCTGCATTCATACTTTCAGGCTTTAAACCTGTCAGCATTTTGAAAGGAAAAATAACAACAGGAGATAGCAAACAAAATCTTCGGAAAGTACTGGTGGGAATGCAAATCCTTTTATCGGTTTTCCTGGTCTCAAGCACTCTGATCATGCAAAAGCAACTTGAATTTATCAGGAGTAAAAATTTAGGATACAACAAAGAACAACTTGTCATGGTACAGCTAAATACATCTCCCGGAAATATGACCTCGAGAATCAAAGAGGGTTTTTCCATAGCAGAAAATTTTAAAACCGAACTATTAAAACATCCTGAGATCATATCTGTGTCCACTTCTTCCCATGCATTTGGGGTGAGGGGATGGACAAATTTAGGATACACCGATGAGTCAGGATCTTACAGGACTTTTAATTTAAACTCAGTGGATGCCGATTATATTTCTAACCTGGACATAGAAATGGCAGACGGCCGTAGCTTCGATAAGAATAATCCTGCAGATTTGCGAAGATCTATTGTTGTAAATGAAGCATTAGTAAAAGAATATGGCTGGGAAAGTGCGATGGGAAAACAACTACCGGGCAAAAATTTTCAAGATCACGAAATAATTGGTGTGGTGAGGGATTTTAATTATAATTCATTGTATACAAAAATAGAGCCTCTTGTTTTGGCCATGGATCCATCACCTATTCTGGCTGGGTTAGAAAATATTGGTGTAAGTAGTTCTCCAGTACCTAAGCTCATGATACGAATTCAGGAAGGTGTCATTCCACAGGCTATTGAAAAAATTGAATTGGTCTGGAAATCACTTGCCCAGGATCAGGAGTTTTCGTTTTCATTTGTTGATGAATCCCTTGCCGCCTTGTATGCCCAGGATCAAAATTTAAATAAAATCGTACGTGTGGCTACATTGATTGCCATACTCATCAGTTCATTGGGTCTCTATGCTTTGGCATCATTGGCTTTGCAGAACAGAAACAAGGAAATCAGTATAAGAAAGGTTTTTGGAGCTTCGCAAAGATCCCTGATGTTACTTATGTCCAAAGACTATATTCTTCTTGTATTGATTTGTTTGGTTATTTCTATTCCATTTACAATCTACCTCATGAACCGATGGTTGCAAACATTTGAATATAAAGTGGAAATAACATGGGATATATTTTTATTAACGGGACTGATCATATCGGTATTAGCCATTGTTGTGATCAGTTATCACATTGTAAAAAATGCGTATACCTCACCCACAACCACTTTGAAATATGATTGATAACATGGTGATTTAATTCAAATTAGATCGGTTTTGCTGAAGAGCTTCCATACTGAACCAGAATTCCTGGAAAAAAAAAAAGCCTCCTGATATTTTATCAGGAGGCTTTTGACATTAGTTTTTAAAGATCTTTATTTATTCAAACCCGGAGTTCTCTCCAGAAATTCATCATACAACAAAGTATGCCTGCTTTCCATCGGTACATTCCATCCATTGATAAATAAGTATTCAATTGTGGTTTTCATTTCGAATGGATCTCCATCAGATACAAACAAATTTGCACGTTTTCCTTTTTCAAGAGAACCGTAGTGTTCTGCTACACCAAAGATCTCGGCAGGAATAATGGTAATTGCTTTCAATGCTTCTTCCTTTCCGAGTCCGTATGCAGCAGCAAAACCTGCGTGGAAAGGAAGATTTCTAACGTTTTCTGTTTCTGAAGTTCTTATAGCTACTTTCACTCCAGCCTTGTGCATTAAACCGGCATTGGCGTAAGAAATATCATACCTGTCAGAAGCTCTCCCCGGAATGCTCAGTACCGGACCCGTAATGACCGGAATTCCAGACTCAGCAATTTCTTTAGCCACCCTGAAGCCTTCAGAAACTCCTGTGAGAATGGCTTTAACTCCTTTTTCTTTAACCCATTTGATAGCACTTTTTATGTCTGTATCCTTATTGGTTTCTATCATGACCGCCATTTCACCTCTTATAACGGGCAACATAGCGTCCAATTGAGGGTTGTATTGATTCATAGACATCTTTTGGGCATTTCCGGATGAGTCAATTCTGGCATACAACAATGCCTTGTCCCAAACATCGTTAAGATTTTTTAAAGCCCTTTCTTCAGCCTTTTTGATTTCATCATCAGATCTTCTGTCAAATCTCCCCCTCCGGGCAGAAGTGGGAAAATTGATAACCACCCCGCTAAATCCTGCAAACATTTGGTTGGGTGTATATCCGTACAGATCTATCAATGAAGCAGTACCTGGTATCAATCCACCGGCTGGCATCGATATGACTGATGTGATTCCATTTGTCCTCGTCACAGGGATGGCAGTCGCATTGGGATTGACCGCTGTCAATGCTTGCATATGAGGGTTTATATCACCTATTTCATTAAAATCCTGGGTGACAGATATACTTCCCACTTCACTGAGTCCAAGCCTGGTACCACCATCAATAAATCCCGGATAGACTGATTTTCCACTGCAGTCGATCACCCTGGCATCATTCGCAGCCAGATTGTTTCCAATGTCAGCAATCATTCCATCCTTTATGAGTAAATCAGCCTGAATGTCGCCTCCTGTAATGGTATGCAAAGTGCCACCTTTCAATAAAAAGGTTCCGTATTCACCTTTTGCCACCTGTTGTCCCTCAATGGAAAATGTACCTACCATCAAAAGCGCCAAAACATAAATTTTTATATCATTCATTTTTCACCATTTATTTATCTTCAAAAAATAAGGTTTCAAAAACATCTTGCATACAGCGGTCATGATCTTCAGCTGTGTGATCGAAAAATGCAGGAATTGTTTCTGATGGGTCAACATCAATTCGCATATCAGGTTGGTCTTCATTAATATTAAACCTGACCATACCATCTACAATGGTATATTGAGGAATGGCATATATGGAAAGTGGATGACCTTTGAAAATCGCTATATCAGCATCTTTACCTACTTGCAGGGACCCTACTCTATTATCAATACCCAATTGTATAGCTGGGTTTAAGGTAATGAGCTTCAGTGCTTCATCATCCGTTAAAGATCCATATCGCTGCGTTTTGGCTGCTTCATGGTACAGATGTCTTATTAATTCCCCTGAGTCTGAGTTTATAGATGTAATTACACCATTTTTAGCAAGAATCGCCGCATTGTACGCTGTAGAGTAATACACTTCAAATTTATATCCCCACCAATCAGCAAAAACAGATGCTCCTGCTCCATACGCTGCCAGTTCAGGTGCCACCTTAAATCCTTCATTCACGTGTTGGAAACAGATTTTAGTTACTCCGTAATCTCTGAGTACATTGATAAGCATGAGAATTTCATCAGCACGGTATGAATGGCAATGTATAATGATATCACCATTCAGAATATCGACCATAGTCTTCATTTTCTCAGAATGCTTTGGTGGGTCTTTTCTTATTCCGGCTTTATAATCTGCCCAATCTTTTTTGTAAACCAAAGCCTGACCAAAAGCATTTCTTATCACCTGTTCAACACCCATTCGGGTGCGTGGCAATACGCTATTTCCTTCTCCGTGTACACGCATAGGATTTTCTCCCAAAGCAAACTTAATGGTACGAGGTGCTCCTTCCATGATAAGATCATTGGGATTGGTCACACCATATCGATGCTTTATTGTTTCACACTGGCCTCCAATAGCATTTGCTGAACCGTGCATTGCGTGAGATGAAGTAACTCCACCAGCCAATGCCCTATAAATAGAAATATCCATAGGATTGAGAGCATCGCCTACATTCACATCTGCAGTAACTGGGTCTGTAGCTTCATTGATGGCTGATAAAGCTATATGAGAATGAGCATCTATGATGCCCGGCATGATATGGTGGCCAGTCACATCGATGACCTGTACTCCCTGAGGAGCTGAAAGGTTTTTGCCTATTCTCGTAATCTTACCTTGTTGGATCAATAAATCCGTTTCCTCTTTAACACCGTCGGTAATGGTGAGTAGAGTGCCATTTTTTAACAACAGATCTCCTACCTGAGCTGAGATTCCTATTGTTAAAAGGCACGCTGTAATAACTGAAAATATTTTATTTACCATAATTTAGTCTTATTTAAAGTAATCTGTTCATTATTTTTTAGGTTCGCCGATTTTTGAGCCCTTCACGGGAAAAGTGCCAAAATCTCCAATGGCTACGTTTCCTTCAAAAGAATCGCCGTCAAATTTAATATCGTAATCCAAAGTGATGGAATTACCACCGAAAGTCACTGTCGCCGTAAATACGAGATTGTTGCCATACAAATCAGCATTATCTATGGTCAAAAAATCATCAATGGCTTCCTGGCTTGACATTTTTACGGTCACATCTCCTGCTTGTTGCTCCATTTGGAACTTACCACCTCTTGTCATACCAGGAATTTCAATTTCATAGGACCATTCACCTGAAATATTAACTACTTCTCCGTTGTTTTCTATTTTTCTCTGAGGTTTGGTCTCTATTTCATATTTATGACCATCTACAAATACGTATTTAACCTGGGACTTTTCTTCAAAATAAGATTTATCCGTAATGACGAGGTGAGCCATCTTCCCTTTTTCGACTGTACCATATTGCCTGTCGATACCCATCAGCTTAGCAGGTGTTGTGGTTAATGCAGCCAAGGCTCCATTTTCAGTCAATCCATTTTCGATCATTTTTCGAATATTGGCCTTGAAATCCTTAATTTTTCCATCTAAAAACGAAAAAGCAAAGGATATTTTTTTCTGCTCCAGTAAAGAAGCTTGGCTCAGATAGGATTTAATGGACTCTTTCTTACGCGCCAATAAAGCTTCCTTTTCAGGATCTTTCACCTCTTCAGTTTTATCCTTTTTTGCCTTTGTATCGTCTTTATCCTCTATATCCTCCTTTTTTTCCTCTACCTGCTCTTCTTTCTTTTCTTTCTCCTCTTTCTTTTCTTTCTTTTCTTCTTCTTCTTTAGGAAGGTCTGGATTTAACAATACTGGAATTTTAAGGGCAGCCACTCTATCAACAGCAGGAAATATCTGAGCCACGTCCGTTAACACCAATTCAAATCCCAATTCTTCATGAAGGTTTAATACTCTGTGTACATCTAAAACCTTTTCTGCCTTAAAAAACACCGGTTGCTCTTTTTTAACTACAGGAATTAAAGCTTCTGTAGCATTATCCAAACCAGGTCGTGGCATCCCTACCGGATTGGCATTGTATTTTACTAAATATTCAGAAGCATTTTTGCTGTCGTGATAGAGGTCTCGCCATTTAGACATAACACCTATTAGGGTAGAAGGAAATGCTCCACGCTCAGTTTTAAATTGGGCAAAGACTCCGGTATTTTTTCTTATCACTTTATTCTGATAATTACCTTCACCTAGACTGACTATGGCTCCTTTGCCCGGCAACATGGATCCATCTGGTAAAATATGTGAAATAGTAAATCCATTCCGACGCATCTCATCTACAGATTTATCAGAAAGATCAAAACGATCGAGAGCACTCACTTCAGGAGTAATTCCTGCCTTATCATTTGGAGGGTTCCCAGGATTTGGAAGACGTTCTCTTTGTTGTGGTTCTTCCTTTTTCTTGACACCTGTATGCGAACCTCCATCTATAAAACCCGCATATACAAACATAGAGTCTGCATCTATTACCATAGCATCAAAAGGAATACTAAGGCTTTTGCCTATTTCGGCAATCATTCCGTTTTTAATTATAATATCCTGTTCGGATAGTGAAGTGCCGGGTTTTTGCACGACCGTCGCATTTTTAATGAAGTAGGTAGTAGTTACTTCGCCAAGGTCATTAACTCCTTGTGCCATAACAACTACAAACGACATCAATAACGACAATACCATAGCACATTTCAAGCTATTCAATTCTTTCATAAGTTATTGCTATTGTTTAATAATGAATTCAAATCAAACCTTAAAGGGTGGAAAAATACAAAACTTTTATACTCCTGAGGAAGCTGGTTTTCATTTTTATATAAACAGATCATTTATCCCTATCAATGTCTATCATTTAATTGGACGACTCTATGTTAAAGGAGGTTTAAAGTAGAGTTGAATCTTTTTCATAAAAGTACAATCTTATTAAAAAATAATACTTTTGAGTCACTATTTTAATAGTGTGATGAATATTAAACCAAGTATTACTATTTATTGACATGAAGTAAATCCGGAATACCTGAAACTGCGTTGAATTAAGAATTATTGCACGATCATAGCAGAGATCATTTTTGAGCATTAAAAAACCCAACCTCCATAGTGTCGGGTTTTATTCAATCATTATAAGAAAAAATAATTTACAAATGAATTGTCTTTTTCGATCTTTTGATCTTCGTTTAAAAAACACATTCACCATTTCAAGAGAATCTTACGATACTCAAACCAATATGATAGTACGCCTTGAGTGGAATGGATATTATGGATTGGGAGAATGTACAACCAATCCTTTTTACAAGGTAACCGTTCCCTATTTAGCTGGTAAGCTGTCCGAAATTAAATCATTTTTGAGTGCATATATCTTCTCACACCCGGAAAAACTGCATAAAGATCTTATGACTTTCATGCCAAATGATCCGTTTGTGTTATGCGCCGTTGATATAGCTGCATGGGACTTATATGCCAAAATGCAGGGCAAACCTTTATACCAGGTTTGGGGATTGGAATGGAAAAATATACCCTTAACAAATTTCACCATTGGGATTGACTCTATTGAAGAAATGGTAAAAAAGATGAAAGAAATGCCATGGCCTCTTTATAAGATCAAATTGGGAACAACCAGGGATATAGAAATTGTGAAAGCTTTGAGAAAACATACTGATGCTGTCTTCAGAATTGATGCCAATTGTGCGTGGAGTGCGGAACAAACCATTGAGTATTCCCAGGCATTGAAAAATTTAGGAGTAGAATTCATTGAGCAACCTGTTAAAGGTTATGATTTTAAGGAAGCTGCCATAGCAAAAAATGGAAGTGCTCTACCTATTATAGCTGATGAAAGTTGCCAGGTGGAAGCCGATGTACTTAAATGCGTTGGCCATTTTGACGGCATTAATATCAAACTGGTTAAATGCGGAGGATTAACACCTGCTTTGAGAATGATCGAGGAGGCCAGAATCCATAATCTGAAAGTAATGGTTGGATGTATGACGGAATCGAGTGTAGGAATAAGTGCCATTGCGCACCTGCTTCCCCTTCTCGACTATGTCGACATGGATGGTGCATTATTATTAAAAGAAGATATTGCCACAGGCATCCATATTGAAAACGGTATATGCCTCCAGCCGGAAATTCCTGGAACAAGTGCTTCATTGTTAAATCCATTATAGAAATCCATGTCCAATATAATAGATCAAGTCGATGGCAGAATAATTAAAACGGGAGGTACAGCATTCCGATATTTTTCAGGAACATCTTATTTGGGTCTTTCTTATGACGCGGAGTACAAGGAAAAAATTTTAGAAGGGTTTGATAAATTCGGTAGTAGTTTTGGTGGGAGTCGCAGATCCAATTGTCAGTTTGAAGAATACGACAAGTTTGAAATATGGTTAGCAGAATGGCTGGAAACCGAAAAAGCAACTACTGTATCCTCAGGTACGTTGGCTGGGCAGTTGATAAAAAATGTAATTTTCGAAAGAGACATCATAGCCTATACCCCTCATGTGCATCCAGCCATCGATTACGGTATAGGTATTCATACCAGCAAGAACAATCCCAATTGGATTCAAAGTCTTAACGCTACTTTGGAGCCTATGAAAGCTAGTCATGTTTTGATTGTGGGTTCAAGCGTTGATCCTATCGGTTTAGAGATTTTAGATCCCATTACATTTTCTTCACTACCAGGCCAACACGACTATTTATTTGTATTGGATGACTCACACGGCGTCGGTATTCTCGGACCAGAGGGAAAAGGCATTTCGAGTAAAATTCCTATTCATTTGAAAAACAAGGTACTCCTATTGGGATCCTTAGGTAAAGCATTGGGAATTCCCGGTGGGTTTATTGCAGGAAGTTCTGAACTGATAAACCAAATCACTGATTCTCCTGCTTTTGGTGGAGCTTCACCGATCATTCCTGCCTATTTATATGCATTTGACCAGATTAAAAATACCCTTTATGACAATATAAAAAGATTAAAAACCAATATAAACTTACTTGAGTGTACAATGCAAGATATTCCTAAATGGAAAACGCATCCTGAGCTTTCAGTGGCTACTTCTATGGTTGGCCATGCAGGTGACTGGTTTCAAAAAAAAGGATGCATCATTTCTTCTTTTGCTTACCCTTCGAAAAATGATCCTGTCATCAGCCGTATAGTCGTTAATGCGCTGCATACCCCTGATGATATTGAATTTATTGGCCGTTTGAGCAAAAACTTAGAACAAAGCGTAAAAAATGATGCAACTTGAAGATATGGAACCTATTAAGACAACATTGATTAGTGCTGAATCATTATGAATGTATCAAATAAATTAGAATTATGGCCTTCACATTGACCTCTAAATACGAACCCACCGGAGATCAGCCTTTAGCTATCAAACAATTGACAGATGGCATCAGACAAGGTATGTCTGAACAAGTACTTTTAGGTGTAACCGGTTCTGGAAAAACTTTTACCATAGCTAATGTCATCAATGAGGTACAAAGACCTACTCTAGTTCTTACACATAATAAGACTTTAACTGCTCAACTCTACGCTGAATTCAAAGAATTTTTTCCTGACAATGCAGTCGAGTATTTCGTATCATACTACGACTATTACCAACCAGAGGCTTACATTACCTATTCCGATACGTATATTGAGAAGGATTTGTCCATAAATGAAGAGGTGGACAAGCTTAGGCTCAGGGCAACAAGCTCATTGTTATCCGGAAGAAGAGATATAATTATAGTATCTTCTGTATCGTGTATTTACGGTATGGGGAATCCAGACGATTACGCAACCGGAATTATACGGATCGAAACCGGGCAGAAAATCAGCCGGAATTCTTTACTTTATAACCTGGTTCAAAGCTTGTATTCACGTTCTGAAATTGAATTCAAAAGAGGTACATTCAGGGTAAGGGGAGATACGGTCGACATCCATTTACCCTATGTGGATTATGGATACAGGATCACATTTTTTGGAGACGAAATTGAGTCTATTGACCAATTGGAAATAGAATCTGGGAAACGTATAACAGCAATGAAACATGCTGCCATTTATCCGGCTAATCTGTACATTGCTCCCAGAGACCGCTTACAATACATTATAAAGGATATAGAAGACGAACTTTTTGCTCACGAAAAATTTTTTGAAGCGGAAGGCCGGTACATTGAAGCTAAACGCGTTAAGGAAAGGGTGAATTTTGACCTGGAGATGATTCGTGAATTGGGTTATTGTAATGGGATAGAAAACTATTCCAGATTTTTTGACGGCAGGAAGCAAGGGACAAGACCTTTTTGTCTTCTTGATTATTTTCCAGATGATTATTTAATGGTCATTGACGAAAGTCATGTAACCATTCCACAGGTAAGGGGAATGTGGGGCGGAGACCGTGCCCGCAAGATTAATTTAGTCAACTATGGATTCCGCTTACCATCCGCTTTAGACAATCGGCCTTTAAGTTTTGAAGAATTTGAAGGTATGATTCATCAGGTTGTGTATGTGAGTGCGACTCCAGGTTCCTATGAATTGGAAAGAACCGGTGGCTTAGTTGTGGAGCAACTTATACGGCCTACCGGTTTATTGGATCCTCCGATTGAAGTGAGGCCAAGTATAAATCAGATTGATGACCTGTTGGAGGAAATTCAAATAAGGATCGATAGAGAGGAGAGAGTCCTTGTAACCACTTTGACCAAACGAATGGCGGAAGAGCTCAGTAGTTATCTCAATAAGTTGGGCATAAAAGTTCGATATATACATTCTGAGGTGGATACTCTAGACCGGGTTGAAATTTTGCGCGATTTGCGGTTAGGAGAATTTGATGTTCTGGTTGGCGTCAATTTACTGAGGGAGGGATTAGATTTACCAGAGGTATCTTTGGTAGCCATTATTGATGCAGACAAAGAGGGATTTCTTAGGAACAGCCGCTCCCTGACCCAAACTGCCGGAAGAGCTGCTCGCAATGCAGGAGGCATGGTCATCTTTTATGCTGATAAAATTACAGACTCTATGCAGATGACTATTGATGAAACCAATAGGAGAAGAGCCAGACAGACCGAATACAATGAACAGCACGAAATTACCCCGACCACCATATTTAAATCAAAAGAGGATATTATGAATCAACAATCCATACTTGATATCAGAGGAAAGAAAAAACGCTACTATGTCGAACCAGATCATACAACAGTAGCTGCTGATCCGGTAGTGGCTTACCTAAATAAGGATCAAATTGCTGATCTGATCAAAGAAACGGAAAGAAAGATGAAAATGGCTGCCAAGGATCTGGATTTTATTTCCGCAGCACAATTCAGGGATGAACTTTTAGATTTAAAGAAAAAGCTTGTATAGCAACATCCAGTTCTTCAGTTTTAAATTCGATTTGACCAAACACTAAATTAAGCGATTAAACCATCGGAAATAAGTGACGTCCAATAGAACGATACAAATGGTATTATATCAAACTTATCCACTATATTGCTTAACTACACAAATGAACTACATATGAAAATTTATTTATTTTTACTTCTATTATTTTTTTCTTTTGATGTAGTACATGCTCAGGTACTTTCAGGTGAAATCACATATGAGGAAAAAAGAGATTTGCATAGAAATATACCTGAAGAAATGTCTTCCATGAAAAGCCGCATCCCCGAATTTATTACTACCTCTCATAAACTTATTTTCAGTAAAGATGCCTCTTCGTATTCTCCGATAAAAAATACCCAAACCAATAATCCCCCTCCCGGAGAAGGAGGAAACAGATGGATGATGCGATTCGCCAGCCAAATGGAAAATGAAATTTACACTGATATTGAAACAGGTATGAGTTTGGAAACCAGAGAATTTTTAGGGAAAACCTTTCTTATAGACGGTGAAAATACACCTAGAAAATGGAAGTTGACAGGAGAGAGTATGATGGTAGGTGATTATTTCTGTCAAAAGGCAACATACAAAGATGAAAACGAAGAAATTTTTGTTTGGTTTACTCCCATGATTCCTGTTTCAACAGGGCCTGAAAATTATAATGGCTTGCCGGGATTAATACTTTTTGTAGATATAAATGGTGAGGAAAAAACATTGACTGCCACAAATATTGTATCCAGACCTATAGACAAAAAAGAGATCTCTAAACCTACCAAAGGTGAAAAAATATCTAAAGAAAAGTTTGAAGAAATGAGGGAGGAAAAAATGAAAGAAATGCAGATGGAAAGAGGAGGTCATGGCATGAGATTTATTATGAGAAGCGGAGAATAATCTTGCATTCAAATATAAACACCCATTATACATTTTATTTAATTTAATTGTAATCATCGAAACTATAAACGAGTGATAAAATCTCTTTTAACAACATTACTTGCTGCCTGTTGCATAACAATGGGTGCCCAAACCATTACCGTTACAGGTTTTGTTACCGACACTTCAGAGGAAGGGTTATTCAGCGCTTCTGTTGTAGCTATGTCTGCCGCAGATTCATTACTGGCTTCTTTTGCTTTGACAGATGACAATGGAAATTTTAAGTTGGAAAAACTTAAAAATGAAAAATATATTATTCAGGTTAATTATTTAGGGTTTGAACAATACAGCGAACTCATTGATTTGAGTGACAAAACGGGTACCTGGGATATGGGTCAAGTCCGAATGAAGGTATCTGAACAGGTATTATCAACCATCACCATCACTGGCGAAACCAGTCCTATTGCAGTAAAAAAAGATACATTGGAATATAATGCTCTTGCATTTCAGGTTCGCCCCAACGATGTGGTAGAAGACTTACTCCGGCAAATGCAAGGAGTAGAAGTCCAGGATGATGGGTCGATCATGGCTCAGGGAGAACAAGTGAGAAGAGTCTTGGTCGATGGTAAAGAATTTTTTGGCAATGATACCAAACTGGCAACTAAAAACTTGCCGGCCAGTGCGATTAAAAAGGTTCAATTTTTCGAACGACAGTCAGATATGTCTGAGTTTACAGGTGTAGATGATGGTCAAAGAGAAAAAACGATGAATCTGGAATTGAAAGATGGGCATAAAAGTGGATATTTTGGAAATGCGGGTATTTCAGGTGGTACAATTGACAGATACAAAGGCACCATCAATCTGAACAGATTCGGACCTAAGACCCAGGTTTCTATGATAGGAAACTTTAACAATATCAATGAACAAGGTTTTAGTGTAGATCAGTTCATGAGTTTTATGAATAACCAGGGTGGTTTCGGTGGTGGCAGAGGTGGTGGCGGTGGAATCACCATCGCCAGAGGGTTGAGTGATGGATTTGTGACAACTACAATGGGTGGCATTAATATCAATCATCAATTTGCTGAAAATACCAAACTAAACTTTAGCTATTACCTCAATGATATTTCCAATATTATTGACCGGACAAGAGCCAGAGAAAACTTTCTGGATGGCAATACAAGCTTTTTTACCAATGAACTTTCGAGTCAGGAATCTGCGAATATCGGGCATAGTTTTCGAATGAGGTTTGATCATAAGATCGATTCGACGCAAGATATACGACTGGATGCCAATCTTTCTACCGGCAGATCCAATCTTCAAAATAATACTTTTAGTAATGTCATTTCAGATAATATAGAGCAGAATAACAGTCTCAATGACTATTTTTCAAAAGGTCTCAATGATAACTTTTCCGGTAGTATGCTTTATCGCAAACTTCTCAGCAAATCTAAAAGCAGGTCTATCACTTTTAATGGTTCTATCAATACCCTCAATAATGATTTTACCGGTGAGTTAGATGCCTTAAATACCTTCTTCCCTGACGATCCTATTATGGAAATGGCGGAAAACATCGCTCAAAACCAATTTGAAAATAACGATGAACTTTCCTACTCTGTACAAATGTCATATGTAGAACCTTTAGGAGATAAAAACTATATGGAAGCCATATACAGGCGTCAAAATTTTAATAATGAAGTAGTAAAAGATATTTTTGATATCATCAATGGTGTAGATGTAATCAATGAAACCTTGAGCAACCATTACGATCGATCTTTTACCTATGATCGTATTGGAGCAGCTTTTCACAGAAATAGTGAAAAGTACTCCCTGACCCTGGAAGGCTTGATCCAACATTCCAGTTTAGCAGGAAACCTATTTAGAGAAAATGCTACCATATTTACTTCAAACACGACCTTTTTACCGAGGTTGAGTTATAGACTAGATTTGGGAACAGCTCATAACATGAGGATCAATTATACGACCAATGTCAGTGAACCTTCTCTTCAACAACTCCAACCTGTGGTAGACAACAGTAATCCGCTGAGTATATATATAGGTAACCCTAATCTGATACCGGAATACAGACATAATCTGAGACTCAATTACATCAAATTCAACCAGTTCAGCTTTAGTAGTCTATTTGCTTTTATAAATGCAACTTATACCCGCAACAATATCATCAACCAAACATTCATTGATGACCAATTCAGAACCGTTTCGACACCGATCAATGTACCTTATAATTTTAATGTAAATACTTCCATAAATTACAGTACTCCTATAAGACCACTTGAAATGAAAATCCAGGTCAATGGAAATATTGGATATCAAAAAAGAATTCTCTTCATCAACACAGTGGAAAACGAATCTGATATTTATAATGCACGTATAGGACTTACCCTGGAGAATAGAAGAAAAAAATACATTGACGTATCCGCCAGTGCCAGCATGAATTACAATATCAATACCTATTCTGTAAGTTCTGAAAGAAATCAAAACTTCCTTAACCAAACCTACACGGGCAACCTTATAGTCAGACCCAATGATTTGTGGAATATTCAAAGCAATATTAGAGTCAGGGTGTTTCCAGAGCAGGATTTTTCAGAAGGCTTAACTGTTCCCATATGGAGGGCTGGAGTTTCCAGGTTCTTCATGAAGGGTAACAGAGGTGAAATTTCCCTATCCGTTTTTGATATTTTAAATCAAAATTTAGGGTTAAATCAATCAGCCAATTTAAATTACATAGAAACCGAACAAATTATTTCGCTCGGCAGATATTTTATGTTGGGATTCACCTATTCTATAAGAGCCACAGGAGGAAGCCAGGCCGCACAAGGCACGGGAGGCCGAGGCATGAGAGGCAGAGGATAATGTATCCTAATTCATTTTCTGTTCATGCACAGCTATGATCAGAATGAGCTGAGTTTATAGTTAATATTGCACTCCTGAATTTTTTTTTGATTCTGTACCAGTCAAAAACTGATTGAACAGGAGTTTATAAAAATCTTGTATTCTCAAGGAATACAGGATTTTTTTTGTGTGTACAGCAATCCATATCAATATCTGCTTATTAGAATTCGTTACTTTGAATGGGATTAGTTATTATTGTGTTGCTTTTTAAATATCATAAAGCTGTCTGCATGAAACGCATATTTACTGTACTCATTTTCTCTCTACTTTGTCTTTCCTCATCAATAGCACAGGAGAGCTTTCATCGCCTCTATCCAACCGAAACTGGTGATCATTTTCAGGTGCTTGACGGTGTAGTTGATGGTAATATTTATTACATCCTGGCTTCAATTATGCCTAATATACCGGCTGAATCAGAAGAGATATTTCTGGGAAAATTTGATGACAAAGGCAATGAAGTATGGAGCCGGCGCATCATGCTTGAAGATGCAGCAAGTATCCTGGACTTTGGAGGGTTACATCTGGCCGAAAATGACAGTTTGTATTTTTCGATCATGGCCAATCTGGATGGTGAATCATATCGGTTTATAGGTACTTATGACACGGATGGCACAAAAGGAAGCACGCGAAGAATTGGTGAAGGCGAAAATGAGCGTTTATTTGGCAATCCTTTTGGCATAGAAGGTTGGAACGAACAGGCAGTAGTTCATTTTTCAACTATTTTTAATGCAGATAGCTTTGGAGTTCTTGTAGGCATACACTCTTTGGAAGACTTCGGAGTCATTTGGTCCAACACTTATTTTGCTTCTGATACTCTCATGAATATGATCAATACAGTTCCGGTAGATTTACAGTTTATACCAGAAGATGGAACATTTCTTTTAGGAGGTAATTGCCTTAAAGATGGATCAGCAACACCTTTTGTTAAAAAACTGGACACATTGGGAGAGGTGCTTTGGTCGAGAAATTACAAAGTAATGGACAGTGAATTTTCCCTTATTCTGCATGATATACACGCACTTCAGGATTCTACCGCTTTGCTCGCTGGTACCGATGGAGGTTCGGGATTTATAGCCAGGATCGATACATTTGGACAAGTTATGTGGGCACAAGATGTATCCCTTGGAGACAATTCATCAGTATTGATCGATCATGTTACTGTCAATTCGGAGGGTATGATCGTTGGTTCTGGTACTGTTTCTTATACCAATAACGACTCAATCTATCCAATTCAGATACAACTTAATGGAAGTGGCCAAATGATCTGGCAGAACAAATATCCGCGTGTAAGAGGATTTCAAACAGCAGGTGGTCAGCTTATTGCTACTGAAGATGGCGGCACGATGTATTTTACCAGTAATAGTGAATACGACCCACTGATAGTAGTGCCAGCTCTGATAAAAACAAACGCTCAGGGAGAGACTACCTGCGAAGATACTATACCAGGAAACATTCTATCTAATCTGGCTCTAATCAGCGACACTCTTGTTTGGGAAATCATAGAGACCGAATTGGATATAGAAGAAACCATGACCAATGATAATGTACCTTTAAGTCTTGACATTCCGGTTTTATCGCTTGAGGCAGCTATATTTTGTCCCAGAGAACCCATTGATATTACCTTTCGCGCCACGACCCCGGGTGCTATTGCCTATATTTGGGATACCGGAGAAACCAGTGATACATTAAGGGTCATGGAAGAAGGAATGTATAGTGTGACGGTCACCATAGATGAAAAAGTGTGTTTTACCTTATGCGACACCGGCCAGGTAACTCAATATGAATTTCCTGAAATTAACATCGCTGTCAATACGGGACCCTTTTGTGAAACGGGTAGTATTGCCCTTCAGATGAATTACATGATGGGAGCACCTTTAGCCGATATAGAATGGAGTACCGGAGCCAGGGAAAGTGTTATATTAATATCTGAGCCAGGAATGTATTCAGTCACTGTTACAGATATTTGCGATGAGGTCGCGATGGCATCCATAAACGTCCAGGAATTCCCTGAATTGATTTCTGGAGTGAGTATAAACCTCGACGATGATTTTTGTGCCAATAATGGAATACGCCTGACCGCCGTCGTCGAAGGTGGCGAGCCATCATCTATATTATGGAGTAACAACACAGGAGGCTTATCTACAGTAGTGACACTACCGGGCCAATACACGGTTACAGTCAGGGACATTTGTAATAATGTTTTCACATCTTCCATTTTTGTAGACGCCGGGCTCATAAAACGTATATCTAATGTATTTATAGAAGTCGAGGGAGATGTAGAGTGTATTCTCAATGAAGCCATGCTTACCGTTTCATTCGATGGTGAAGCGTCCAGTATTTTATGGAATACAGGAAGTGCCAATGCCACCATAACCGTCACCCAACCTGGTATTTATCAGGTGGGAGTTACCGATGTTTGTGGAAGACCGGTTGAATCCTCTCCATTTAATCTTGAAGAATGCCCCGAATGCCTGGTGTATCCAAATGTTTTTTTTCCAAGAGGTCAGGAAGATCTAAATAAAACTTTTGGCCCAACTTTGGAATGTGGTGATATTATTACCGAATACGAATTGAAGGTGTACAACCGTTGGGGTAATCTTGTCTTCCAGTCTACAAATGTAGATGTGGAATGGAATGGTATGCATAATGGTAATCCCGCTCCATCAGGCGTTTATGTTTACTTTGCAAGGTATAATGTAGGAATAGGAGAACAAATTGTAAAAGGCGATGTTACCCTCCTATATTGAAAGTTTGGGCAAAAAATCAAAACTTAGGTTTGCATGAAAATGCGTGACACGACACTAATAAGATTACTTTTGTTTAATTGGAAAAAGTAAACATTGTATCCTAAATAATATTTCATAACCAGGACCTGAATGCATTAAATTACAATGAATGATAGTCACACAACTTTAATCATCATTGGTGCAGGACCTACCGGATTGAATTGTGCGATAGCCGCTCGTGAAGCCGGAATAGATTATGTAGTCCTTGAAAAAGGATTATTGGTTAATAGCATCTTTCATTTTCCTGCCAACATGACTTTTTTTTCTACCTCTCTTAATCTGGAAATAGGAAATGTCCCCTTTATATCCCACAACGATAAACCCACGAGGCAAGAAGCCCTCGAGTATTATCGACGGATTGCTGAAAGTTATTCTTTGAATATACGATATCGGGAAAAGGTTTTGAAAATTTCAGGTCAGGATGGAAATTTCCAGGTTAAAACAGATAAAGGTTTTTGGCATGCTGAGAAGGTCATTGTTTCTACCGGGTTTTACGATCTCCCCAGGAAACTTAATGTCCCGGGTGAAGATCTTGCTCATGTCAAGCATTATTACGATGAAGCCCATCATTATATCGGGCAAAAAGTAATAGTCGTAGGTGGAGCCAATTCAGCCTGTGATGTGGCTTTGGAGACCTGGCAAAAAGGAGCACAGGTTACCATGGTAGTGAGAGAGCCCAATTTGTATCAAAAAGTAAAATACTGGATTCTTCCTAATATTGAAAACAGGATCAATGAAGGAAGCATAAAAGCATTTTTCAGCAGCACTATCACTCGTATAACCCCAGAAAAGGTTTATGTTAATACACCATCAGGAGAAATCATCCTAGAAAATGATTATGTTCTGGCTATGACTGGGTATCAACCAGATTACGAATTCTTACAGAGTTTGGGTATAGAATTTAACGAAGATGAATATAAAACTCCCAAATTCGATCCTGACACTCTGGAGTCTTCCATTCCGGGCGTATATTTGGCAGGTGTCCTGCTAGGAGGTCTTCAAACCAGCAAGTTATTTATAGAAAATACGCGCACACATGGTCATAAGATCATAAAGGATATAGTTAAAAATCTTACACGTGTGCAAATTAGCTAATTTTATCACCTAACCCGGACATGTTCAGAACCAAAGCAACTCAGGAAAAGTAGGTAGTTTGTAAGAGTAGTAGGCAGTAGGCAGATTGCTCGTTGTTCGTAGCTCGTAGCTTTATCCTTGTAGCAGTTGGCACATTGACAGTGGGAGTTTCACAAGTTAATTGTTAAGCGTTAAATGAGCCAGTTAAAAAGTTAAAAAGTTAAAAGTTAAAAGTAGAAAGTAGAAACAATGACGCACAACTTGTTCCCGACCTTCAGACTTTAAGACCTTCCACCTTCAGACCATTTTAGCTCGTAGCTCGTAGTTCGTTGCTCGTAGGATAATGGCTTAACTCTTGACTTTCCGACCTTCAGACTTTAAGACTTTCGACCTACGGACCTGGAATAGTTCGTAGCTCGTAGTTCGTAGCTCGTAGGTTTATGGCTTAACCTCGGCTTTCAGACCTTGAGACCTTCGACTTTAAGACTTTCGATCTACATACCTAGAATAGCTCGTAGTTCGTAGCTGATAGAAGTTAGTAGCAGGCAGAACCATCCTCTGATAACAAAATAACGCGCGTAGCGCAAATGACGGCGTAGCCCAATGACGCGAAGCAAATGACCTCCTCAACCTCAACCTGCCGAAGGCGTAAACCTCAACCTTATATTAGCTCATAGTTCGTAGTTCATAGCTTTTAGCAAGTTTTAGCTTTTGGCAGTAGGCAATCGATATCATCATGACGCGCGTACCGCAAATGTCAGCGTTGCTAATGACGGCTTAGCCGAATGACGCGAAGCCAATGACGTCTCACCTCCTCAACCTCAACCTCAACCTGCCGAAGGCGGAAACCCCAACCTTAACCTCGACATTCAACTTTCAACTTGTTTTAGACTTTCTGACCTTAATAGATCATTGTTCTTAGCTCATTGCAGAAGGATATGAATCTTAAATGCTTAAGGTCTTAAAATGACCAACTTTTTCGTCACCAATTTATTTCCAATATCATCTATAATACTATACAAATAGGTTCCTTTGGAAAGAAAAGAAAGGTCGGCTTCAATCTTTCGGGTATCCCCTATTGAATACTTCTTTGAAAATATAGGTCTACCTACTATATTGTAAAGCTTCAGTTCATAAGTACCTTTTGGGTAATTAACCAAATGAAATTGAATATTGCCAAAAGTTGGATTAGGATGGGCTAGTACGTCTTTCTCCTTTGCTCTGGATCTCACTAAATTACTATTCAGGTTTTCATCGGGAAATTCAAGAATCCAACCACCTCTTGGTTTGCCCTTAATGGTAAGTATGGGAATGGTGTAAGTGCCAGACCAGAAATAATAATTGGTTAACCTCATATTGGAAGGAGGAAACTGCCCTTTCATCACTTGTAAAAATCTGTCAGATATATCTACCCATCCAATGCCAGTTTTACTTAATACAGAATATTCTATCATAACATCTTCTCGTTCTCTGATCACCCTGTGGTTTGAAAAAGGCAAAAGAAGCTCTCCTTCCGCATCTACAATCCTTTCACGTCTTACTGAAACATCAAGTCGAAGGGTATCCGTATTAAAGGAAAAAAATGCTGACTCCAAACCTTCTAAACCGTTAGTGGGTAGTTTTATTGAATATTGACTGACATCGGTAAGTCTATCGTCGTATTTAAGTCCTGATTTTTTAAAAATAGGGCTTGTCTGATATCTTAACATTCCCTGTACATTGTTAAAAATAAATTGATCACCAACTGAACCTACCTCATATATATTGGGTTCTGTTACATTAAAATAGGTTTCTTTACCGTTGGCCTCAAGAACGACTAAATTAGCTTCTGGAAAAAAACGATGATATCTCCCTGCTGATTTATGCCTGTATAAAGTCTCATTGCTAAATGAAGGATTGAGGAACATAAAATTCCAGGAAAGATTGCGGGCATTTCCACGGGTATCGATCAGTCCATCGTATTCAACACGTATCATATTTACTGTGTCTCCCACTGAGGGAAATCCTGGTGGCACCGATAATTGACCATACGAAGTCAAAACACATATGAACGATAGAAAAAGAAAGTGTACAATTCTCAACCTCATATTATTCAAAACGCTGTAATTGAAAGTACTTTCTATAATCACCTTTCATGTTTAATAGTTCAGAGTGAGTTCCCATTTGCTGAATTTTTCCGTTTGACAAAACTATAATTTTATCTACATTTTTTATAGTCGATAACCTGTGAGCCACTATAATAACTGTTTTATCATCCCACCATTCCCACATAGACTTTTGCAGTTCTTCTTCAGACTCTGCATCTAACGAAGAAGTAGCTTCATCCCATATTAAAATGGGAGGATTATTCACTAAAGCCCGGGCTATGGTAATTCGCTGCCGTTGCCCACCGCTCAATTTTACACCGTCATCTCCTATATTAGTTTCATAACCTAAAGGTAAAGCGGTTATAAATGAGTGACATTGAGCTTTTCTGGCAGCCTCTATCACATCATCAAGAGTACAACTGTCTCTTCCAAACCGGATATTTTCTAAAATTGTCCCGTGAAAAAGAAATGGAGTTTGTGTAACCAATCCAAAGAGTTTCTTTCTGTCTCTTTCACAAATTTCTGATACCTCTATTCCATCTATAAAAATTTTACCTTTTGCAGGTTTGTAAAAGCCCATAATAAGGTCAACCAAAGTTGTTTTTCCCGATCCCGATTCACCAATAAGAGCGAGCTTTTCGCCTCTTTTTAATGTAAACTCCACATCTCTAACAACCATTTTATGTGGGTCGTAAGAAAAAGAAACATTACCGATTCTCATCTCCTTTTCGAAATTTTCCATGGGTATATGTCCTTCTGACAAATCAGGTGATTGTTCCAGAATTTCAGAGATCCTGTCCATAGCTCCCATCCCTTTTTTTAAGTTGTAATACGCAGTTGAAAAGGCTTTAGAGGGTTCAATAACCTGGTAAAAGGCAAAAATGAATGCGAAAAAAGTTTCGGGTGCCAATCCGCCTTCCAGAACCAACGCTGAACCATACCATAATAAAACAGCTACAGTAGTCACTCCCAAAAATTCCGACAAAGGACTGGATAGATCTCTTCGTCTGAGGATGGTTTGGCTCTGTTTAGCATAATGCTTATTTTCTTCTTCGAAAGCCCTTTGAACAGTATTCTCAGCGCCAAACCCTTTGATCACTTTTGCTCCCCTCAAAGATTCTTCCACCTGACTTGTAAGCATACCCATCGTTGTTTGGAGTCCCGAGGAATATTGCTTCAACCGCCGACCTGCAAAACCTATCACAACAATGGTAAAAATCATTAGTAACAAGACAAATAAGGTAAGCGTAGGACTAATAAAAATCATAAAGGCGAGACAACCAGCGATGATAAGTGGAGATTTAACGACGGTTTCCAGCATGCTGATGATACTCCATTCCACTTCCTGTACGTCGAAATTTATCCTTGATATCAGATCACCCTTCCTTTCTTCAGAATACCAGGAAAGAGGCATATGGAGATATTTGTTGTATAGTTTAGACCTTAAATCCCTGACCAGCCCAGTGCGCACAGGAGTCAGTGTGTACATGGCAAGGTATCGGAATAGATTTTTGAGAAAAAAAACCAACACTATCGCCAGGCAAACCATAAGAAGAGCCCGTTGTTGTCCAAGATCTTCGATGAGGCGTGCAAATCCATATTGCAGCCATGTAGCGATATCATTTTTTTCTAATGATCCAGGGTTGTCATCCATCCTGTCAAATAGCAGTTGGAAGAAGGGTATGATCAAGGGAATGCTGATGACCGTAAACAAGGAGTACAGCATGTTAAAAATAATACCTGTCAGTATCTTACTCTTGTACTTAGAAACTTGATTCCACAATCTATACACATTTTTCAAAAACATAAAATCAAAGATTGCCTGGTGAACATAAATAAACTGATTAATTAATTAAATGCAAGGACAAAAGTACTATATTTTACATGCTGGTCAAGTATAGGGCTCCTGATGCACCTATACAAATGTTTTACTTCACAGTAGGATTTAGATGAAGGAGTGAAAGGCTATTTGGTGTGTTTCATGTATCAACTGATATAATCCTGAGATCTCAGATATACAAAAGATCCATTTTCATTGAGAATCAAAACTAGATTATAACATCATTCAATTCTTACTAAATGGTAGCCTAAACTTATTCTTTTGGTGGCTCTAATTTAAAGGTATTCATAAATCCAGTATCAAAGCGTCCTTCTCTGAACTCTTTATTTTTCATCAGTTGCAGATGGAATGGAACTGTGGTCTTAATACCTTCTACAATGAATTCGTCCAGAGCCCTTTCCATTTTTGTAATGCATTCCTCCCGGGTTTGGGCACGACAAATAAGTTTTGCAATAAGCGAATCGTAATAGGGTGGAACAGTATACCCGGCATATACATGGGTATCTACCCTTACACCATGTCCTTTAGGGCTGTGGAAAGAATGAATCTTTCCGGGGCTGGGTCGGAAATCGTTATAGGGATCCTCAGCATTAATTCGGCATTCCATGGCATGCATAGTGGGATAATAATCTTTTCCGCTAATATGAATCCCGGCAGCAACTTTGATCTGTTCTTTAATGAGGTCGTGATCAATCACCTCTTCTGTCACAGGGTGTTCTACCTGGATTCTGGTATTCATCTCCATAAAGTAGAATTTTTTGTTTTTATCGACAAGAAACTCTACAGTACCTACCCCTTCGTAGTTGATAGATTTTCCAGCTTTTACCGCTGCCTTACCCATTTTCGATCTCAGGGACTTGTCCATAAATGGCGAGGGGCATTCTTCTACCAACTTTTGATGTCTCCTTTGAATGGAACAATCTCTTTCTGAAAGGTGTATGACTCGTCCAAATTGATCTCCAATAATTTGGAACTCAATATGTCTGGGTTCTTCAATAAATTTTTCCAAATAGATGCCATCGTTACCAAATGAAGCTTTAGCTTCTTGTCTTGCCTTAAACCATTGCTCTTCGAGCTGATTTTCTTCCCAAACAATGCGCATACCTTTACCTCCGCCACCTGCCGTCGCCTTAAGAATTACTGGAAATCCGATTTCTTTGGCTAGTTTGATAGCTGATTTCACATCTTTGAGCAAACCATCAGAACCGGGAATAACCGGTACTCCCGCTTTAATCATAGTTTCTTTGGCTGTAATCTTATCTCCCATTTTTCTAATCATATGAGGGGTAGGTCCTATGAATTTTACTCCATATTCCTGACATATTTCAGCAAAGTCTGCATTTTCAGCTAAAAAACCGTATCCGGGATGTACTGCGTCGGCATTTGTGATCTCTACAGCAGCCATGATTCTTGGGATACTCAGATAAGACTCACTGCTTTGAGGAGGACCAATACATACTGCCTCATCAGCAAAACGCACATGCAGGCTATCTTTATCGGCAGTAGAGTACACTGCTACAGTGTTGATGGCCATTTCTTTGCACGTTCGAATGATACGCAATGCGATTTCTCCCCTATTAGCAATCAAAATTTTATTAAACATAAGATTTGGCTATTATAATTATCCTTTTGGATCAACAAGAAATAATGGTTGATCGTATTCAACCGGCGAAGCATCTTCCACCAGAACTTTAACAATGGTGCCGGATACTTCACTTTCTATTTCATTGAAAAGCTTCATAGCTTCTACTATACAAACTACATCTCCTTCCTCAACAGGATCACCAACTTTTTTGTAAGGGGGTTTATCAGGAGAAGTAGATCTGTAAAAAGTACCAACAATAGGAGATTTAATAATAAGTAGTTTTGACTCTTCTTTCACACTAGGTTCAGTTGGCTTAAGGTCTACTGATTGGTTCGAAGGAGTCTGTTGAGCACCAGGTTGATTTTGAGTTTGCACAGGGAAAGGAGTCGCCACTGTCTGTATTGTAGATCCTTCTAAATCGCTTCCTCCTTTTCCGAAGTATTTCGTGCGTACTACAATCTCAAAATCGTCTTTCTTCATTTTAAATTCAGTTAAACCTGATTTATTGACCAGCTTAATCAATTCTTGTATTTCTTTGAAATCCATGATTAAAGATTTTAATTTTTAACCCGTTCCAGATAAGATCCGGTTTTGGTATCGATTTTTATAACATCTCCCTGATTGATAAAAATAGGAACCCTTATTTCCGTCCCTGTTTCTACAGTAGCGGCTTTGGTAACGTTTGTGGCGGTGTCCCCTCTGACACCCGGTTCCGTATATGTTACCTCTAACTCAACATGAGTAGGAAGATCAAGGGTCAAAGGGATATTATCCTGAGCGTGAAATAAGACTTCTACAATTTCTCCTTCTTTGAGCAGATCAGCTCTATCGATCATGGAGGGTTGTATAGCCACCTGTTCATAAGATTCTACAATCATGAAATGGTATCCAGATTCGTCATTATATAAGTATTGTGTTTTTCTTCTTTCCACCCTTACTTCTTCGATTTTATGCCCAGCGGGAAAGGTATTATCTATCACTTTTCCGGTCGTGAGACTCTTTAACTTAGTTCTTACAAAAGCATTTCCCTTGCCCGGTTTTACATGTAAAAATTCAACGACGGTAAAAATGTCATTGTTATAATTAATACATAATCCATTTCTTATATCAGATGTATTTGCCATATATTTCAATCATTGGTTTTGTAACTAAATAAAATAACATTGCTATATGCTTTTGTTAAACATATCTCAAAATAAATAAAAATGTCGCATGGGAATGCAAAGATAAAGAATCTCCATTAAATTTTACCATTATATGCCCATGTGAGATAAGTAGAACCCCAGGTAAAGCCGCCGCCAAATGCAGTAAGCATGATTTTATCTCCTTTTTTAAGTTGCTTTTCGTAATCAGCAAGACACAATGGAAGTGTACCTGCTGTGGTATTTCCATACTTATATATGTTTATCATCACTCTCTCTTTTGGAAAGTTCATCATCTCTGATACCGAATTAATGATCCTCATATTTGCCTGATGTGGAACCAGCCAGTCAATGTCATCTATGGTAATATTATTTCTTTCCAGAAGCGCATTTACTGTATTTACCATACCATTTACCGCAGCTTTGAACACCGGCTTCCCATCCTGATATACAAAATGCTGTCTGGCAATTACGGTTTCTACTGTAGGAGGTTGTAAGGAGCCTCCGGCTTTCATATGCAAAAATTCTCTACCGGATCCGTCTCCTTTAAAGATGGAATCTATGATTCCAAATTCATTGGAAGGGTTTAACAGAACACCTCCACCACCGTCACCAAAAATAACACAGGTAGTCCTATCGGTGTAGTCAACTATGGAAGACATCATATCAACTCCAATGATGACAACATTTTTATACACTCCTGATTCTATGTATTTGGCTCCTGTAGTCAAGGCATATAAAAATCCGGAACATGCGGCATTTAAGTCAAATCCAAACGCATTCTTGCATCCGCATTTATCCAAAATGGTATTAGCCGTATCCGGAAATAACATATCCGGTGTTATCGTAGCACAAATAAGCATTTCTATATCAGAAGGTGACAAGCCGCTTTTTTTCAAAAGCCCATTGAGTATTTCTACTCCCATATCAGAAGTGGATTTCCCTTCTTCCTTTAAAATACGCCTCTCCTTGATTCCAGTCCGCGATGTGATCCAATCATCAGATGTCTCTACTACTTTTTCCAGATCCTTATTGGTCAGAACCGTTTCCGGAACAAATCCCGATACACATGTAATGGCTGCTCTTTTCTGCATGGTATATTTTTTTCATTTTGAATAGCAGTATTGGTTGTAAGGTTCTCCCATCTACTATTGTGACTTTGAAATTGAAGTGACTTAATAATCGTATTGATTATCAAATACTTGCTGGTAGTTACTAAGGTTATATGAAATATGTATGGATGCCGTATTGAAAATCATTATTGGATGTCTACATGAAACTTAATGTTGAATAAAAGTTTGAATATTTTGATATTCAATATTTTGTATACAAAAACTTAGAATTCTTAACACATATCTTTTGTCCAGAATTCATATTATTTAACTAAGATCAACAAAATCTATTCAAACTTTTATGTTTGATCAACAGATTCAATCTGCATGTCCACTCAAAATATCATTCCATCTCAAATACAATGCAAAGTTAGACAATATTGGACACAGCACAAGAAAACTGAATATATTTTACAATGAGGTAATATTTACCCGTTTCCAATTACATCATTTTGGCATCCTTATTGCCTATGTATAGATATCATTATCAGTGATATAAAAATTATACTTTTTATGAATGTGATAAATGCTATCTTATCTGTCATTTTATATATTGCTTTGACTTGCACCTCGTTGACCGGACAGTCAGGTGTATTCACGTTCTCACAAGATTCCTGGAAAAACGCATTTGATCAGTCTGTTATAGAGGAGAAAAATGTTCTTGTTGTTTTTTATGCATCGTGGTGCAAACCAAGTAAATGGATGGATAAATTCGTGTTTTCACAGGAGGAAATAAAAAACACACTTCTCTCACAGTTTATTACCTTGAAGATAAATATAGATGAAATAGAAGGATTTGCTCAGAAAAATAAAATGGAAGTCAATATACTACCGACAATACTTATATTGTCTTCAGACCAAAGAGTTTTAGAACGAGTTGAAACTGTTTTGGATAAAAATCAAATGTTAACCTTACTTCAAAGATACCAACAAACCACTGGCCTTTATCATTCATATGCAAAACGCATCAATCAATCTCCCTCATGGAAACATGAAGAATGTAAAGGTGATCGACAAATTCCTGACTCCCAAACCTCAATCCCAGTCTCACCGAATTTGCATAAAAAAGATTCCCTCCCTCACAGTTTAGTCCTGGGAACCTTTACGGAATACGCTGAAACCTCAGCCTTTCTGAAATCCATACGAAATACGACACAGTGGCCTGTTACGGTTTCCCACTTTTTTGAAAATGAAAAGGTGTATTTTACCGTAAAGTTGGGATTATTCGAGGTCGAGGAAGAAGCTGTTAAGGCCAGAGATGAGTTGGAAAACAAGTATGGTATAAAATCATATGTGTTTTAGGAATACACCTGACGCTACACAAGTTAAGGTTAAGGATAAGGTTAAGGATAAGGAAGTGAGACGTCATTGGCTTCGCGTCATTTGGTTACACCGTCATTTATTGTCATTTGCGTTACGCGCGTTTTTCGGCTACGCCGTCGTTTGGCTTCATGCATTATTTTGTTATTAAGGTATCGTTTGCCCACTGCCTACTGCCTACTGCCTACTGCCTACTGCCAAAAGCTAACTGCTAAAAGCTTTTTGCTACGAGCTACAAACTACGAGCTACGAGCTAATATGAGGTTGAGGTTTTCACCTTCGGCAGGTTAAGGATAAGGAAGTGAGACGTTATTGGCTTCGCGTCATATGGTTTACACCGTCATTTATTGTCATTTGCGCTAAGCGCGTCATTTGGCTACGCCGTCATTTGGTTATGAAAGTATCGATTGCCTACAGCCAAAAGCTAACTGTAAAAGGCTAAAAGCTTTTTCTACGAGCTACGAACTATGAGCTATGAGCAAATATTAGATTGAGGTTTTCGCCTTCGGCAGGTTAAGGTAAGGGGTTATCACAGAATAGATTGGGCAGGAAGACAGTGTTTTCCAACAAGTTGCGGACAAGTTACCTAACAACTTAAACTGCATTTTGAGAATCGAATATATCAAAATAAATTCAATTTTAAAATTCATTTGAGGATGTATTCTCACCATCAATTTTGCCCTCGAAACAACCGGTCGTGAAGAAAGTTTTGAATAAAAAGTATTCAAGTGATCGTTGATCCCGACATTCCTGTTATTTTTGCCAATCTCAATGAATCTATTGCAATATTGCCAGTCCTATGTCGTTTTTTATAACGTTGATCTACATAGCGAAAGGCAACCTATTTAATTTATATTAATATTTATTTTATAGATTTTCAATGCATTATTTGAAAAACCAGATTATTACTACATGAGAGTTACAGGATTGATTTTGTGTATGGTGGGTATGGTGATGGGCATTTCTTTAAACGCGCAGGATACTTTACGGATCATAGCCTCGAATCAGGCAGGAATGACCGGTAATCAGGTATGTATTGATTATTCGGTTGAGCATTTTATCAACATTCAGAACTTTCAGTTCTCGCTGCATTTTGACCCAACTGTAGTACGTCCCGTTTGCCCTCCCAATGCTACCAATCTGATAGGTCTAAATCCTACCAATTTTAATTGCAACCGAATAAATGAGGGTTTTATAAGAATGCTGTGGTTAGACCCAAATAATGGAGTGAATTGTGGAGAGTCGCTACCTGATGGGTTCGTCATGTTCACCTTTTGTTTTGATATAATCGGAGACCCGGGAACCGAAACTTCCGTTTATGTCTCTGGCGATCAATTGGAAGCTGAATATGCTCAAATCAGGGATTGTAGTGATACAGATGATGTCACAGTAATAAAAGCAATAAATATTGATCCCGGATCTATAATAGTCCAATGTGGAACCCTGTCTGTTTTTAGCAATTTCTGCGACAGCCGGGCAAATGAATCCACGGGGTCACTGAGATTTTATGTGTGTGGTGGCACCGAACCATACAGTTATTCCATAAATGGGGGTGCATTTTCCGGATCAAACCTCAGCGACAGAGAAAGGGTAAACATAGAAAATTTACAGCCGGGAACCTACAATATTGTTGTAATAGATGGTATGGGAAATACCACCAATGAAACTGTAAACATCGGAACAGGCACTCCTCTTGATTTTGATATTTTAGGAATTACTAACCCCAGCTGCTGGAACAGATCGACTGGAAGTATGCAGTACGGAAACATTAGAGGAGGGCAAGGCCCGTATTCTGTAGTGGGTCCCAAGTTTCAGTTTGATCCTCAAAACGAAAGATTTACCGGACTTGTAAATGGAACTTATGAAATTACTGTTTCTGATGCATCGGGATGCAATGTCACAAAAAGTGTATCACTACTGAATGACACCTTGAGGGTCGATATAGACCTGGTAGCAGAAAATTCCTGCCAGGGGGCTGCCAATGGGGTGATCAGGGTCACAGGATCAGGAGGGAGACCATATAACGGTGTCGACACCTATCGTTTTAACAATGGTAGTATATCTTCTCAATTACTCAGAGATGATTACGACGCCGGTTGGCATTACTTTTTTATAAGTGACCTGGGAGGTAATAATTGCACATCTGAGGTCGACTCCATTTTCATACCCAATGCCGACACATTGGTAAATAATTTATCATTTGTGCCTGTTGTATGTAGTGATGATGAGAATGGCAGTATAACTATACAAGCCACATCCAACAGTCTTACGGACTTTCAGTATAGTATTACAGATCTCAATGGTTCTGGAGTCAATACAGGTGTGAGAAGCGATGCATTTACGTTATCCGGACTGAGAGCTGATACCTACGTTATTACTTCCAGTGCGTTTCGAAATGGTATTTCGTTGGGTTGCAGTGTCATAGATACTTTGGTGATTGACAATCCCGATCCCTTTGATGTAGATACTTCTTTTTTAAATCCATCCTGCAATGGTGATGACGGATCAATAAATTTATCTCCTTCCGGAGGAGTGGCAAATAATGGTTATGAATATGTTTGGAGCGATGGTGATGATCAACAAAACAGAACCAATCTGGTTTCCGGTATGTATGAAGTGACCGTAACAGATGATAATGGTTGTTCCCATGAGTTCAATTTTTTATTGGAAGGCGAGGATGGGTTGGAAGTAACTGCAAGCATTGTGAATACCATCCAATGTTTTGACAGCAATGATGGGGAATTGACTGTTGACGTCAACATACAAGGTGATTTCAGCTTTAATTGGTTGCTGGATGGTCAGCCATTTGCAAATACCCAAACGATCAATGGTCTTGGCCCGGGCGAATATACTATCACAGTAAGAGATACAATAAGAGATTGTGAAAACTCAGATGTAATCACCCTTACTGCTCCTGAAGAATTGATTTTAGTGGCCAACTTCATTCTTCCGACCTGCCCTGGTTTTTCCAATGGAAGTATCGGAGCCATAGTGGCTGGCGGTACAATGGAATACTCTTATTTATGGGATAATGGATCTACAAATACAGTCAGGGCAGCTATTGATGCCGGATCATATGAAGTGACTGTCACTGATGCTGCGGGATGCACTATTTCTGAAATCTTCACTTTAACAGACCCGGCTGAAATAGTTGTTGATGTACAAAATATTGTAGGGGTTACTTGTTTTGGTGAAGAAAATGGACAAGCCACTGCAACAGCCGCAGGTGGTACAGTCAACAATGGCAATTATAACTTTTTTTGGGCTTCCGGAGCACCCGATGTGGCTACCGGTGTAAATACAAGTACGGCTACTTCTCTCGGAGCCGGGCGTCAATACCTGATCGTAACAGATGCAGAATGCACAGCTGATACTGTCTTTTTTGATGTGCCTGACATAGAACCTATTATTCTGGATATGACTAACTCTATCATCGAAGATCCAGATTGCTTCAATGGGTGTGACGGCATGATCACTGCTGTAGCTACTGGGGGAAATTCTTCTTCATTTACTTATCAATGGACGTTTAATGGATCAGTAAGCAATACGATAAGTGGCTTGTGCAGCGGGGTGTATAACCTCACCATAACCGATGCAAATAATTGCAGCGTGCAGGATTCATTTACACTTGTCAACCCGGATAGTCTTTTTATCAATATAGATGCTTCCAATACGGTTGATGTCAATTGCTTTAATGCCGGAGAAGCTCAAATTGGTGTTATTGCAGATGGTGGAACACCTGAATATACTTATACCTGGACCAATAATGTTTCCAATGGATCTATTGCAACTTCTCTCCCTGACGGCACATATTTCATTACAGTTACTGATATGAATGGTTGTACAGATGTGACTTCCTATACTCTTGTTTCACCTGAACCAATTCAGGCTGTCATTCCTCAACCTGATGCCCCTCCCTGTTTTGGCGAAAGAACCTGTATAACAGTTTCATCAGTAACGGGTGGAGTAGGCAGCAATTACACATTTACTATCAATCGTGGGGTTAGGATACCCCTGGATAGTTGTGTACAGGTTTTTGCCGGGGAGTATACCGTTTCAGTTTTTGATGAAGCGGGCTGTAACGAAGACTATTCTTTATCGATCGAACAGCCTGAAAATCTGGTTGTCGAACTTGGACCGGATATCCAAATTTCTTTGGGTGAATCTTCTCCCCCAATAAATGCGTCGATACAGTCATTTTTTGATATACAATCCATAGCATGGACCCCTGTTGATAGCCTGCGATGTATGACCAATGACTGCCAGGTCATTACAGTCTCTCCTCAGTCTGATACACGTTATAGTGTGATCGTTACCGATGAAAATGGTTGTACCAGTTCTGATGAAATTATGGTACTCGTATCTAAGCGCCGCAATGTATTTATGGCAAATATATTTTCTCCTAACCAAGATGGTTTTAATGATGTTTTTGAAGTAAAAACTGGTCCTGGAATTGAAATCGTACGGCAATTTCACATTTTCGATCGTTGGGGTAATGTTGTATTTACCAGGGAAAATTTTGTTCCTGATAATGCTGGTACACACGGCTGGGATGGCACATACCACAATCAACCTGCCATGCCCGGAGTTTATGCATACATTGCAAAAGTGAGGTTTATAGACAATGAAGAGATTGTATTCAAAGGATCCATTACATTGATTAGATAACTAATATTCTAACTTCCCGTTCTGCTCCAAAAACTAATCTAATCCTGTCAATTCCGACAATCCAAGATTGAAGGTTTTCATAAAATATAGATATGGATGTCTATTCAGGTAACAACTGAAAATTGAGGAACGAAACCGGAAAAAAAAGAATTATACGTATTGTACTATAAATATAAGAATATGTCTAAAACAACATTTGAAGATATAATTAATGATTCTACTCCTGTCCTTATTGATTTTTATGCGGATTGGTGTGGGCCCTGCCGTATGGTTACACCTATTTTAAAAGAGGTGAAAAACGAAATGGGCGAATCCATAAAAATCATAAAAATCGATGTGGATAAAAATCAGAGTTTGTCACAAAAATTGCAAGTTCGCTCAATTCCAACACTCATGATATACCAGAACGGCGAATTAAAATGGAGAGAGGCGGGAGTTCAGCCAAAGAAAGTAATTCTGGAAAAATTACAATCACTTCTGACAGAAGCTGAGAAATGATTACCAGTTTTTGCCTGTATGATATACTGTGCCTTTGAATAAAGCTACAAGTGTTTTGTTTTCGTTGGTAATGGTTACGTCAAAAACAGATATGGTATTACCTTTCTTTTTTAATTGGGTTTCTGCTTGCAAAATATTTCCATCATAAACCTTTTGCAAATGGGAAATAGACGTTTCTATGGACACAGCCTGTATCCCAAACGAATTGGAAGCGAAAGCCAAAGCACTATCTGCTAACGAATAGGTAATACCTCCGTGAGCAACCTGAAAACCATTGATCATGTCAGGACGCACTTTCATCTCTAAACAACAATATCCCTCCTTCACCTCTTTGATTTGAATTCCCAGCCATTGGGAAAAGGCATCTTTTGCCAGCATATGCTGGTGCACAATTTCTCCGGCTGTTTTTTTAACATTATCCATTTTATACTTTTTTTCTGAGCCATGGACTGGCCCTGTATCTCATATCGTGATAATAATTAAATAATTGATCCAGAGTATCCACTACCTTGCTGTATCCCAAAACTTCACCCCACTGCAATAACCCTTTGGGGTAATTAACTCCCTTAGTCATCGCTATTTCTACATCTTCTTCTGAGCAAATTCCCAGATACACCGTATCAGCCGCTTCATTGATTAACATGGCTAATATCCTTTCACTGATCATTATCTGAATCTCTTCCTTCGGAGGAGTGTATTCGGGTCTTGCACCATTTCTATAATCAAAAAATCCCATTTCTGACTTCTTTCCCAACATGCCCGCCTCTATCAATTTCCTTTGGACCATTGATGGTGTATACCTTGGATCTCCATAAAATGCCTGCCACACGGAAAAAGTAACATTATAATTTACATCATGGCCAATAAAATCCATCAACGTAAATGGTCCCATGCGGAAACCTAACTTTTCAGTCATGACCCAGTCTATCTCCTGAGGTGTTGCCAAACCTTCTTCATAGATTCTGAGTGCCTCACTATAAAAAGGACGGGCTACTTTGTTGACAATAAATCCCGGAGTGTCTTTGGCTATAACGGTGTATTTTCCCCATAACCTTACAATGTGTATTGCCTTTTTGATCATCTCCCTATCCGTTTGGAAGGCGGGAATCACCTCTACCAGCGGCATCAAAGCTACCGGATTAAAAAAGTGTAACCCCATAAAGTTTTGTGAATGTTCTACTGTTGATGCCAATTCTGTAACGGATAGTGAAGATGTATTGGTTGCCAGAATGGAGCTTTCAGATATGATTTTACTGATTTTATCAAGTACACTCTTTTTAATGTCTATTTCCTCAATTACGGATTCAATGACCAATTCACAACTGCGACAATCATTGAGATTCTCCGTGTACTTTACTCTTGCTTTTATTGCTATTGCTTCCTCCGCTTTGAGTTTACCTTTCTCTATCAACATTGTAAATATGGAGTCCAGTTTTTGTTCTGATCTTGTCAGAGATTTTGCATCAATATCATATAAGATGACTTCATTGCCCGCTGTCGCTGCCACCTGAGCAATCCCCGTGCCCATCGCACCCGCACCGAGAATACCTGTTTTAACCATTACTTTCCTTTAAATTTTGGTTTTCTTTTTTCTAAAAACGCCTGTACTCCTTCGCGGTAATCTTCCGTATTTCCCGCCATTGATTGGAATTGATCCTCCAGTTTTAATTGTTGTTCCAGCGAGTTGGAAGAACTGAGATGAAGAGCCTTCTTTGTATAGGCTAAACCCAATGTAGGCATTTGACTTAGCTTAACTGCAATACTATGAATAGTAGAGAGAAACACTTCATCGGGAACGCACTTATAGATCATGCCCATCCTCTCCGCTTCCAGGGCCGGAACCTTCTCTGCCAGCATCATAAGAGCTGAAGCTCTTTGCCATCCTATCAGTCTCGGTAACGTATATGTACCTCCACTATCCGGAATCAATCCTATATTACTGAATGCCTGCATAAATGAAGCCGACTTTGCCGCGATTACAATATCACATGCCAGGGCTATATTGGCACCTGCTCCAGCTGCTACCCCATTCACAGCAGCAATTACAGGTTTTTCAATGTCCGTGATCGCTTGAATGATTGGGTTGTAATTTTCCCGAACGATTTTATCAATAGCAGGTCCGTTAGGGTCAACCACTTCAGCAAGATCCTGCCCTGCACAAAATGCCCTTCCTTTTCCCATAATCACAATGACCCGTACATTAGCTTCCCGGCAGGATCGTAATGCATTTTGTATATTTCTTGCCAGCTCAGTATTTATGCTGTTATATTTCTCGGGACGGTTTAATGTTATTGTCGCTATACCTTCCGATTTTTGGAAGATTAATGATTCCATTGGTTTTTTATTTAAATACATTTAAAATAATCAAAGGGCTCTCTACATTCAAGACACCTGTACATAGCTTTGCAAGGCGTTGATCCAAAATGACTTATAATTTCAGTGTTTTCAGAATCGCACTGAGGACAGGCAACCACTACATCTCTTCCAAGAATAGTAGTTTTATCTCCTGCTCTGCCTTTTGGTGGTGCAATTCCGTATTCTCTTAGTTTCTCCTTTCCTTCTTCCGACATCCAATCTGTTGTCCAGGCAGGACTTAGTACACTTATGACCTCTACATCATCAAATCCACCTTCCTGTAAAGCAGCTTTGATATTTACTTCGATCATATCCATAGCAGGGCAACCTGTATAAGTAGGTGTAATTGTTATAGTAACCTTTTTGCCGTCATAGGCAATTTCTTTTAAAATACCCATATCCTCTATAGTCAATACAGGAATCTCCGGATCTGTGACCTTCGAAAGAATATTCTTTATATGGCTGATCTGTTTCATATATTTAATATACCAGATTTGAATGAAATGCGAGGTAGATTTTCTTTAAAATGGAAAAATTACCACTTTGCCCCCGGGTATGCCCTCTGCATATATTGCAATTCTGTAATTAAAAAGCCCATGCTTTCTGTATGGACTCCATTTTTACCACCTCTATGAAAATAAGTGATCTCCGGTTTGGACAATGTCGCCTCTTCAAAAATCAATTCTCTCTTTTGTCTAACTAAGGTATTGATATTCAGTAGGTCAACACCTATACCGTTTTGAGCTGCCCAATGATCCAGGTCGTTGGGAATCAGTACCTCCTCACTATAAGGAAAATAATCATTAAGTGCTGTTTGGATTTTATCATGGCTTTCTTCTGTGCCATCTCCGAGTCTTATCATCCAGTCAGAAGAGAAGTCCAGGTGATACTTTACTTCTTTTATAGACTTTGCAGCAATAGCTTTTAATTCCTGATCATTGCTTTCTCTCAAATTATGAAGAAAAAAATAATGAAAACTATCAAATAGAAAATGCCGCACAATAGTGTAAGCAAAATCTCTGTTTGGTAATTCTGCAAGTTGTACGTTTCTAAACTGCCATTCGTGCCTGATGAAAGGATAATAATCTTCATCCTTACCTTCATCAAGTGTGGCAGCGTATTTATAAAAATTGCGCGCTTCACCTATGAGATCAAGAGCGATATTGGTTAAAGCTATATCCTGTTCTAAGACAGGGCCATGTCCACACCATTCTCCCAGGCGCTGGCCAAGTATCATAGGGCTATCAGCGCACTGTAATATATACTGGATTTTTTTTCCCAAATATTCAGAATCCACTTTTTTCATTGAGATTATATATGCTTGACATCGTCAGGGAGATTATAAAATGTCGGATGCCTGTAAACCTTATCTATAGCAGGATCGAAAAGCATATCCTGATCTTCCGGATTTGATGCGGTGATAAATTTTGATTCCACTACCCAAATACTAATTCCTTCCTGCCTTCGGGTATATACATCACGGGCATTTTGTATGGCCATATGGGGATCTGCAGCATGCAGACTTCCCACATGCTTATGGTTGAGCCCACTTTTAGATCTTATAAACACCTCGTACAAAGGCCATTTTCTTTTTTCCATCTCAGGCAACTTTGATTTGTGTATTCTGCCGGCTCTTTTTTTCTGCATAAGCCATTGCGGCATCTCTTACCCATTTTCCTTTTTCATGGGCTTTGATTCTGGCTTCCAGTCTTTCTTTATTACATGGGCCATCGCCATGCACTACCCTCCAAAACTCATCCCAATCGATTGGGCCGAATTTGTATTGTTGTGTTTCACTATTATATTTGAGATCAGGATCTGGAACTCGTATTCCTAAAATGTCAGCCTGAGGTACCGTAATATCTACAAATCTCTGTCGAAGTTCATCATTTGTAAAGCGCTTGATCTTCCATTTCATGGATTGCGCAGAATGTGTTGAATCTTTATCACTGGGTCCGAACATCATCAAAGAAGGCCACCACCACCTATTTAATGCGTCCTGAGCCATAGCTTTTTGCTCCTTTGTTCCATTGCAAAGTGTCATCATAATTTCAAAACCTTGTCTTTGATGGAATGATTCTTCCTTGCAAATTCTTACCATAGCCCTTGCATAAGGTCCAAACGAACAACGACAAAGAGGGATTTGGTTCATGATAGCAGCTCCGTCGACAAGCCATCCTATGGCACCTATATCTGCCCAGTTTAGGGTTGGATAATTAAATATACTGGAATACTTAGCTTGACCGGTATGTAACTGATCCAATAGTTCCTCCCGGTCAATTCCAAGAGTTTCTGTAGCTGCATATAGATATAGTCCGTGCCCTGCTTCATCCTGTACTTTAGCCAATAATGCAAGTTTCCGTTTTAGTGAAGGCGCGCGGGTAATCCAGTTTCCTTCAGGCAACATGCCCACGACTTCCGAATGCGCGTGCTGAGACATTTGGCGTATCAGGGTTTTGCGATAGGAATCGGGCATCCAATCCCTGGGTTCTATCCTTTCGTCTGCATCTATGCGTTGTTGAAATCGCTTTTCAAAATATTCTGTATTGCTCATGGTGGTGAAGTGTCTATTTCAGACTAAGGCTAAAAGCACCCGTGACACATTGACACAGGTGCTTTAGAAGTCTCAAATCGTTATAAATTTTCTATTCACTTGTATACAAATATAACAACAAAAAGCGAACAAGTGTTCGTTAGGCAATTAATTCTTTAATCCTCTGAGTATAAAACCTTTCAATTCTTGCCTTACTATATGCATCTTAGGTAATTTTTCCACAGTATACCAGGTATTTATCCATCTTACAGATGATAATATGGTTTGAAACATTATAGCCGGATCTGTCTGCAAAATAACACCTTCATTCATTCCGAAAACGAGGATTTCTCTCCATTGATTTTCATACCATTTACGTCTGCTCAAAAATTCCTGAAGTGGTTTTTCAGGCAGGTGCTTCCACTCATCGGTAAAGACTGTGGCAGAGGTGGGTTCATTGATAACAGCTGTAATGTGAAGGTCTATAAGGTCACTTATCTTTTCCAGGGAGGTTGTTGGTTTTTCAACAATCTCTTCCATGCCTTTTGTAAAATAAAAGGCAGCATCCATACAGATTTTAATCAAGATATCCTCTTTGGAACGGATATGACTGTAAATGCTCGATGGTTCTATACCTACTTTTTCTGCAATATCTCTTATGGAAGCAGCAGCGTACCCCTTATCCCTGAATAATAAGGCGGCATGGTAGTAAATTTTGGCTTTTGTATTTTTAATTTTCATCAAAGTCTATGATTACTCTATCCGTAACAGGATGGGATTGACAAGTGAGAATATACCCATTGGCTATTTCATCATCTTCAAGGGCATAAAATACATCCATTTTTACCTCTCCTTCTATCAGTCGTGCTTTGCAGGTACTGCATACTCCACCTTTACAGGAATAGGGCAAATCCGCACCAGCGTGAATAGCTGCGTCGAGAATGGAAAGTCCGTTTCGTGTCAATTCTAACTCTGAGATAACCCCATCCATCTTAATTTGGATAAGGGAGAAGATGTTATCTTGTTTGGGTTTCACACTTTGAATGGATTTTTGTCTCATATCATGGGTTGTGAAAAGCTCAAAGCTTATCCTGGATTTTTCTACACCGTGATCCAATAATGTCTTTTCTATATCAAATATCATATCGTATGGTCCACAAATTAAGTATTGTATTACCTCTTTATCGTTAATCAGTACTCTGAGATAATTTTCGCATTTGTTTCCATCGATACGTCCAAAAAATAAAGGACTCCCAAGCTTTTCACTACTCAAAATATGATGGACACTGAATCTTCCCAAATACTTACTTTTCAATGACTCAATTTCCTCCCTGAATATAATTGTATCGGTTGACCGGTTGCCATAAAACAAGACTATTTCTTTGTCTGTCCGGTAAAGTATGTCTTTGATCATACCTATCACGGGGGTAATTCCACTTCCGGCAGCAAAAAACACATATTGGGTTCTTTCAGGATGATCTTTGCAAAGGAAGCGACCTTGCGGAGGCATCACTTCCAGGAAACTACCCTCTTTCAGTTTATCATTTGCAAATGATGAAAACAAACCTTCTTTGACCTTTTTAACGGCAACTTTTAATTTGTTTTCATGAGGTGCTGTACATATTGAATAGGATCTTCTTATTTCCTTTCCATCATCAAAATATCTAAAAGTAAGGTATTGTCCCGCTTTATATGAAAACATTTCCTTTATGTCATCATCAACTTGAAGTTCCAAAGAAACACAATCCTGAGTCTCTTTATTAACCCTTATTACTCTACATGGGTAAAATTTGTGTTTTTCCATTTTACATACGAATGTTCGTTAGGTAAAAGTACAACATAATATTAAAGGGGTTAGTTGTGGGTAGGAAAGAAAGTAAAAATAATAATGATGAATGGGTATTCAGATTACACTGCAAAACTTTCACCGCAGCCACAGGTTCGGCTTGCATTGGGGTTGATGAAGTAAAAGCCTTTACCTTCCAGCCCACCTGAAAATTCCAGTGTAGTATTACATAAATAGAGAAAACTTTTTAGATCGGTTACTATTTTAACACCATTATCCTCAAAAACCTGATCATTCGGGCGATCCTGGGTATCGAAGTCCATCTGATAAGAAAGTCCCGAACAACCACCACTGGTTACAGAAACTCTGATAAAGGCTTCTGCAGTAACATCTCCCTTACCTCTAAGTTCTTCTATTTTATTTTTAGCGTTGTCTGCTACGTATAACATACTATTAAAGGTATTCTATATTTTTATACTGAATAATATCTTGAAATGAAATAAGCAACTATTTTCTATTTCCCAATTGCAAATGTAATATATAAAAACCATTTGTACCCAATTGGTTCAAAATGCCAAATGAGTAGAGGTATTTGTCTGTGAATCGAACTTATAACATTAAATCGGTAATTATGATTTAAAGTATAAGCTCAGGATCTCATTCTTTTCAATTCATAACTTTTTATGATCTTTGGAGTTTAACATGTATCGTTACTATTTGATATGCGAATATTTCTGTCAATTACATTATTTTTTGCCTTAAAATGTTTACATGCCCAATCACTTGAGGAGTTTTACGATGAATTTATTTCTCCTCATATTCAAAGTGGAGTCATTGATTACGCCTCACTAGCAGAAGATAAAAGCTGGGTTTATGAAGCTAAAAAAATCATAGCAGAAACTCCCTGGCGCAGCATGAGTGATCTTGAACAAAAGGCTTATCTGATCAATACGTATAACACACTGGTCATTGCGGAGATTACATTGCACTATCCCTTTTCATCTGTACAGGATATAAAAGGATTTTTTTCGTCGAAACACGATGTTGGAGGGGAAAAATTTAGTCTTGATGCCATTGAGAAAAAATTACTCAACCCAGCAAAAGATCCCAGATTGCATATGGTTCTCGTATGTGGAGCCATTTCTTGCCCACCTTTGAGAGAGGAGAGTTTTAAAAGCCATACCTTAGAAAGTGATTTGGATGAAGCCGTAAAGAAAGCCTTATATGATACCCGGATTTTGCGCATGAGTGGAGAAGAACAAAAAATGTATTTATCACAACTGTTCAGATGGTATGCTACTGATTTTGGCTCCATAAAAAAATGGTTGGAACAATATATGTATATAGATGTCATGAGTGAGTATGTTATTGAATATACCGTATATAATTGGATGCTGAATAGTAAAGAAAACGCAATAACACTGGATGATGTACAGGATAAAATTGATTCAGATTTAAGGTATTATGTGTCCAACCTTTATGGTAAAGGTGAGTATGAGATCATGATGTTCAATAATTATTTCAGAGAAGTGTTGGAGCAGAAAAGGAGGAATGATTTCTTTACTTCCTTTACAAGGCTAACTTATGGCATCAATAAAAGGATTAATCTCATAATGGAGCTAAAAGTAAGATCTGTTAGTTTCGGAGACACTTATAGGCTAGGTTTTTTTGATGCTTTGCGATTTTCAACAGAGGGGTCATCAATAAATAATGGCAGAGAAGTAACTTTCCGCAATGCGGGTGTCAGTGCGATTATTCCACGTATAAAATACCAGCCTTTCCATGAACTTTCTACTCTAACATTCCAAACAGGCATTGCCATCCCTACCCAATTTGAAGGACAGGGAGGTTTCCTGGATTGGGGGTCACCTTCTATTTATCACGATGTATTCTACGATCAGGATATTGGAGCAAAGAGCTCCATTTTCTTTCAAATGGGAATCTGGATTGAAAACATTGGAGGATCCTTTTTTCGAAAACGAGATGGTTTTTACCAATTTTCTACTCCCCTGACCTTTATTTACCAATATTTCCCAAATAGAAATACAACGTTATTTGCTTTGGTCAATTCAGCTCCACAGTGGGGATATTCAGTAAGTAATAGTGGAAGGGACATTGAAGTGATTCCAGATTCTTATAGTCAATACGGAATAGGTATTAAACAATTCGTATCAAGTAAATTACAGTTAGAAGTTTTGGTTTCTTCTTTTCACACTTCCAGATTTCAAAGTCAGGCGGCAACCTATAATTTTGCTATAAGATATTATCACTGGTAAAACCCGTCTAAACATGTACATAGAAACATATAATGGATTTTCAAACACCCAAAAGATATTCTGCAAAGGCCGGGTTCTGCTAAATTACAAACCATGGGACAATGAGAAAGATTCGCTTAGAACTACTATCTTGAATAACCTGAAGAAACTCTGGAGTAAAAAGGCAAAAAACCATCCGGTTGATATTCATGTGAATAAAGAAATAATTAAAACTTCTACAGATAGTGAAGCCTATTATAAAATGGATCGGGAAATCTCGCCATTTTATTTGAATGAGCAAACCCGGTGGGAGCAAATCGAAATACATTGTAATAGTGGGGAAACATATATCAATAATATTCTGATACCTGGACAAAAAGCAGGTTATGGTATAATCAGTGATTTGGATGATACCATATTGATCACCAACGTGCACTCTATCATAAAAATGTTGTATCATTCCCTGTTTAAAAATCCCTGGCAAAGACAAACTCCCGACTTTGCGGCCGATTGGTTTAAAGCTTTGTCTGGAAATAATCAAAATCCGGTTTTTTATATTTCCAACTCCCCCTGGAATTTCTATGAAGGCATTACATTATTTTTGGAGCACCATGGATTTCCTGTCGGACCTGTGCTCTTAAGGGATTACGGATTCTATCTGTTTAGAAAACCCGTTGAATACACAGATCATAAAATCATTCATTTAAACAGGATCTTCAGTTACTATCCAGACTTAAAATTTATACTCATAGGGGATGCAGTAGAAAAAGATCCTTATATATATTTTGAGATGATGAAAAAAAATCCCGATCAGGTGAAACACATCTATATCAAAGTCTCAAATGACAAAAGGAGAATGCGAAAATTATTACAAAGAAAAGACATTGTAGAGCACACTTCCTTTACGTTTATTAGGAGCTATGAAGAAGCAATGGTGAATAAATTTCAATGATTTTAATGCAATTGCAAAGGTAGATTGAAGATCACATTATAATTCATATATTGCGTCAATTGAATTCTGACAATTTAGTCGGAGGTATTTTGTTGGCTGTTGAGTAAAATAATCTGCGAATTCGCCAGTGATGGAAGTTAGAATTTTTGTTCGAAAACAAGCTGGAAAGATCAAGCTTGGATCGGCAAGCATATACTTTACAAGGTACCAGACAATCATTTAAATACTATAACTGAACCAAAAGTCATGAGCACAAAATATGCCCAACTTAAGGAAAAGCTTCATGAGATTATTTTCGAAGCCGATACTTTTAAAGGAAAATTGTTTGATAAAGTATTATTTATTCTCATTGGGGCAAGCGTCATAGCGGTGATGTTGGAAACCGTCCCATTATTGAGTCCGGAAACCCGTATTTTATTATATCGACTGGAATGGGCATTTACCATCATCTTTACCATCGAATATTTTACCCGAATATGGATTGTCAGAAACTCTGCTAAATACATCTTTAGCTTTTATGGGCTCATAGATTTATTAGCCATACTACCTACATATTTGAGTATTATTCTTACCGGTGTAAGTTCATTGATGATAGTCAGAGTCATGCGTTTATTCAGGGTTTTTAGGGTGTTCAAACTCGCACAATATGTGGCGGAAGGACAATTTCTTTTTCATGCGCTCAAAGCAAGCAGAACAAAAATCATATTGTTCATTTACTTCGTAATTCTATCTATATGTGTCTTCGGCTCTCTATTATATGTAGTAGAAACTGATCAGAACCCAGGGTTTGACAGTATTCCCAGGAGCATATACTGGGCAATAGTAACATTGACTACTGTCGGTTATGGTGACATTATTCCCGTTACTCCATTTGGGCAATTTTTAGCGTCAGTGGTAATGATTATGGGTTATGCTGTTATTGCAGTACCCACAGGAATTGTTACATCCGAAATGATTCACGCTAAAAATTTGCAAAAAACAATAACTACGTTATGTTGCCATCATTGTGCAAGAGAAGGACATGATTACGATGCAGAGTTTTGTAAATATTGTGGAGAAAGTTTAAATCCTCAATAGTAAAAAAGATATTTTGCTGAATGATCTCATTTATTTTGGCAATCTCAGACTGTGAATCAATCGCCTTACACTAAATTTTCCGGCACCATTAGCCATTAATAACAGCAATCCCCCGCATATAGCCATATTGCTCATGAAGTTCAATGTTTCAGTTCTTTGTACTTCCAAAGGTTCATTCCAAAATGAATGTACCACAGCAGTGAATGGTAACCAATACAATAACAGCAGAAACGCACCAAATCCGGCATAGTATCCGATAATAACCAGTGTAGATCCGATAAAAAGTAATATCAAAACTCCTACGAGTAATAAGTCTTGTCTCCATGTAATTCCGTACGTTTCCATAGTTTCCTTATTATTTGCCCAGAAAAAAATAATATCCAGAATCTCATAGAGAAAGATAAGACTGATAAATATCCGGCCCAACAAATCATATATGTCTTTCATTTTTTTTATTTGTAGTATGTAAAATCGAATTTAATTCTCTGCTAACAAGATTTGAATCAGATGACCTTGATTAAAACAAAGGAAGTATATACCATAGTTGTAAATGGCAAAATTACTAAATATAACATTATCATTTCTTAACCAAATTTTTAGCAATAGCATTAGCTACGTTTTGACCATCCATAGCAGCAGAAAGTATACCTCCTGCATAGCCTGCACCTTCTCCGCATGGATAAAGACCTATGGCGTTATTATGCTGGAAAGTTAACGCATTTCTCGGAATTCTGACTGGTGCAGAGGTTCTGGATTCTACTGCAACTGCAACTGCTTCACTGGTGTAAAAGCCATTCATTGAATGTCCAAAAATAAGCATTGCATCTTTAAGTCTTTTATATACAAAATCAGGTAATAAAGCATGTATGGGAGCTGGATATATACCGGGAATATAAGAGCATTCAGGCAAGGTTTTGCTGACTTTTCCTTCAACAAAATCTGTAAGCAATTGGGCAGGTCCTTTCTGGCTTCCGTCTCCATTTTGAAAAAAAATCTGTTCTACTTCCTGTTGAAAACGCAAATGACCAAAAACATCTCCATATCCCTTAGCTTCCATTTCATCATTATCAATAGAGGTCACAAAGCCTGAATTGGCAAACGGAGAATCCCTGCGTGACAAACTCATCCCATTAACGACAATCTCCCCGGGCGATGTAGCTGCAGGCACAATGAGACCTCCGGGGCACATACAAAATGAAAACACTCCTCTTTCATCCACCTGACAAGCCATCCTGTAACTGGATGCCGGTAAATGTTCGCTTCTTTCTGACATTCCGTACTGTATCTCATCTATCAGGGGTTGAGGATGTTCAATCCTGACACCAAGTGCAAATGGTTTCCTTTCAATGGTTATGCCTTTTTTGTGCAACATGGCATACACGTCTCGGGCCGAATGCCCTGTAGCCAATATATATGCATCTCCGTTCCATTCCCGTCCTTCCTGGTCAACAGCAGCGTGAATCGTCCTATTTTTCAAAAGAAAATCAACTACCCAGGTATTAAAATGAATCTCCCCTCCCAAATCAATGATGGTTTTACGAATATTCTCCACTAAAATGGGCAATTTGTTTGAACCAATATGTGGATGAGCATCCACCAGAATATCGGTTTTTGCTCCATGTTCTACCAGAATATTCAGGATCTCTTTTATGCTCCCCCGTTTATATGACCTCGTGTATAACTTGCCATCAGAGTATGTTCCGGCACCCCCTTCACCAAAACAATAATTGGAATGGGGATTAACTAAACTAAACTGTTGGATAGCTCGTAAATCCTTCCTTCTCGATCTCACATCCTTTCCTCTCTCCAGAACTATGGGTTGAATTCCAGCTTTGATGAGAGACAAAGCAGCAAAGTAACCTGCAGGGCCAGCTCCTATAATGATGACCCTTTTTCCAGGTCGAACCTTTTGTAAAGTGTCTACAAATTTTATTTCAGATAGTGGCTCTTCTTCTATAAACGCTTCATATCTTAAAACATAAACGGGGTTTTTACCTCTCGCATCGATCGATCGTTTCAATAATTTTAAATGAATGTTGCTTCTATCTTTCAGTTTCAGCTTCTTCAATATCAGTTTACGACAATATTCTTCATCGTTTAGACTCTCAGGCATGACTTTGATCTCAGCTTCCTTTTTCATTCTGCAAAATTACAATACTATGAATTCATTTTCGCTTATAACCTATAGTTCCGCTTAAAAGCTGGTTTTGATCAAATTTTATAAAAATATAAAGTGCCTGAAATGAATTTTTGATATTAAGGGGTACCGTTAGGGCAATACCTAAGTAGTAACCATTTTATCAAGAAACCATTTTATTTGTGTTTCTCCATTAGGGTAAAAACTTACTGACAACCTGCCTTATGCTCAACGCTTCTTCAATTAATTCTGAAAGCTGGCTCAAAGGAAGCATATTCGCTCCGTCAGATAAGGCTTTCTCCGGTTTGGGATGGGTTTCTATAAACAAACCATTTGCGCCTGTAGCTGTACCTGCTCTTGCCATTAACTTTATAAATTGAGGGTTTCCTCCCGTCACGCCTTTGGATTGATTGGGTCTTTGCAATGAATGGGTGCAATCCAAAACCACGGGAACTTCAAATTTTTGCATCACCGGAATACTTTTCATATCTACAATGAGGTCAGAATAACCAAACGTAGTTCCTCTTTCTGTTAGAATAACATTTCCATTTCCTGCCATTTTCACTTTTTCTAAAGAAAATAGCATAGACTCTGGGCTCATAAATTGTCCTTTTTTAATATTGACTATTTTACCTGTTTTGGCAGCTGCCATGAGAAGGCTAGTTTGGCGGCACAGGAATGCAGGAATTTGAATAATATCAGCTAAGTTTGACACAGTTTCCGCTTCTTCGTCACTGTGAATATCTGTTGTTATTGGAAGGTCATAAAGTTCCTTTACTTTTGATAAAATCAAGAGTGCATTTGCATCGCCAATTCCAGTAAAAGAAGTACCTGAAGTGCGATTGGCTTTGCGGTATGAACTTTTAAAAATGACGGGAAGTTGATATATATCCGATAACTCTTTTATTTTTTCAGCTACTTCAAAACAAATTTCTTCATTTTCTACAACGCAAGGTCCTGCAATCAGAAAGAAATGCTTTTTTAGTGAAGTGTATAAAGAGTTCATTATATAGTTTTGATTACACCCTTATTGCATTAGAAGTGCTTACATTTTATTCGGTATTTAAAACCTTCGTATTCTGATGAAAGGACTCTCTTTGCAGCCAAATAAATTTTTAAAAAGACAAAATTTATATTGATTAGTTTAGTCCAAATGAATCATTCCATTTGAATTGCATTAATCGATCGATAATAACTCAGCCGGTTTTCCTGAAGTTCCAAACAAAATAGCCTTTTGTTTATATTTTTTTGCCAATTCGATGCCATCAATTTTACTTAGCCCCAAAACCAAATATCCATCTTCAAACCAGGATTTATCAAGAGATTCTCCTCTGGTATCCAACAATTTGTAATCTTCAAGATCTTTTAGTAATTCTATTTGTTGGTTATGATTGGTTTTGGTGGGGAGTCTGCTACCTCCTGGATTCCATGCTGTAATCAAAACCCATTCCTTAACACCATAATCCTCAAGTATATCATCCAATTCTTCGTTTATTTGATTGAGTTGAATGTATATACCGCTATTAAGAATATTATAAGTAGCCTCGCTAAATACTTGCATAAGTTCTTTTTGTGTCATGATAGCTTAATTGAAGTCAATTTAATTAGATTGATAAATTTTTTAATACTTAACAAAAAAAGATCAGCAAGAAAATGATAAATGTTACCTTTGCGGCAATTTTACAGATAAAGTTGTCTATTGATTAATTCTCATAACGTTATAAATCAAAGGCAAAGATATTCACTGATCGTGAAATGATATGATCAGGGATAAAGTTATTTTTAAAATTACATAGTTTTTGTTAAATACCAACAATAAATGGATAAAAATCAAATTATTGGTTTCATTTTAATTTTTGCAGTGCTTATGTTCTGGACGATCTGGACAGCTCCAACTGAAGAGGAAAAGCAGCGAATGTTAGAACAAAAAAGGATTCAGGACTCAATAGAAGCCGTACTTCAAAAAGAGATAACAGAAAAAAGTGTTTATACTGATACAGCTTCTAAAATTAATATTCCCTCAACAGATGACTCTTTAATGATTGAGGACTTGAAATACGGATATGGAAGTTTTGCGGAATATGCTTTGGGAGATGAGAAAATGTTTACAATAGAAAATGAAGATATAGTTATTACATTTTCATCATTGGGTGGGGCTGTAAAAGCGGTTCGACTGAAGAATTATAAACAATATATACTTGACGATGTAGGCACAGAAGACAAGAGCGACCTTATATTATTAGGGAATGATCAAAATATATTTTCATATTCATTGCCTGTACAGTTAGGTAGAATTACAAATGTGGAAACAAAAGATCTGTATTTTACAGGTAACAAAGATGGAAAAACGATCACTTTCTCTGTAAAAACAAGAACCGGTCAGGCTTTTAGTCATCGCTACACTCTTGCAGAAAAAGGTTTCCATGTTGATTACACTGTTGAATACGAAGGACTTGATGCCAATGCACCTTTGCAACTCAACTGGGTAAATTATCTTAATAAACTGGAAAGGAATGTAAATTTTGAAAGGAATTATTCCACCGTTTATTTTAAAAAGACAGCAAAAGATCGCATTGATTATTGTAGTTGTACAGGTGATGACACGGAGGACTTGAGCGATAAATTGGTTGATTGGGTTTCTCATTCCAACCAATTTTTCAATACTTCAATCATTGCTGCCGAAAAACCCTTTGCCAATGCATTCCTTCAGACCCAGATATTGGATGAAGGTAATCCAGCCCTCAAACTTACCTCTTCCAAAATGGATTTGCCAACTGAGGGGTCCTCTGGATCATTTGCTATGTACATGTATCTGGGTCCAAATGAATACACAGAATTGGTAACATATGGCAATAAGCTCGAACAGGTCATCCCATTTGGAAGAAGTCTATTTGGATCGATCAACCGACATTTTATACGGCCATTTTTTGATTGGTTAAGTCTTTATATTTCTTCCAAGGGCATAGTGATCCTGGTTCTTATTTTTATAGTTAAAATGGCATTGTATCCATTGATGTATAAGATGCTTTATTCACAAGCTAAAATGGGAGCATTAAAGCCAGAGCTTGCTTCGCTAAAGGATAAATTTAAAGAGGAGCCCCAAAAACAACAAATGGAAACCATGAAGATATACCGGGAATATGGCGTAAGTCCTTTCGGGGGTTGCATGCCCATGGTTCTCCAAATGCCTATTTGGTATGCGATGTTCCGGTTTTTTCCTGCATCCATTACATTTCGTCAGGAATCATTTTTGTGGGCTGATGACTTGTCGTCCTACGATTCAATTGCCAGTCTTCCGTTTGAAATTCCCATGTTTGGTGCCCATCTGAGTCTATTTACGATATTGTGGGCTGTCACTACGATAATATATACATTTTACAATACGAAGCATATGGATCTTTCTGCAAATCCCGCCATGAAATACATCCAATATTTTATGCCGGTGGGATTTCTTGTTTTCTTTAATTCATATGCATCAGGACTTACAATCTATATGTTTTTTAGTAACGTTATCAATATTCTTCAGACTATCTTGACGAAAAACTTTGTTTTTGATGAGGAGAAGATCAGGAATGTGTTACTAAAAAACAAGGAAAAGCCGAAGAAAAAATCAGGGTTTCAGGCACGGTTGGAAGAAGCTATGAAAAAGCAACAGGAAATTGCAGCCAAGAAACAAGGAAAAACAAAAAGCACTAAAAGATAAGGAATTAACACTTCAGGTTTTAATGCTCTAAAATCACTATATTGTTGCCTTATCTAATGTAAATATGGCAGTTGGAATAATTGGTGCGGGAAGCTTTGGAATAACTCTGGCCTCCTTAATCGCTGAAAATAGCGATGTTATTCTATACAGTCGGTCAAGGGAGAAAAACGACTCAATAAATCTGGAAAGGCGTAGTCATGGAATTATACTCTCTTCCAGAATCACAGCTACAGATGATCTGGAAAGGGTTGCCTCCTGCAAATTATTACTTCCTGTTATTCCTTCATCCTCCTTCAGGGAAGTTATTAAACAATTTAGCCCCTATCTCAGCCCTTCACACATTTTACTGCATGCAACAAAAGGACTTGATGTTGAAGGAATAAATGATGAGGATTTAATCCGGACTTTTTTTCAGAGAAAACAGGTCCACACTATGAGCGAAATTATCAGAAATGAAAGCAGTGTGGTCAGGGTTGGAAGTATATCGGGGCCAAACCTCGCAAAAGAAATATTACAAGGACAACCCGCTGCCGCTGTTATTGCCTCTGAATTTGATGAAGTGATCAAAATAGGCTCTGCAACCTTAAGCAGTAAAAGGTTTTTCACATTCGGGAACCACGATCTTAAAGGAGCAGAATTAGCCGGAGCATATAAAAATATTATTGCATTGGGTACAGGAATGTTGGCCGGGCTTAATATGGGGAAAAATATGCAGGCCATTTTGATCAATCGCGGTTTGCATGAGATGATAAAATTTGGATTAACTTTTGGTGCTACCACAAAACCATTTTTAGGAACCGCAGGTATAGGCGATTTGGTAGCTACAGCTACCAGTGAAAATTCGAGAAATTTTACATTTGGAAAGAGATTGGCGTCTGGAGAAACTTTGGATCACATACTACAAAGCAGTGAAGAAATCGTCGAAGGGGTGAGGACATTGAGAATTATTAAACAACTCGCAAATAATGAAAAGTTGTTTTTACCTATTACAGAGATCATTTATAAAGTAGTATTTGATGACATGGATATAGAAAATGCCATTTCTTTACTTATGCGTTACAATTATGCCGAGGATGTTGATTTTTTATAACTATGAAAATACAAGTCACTCATTTTGTTTGACAAATCATAATTTCATGACAGTTCCTTTTTAATATACCTCAACTTTATGCCAAAAACTCTTAACATTCATATATTTACGGCAATTATTCATTGCATAAAAACGTATATGCTATCGAAAGGTAAATTAAAAACTTGAATAACTCTATGAATATAGACCTAAAACAACTTTTTACCAGTGATAAGGAACTGGACTTAAAGACATTCAATACTTTATTAAAGGCCATTAAAGATAAACACCAGGATGGGTTTGATTACTTGAAATTTCGTCAATCGGTCAAAAATCTGGAAAAAATTACTGCCAATGAAGAAACCAGTATCCAATCTGCCTTTCTGACCGCTGCTACCATGGGACTTACTAAGGAAAAGTTACTATCCAGTACAAGATACTACAAAACCATTCTTGAAAAAGAAAGAGAATCCTTTGCAGAGGCAATGCAAAATCACTTTTCACAAAGAGTAGAATCCCGAAAAATGGAAGCTCAAAAATTACAGGAAAAGATAGAGGAGTATAAAAGAAAAATTGCCAAAATGGAGGAAGAAATGCTGATGTATCAAAAGAAAATTGACTCTGTAGATGAAGACATCAGCGAAGCTAAAGAGAAAATAGAACTCACCAGAGACAAGTTTGAAATATCCTATAATGCTCTTACAGAAATAATAGATGAAGATGTCAGAAAAATAGACATTATATTGTGATTGTCATCTTTAAATGACTCAAAAATGAAATATGAGTATTATAATTATCATCTCATTTTTCCGATATGTATTATATTAGCAAAAAATTAAAAAATTATGTCAACATTTGATAGTTCTCAAATTCAACCTAAATCATTTTGGAGCCGTCCTGAAGGCAAAACAGGTGCTCTGGTTCTAATTGGCGGAATAGCCCTTGGTGGATTTGTATTATTTAAATACAGTGCTGCTATATTAGCTTTTCTTACCAATACACTTGGCATTGTTGTATCTCTATTGGTTCTTGGAGCCATAATTTATATGATCCTTGATCCGAAAGTCAGGACACTGGTGGGATATATGTACCGCAGCATAATGAGATGGGTTACTGGAATTTTTATAACCATAGACCCTATTGGAATATTAAAAAATTACATTGGAGATATGGAAAAAAATCTCCAAAACATGAGCAAACAAATCGGCAATCTTAAGGGTCAGATGAGAAGACTCAAAACAATTGTAGAAGAAAATAATAAATCCATTGAAAACAGTATGGCTATAGCTCGTCAGGCCAGGCAACAAAACAACGAGCGAGCACTCATGCTTGAAGGTCGCAAAGCAGCAAGATTGCAGGAAAGCAATCAGAAGTACACCGAATTGCATAATAAAATGACCATTCTTTACAGAGTACTTTCTAAGATGTACAGTAATTCGGAAATTCTTCTGGAAGATACCAAAGATCAGGTTAAAGTTAAAGAACAGGAAAGAAAGGCCATACGTGCCAGTCACTCGGCCATGCGTTCTGCTATGTCTATCATTAAAGGCGATTCAGATAAAAGGGCTATGTTTGATCAGGCCATGGAAGTCATTGCTGATGATGTAGCCAATAAAGTGGGAGAAATGGAGCGATTCATGGAGCTATCAGCAGATTTTATGAACTCCGTCGATCTTCAAAATGGAGTATTCGAAGAACAAGGTTTAAAGATGCTGGAAGAATATGAAAAGCAGTCTACCCTTCTGCTTATGGGAGGTAAAGAAAAAATGGATGATATGGGTACATTAGAACTTAAACAACCCATTATCCAAAATAGAAAGAGCAAGGGATCAAGTGACTACGAGGGTCTGTTTGATTGAAAAATACAACAATAAACATAAAAAAGGGGAATCCAATATATTGATTCCCTTTTTTTTGAGCAATAATCTTTGCAGAATATCCTATAAAGATTAGAATCAAAGCTTAATAGTTAAGCCCATTTCTTTCCCTTTGCGAAGCATAAACTCATAGGCTTCGTCATAATCATTACGGATCTTTCCATCCAATATGGCTTCGCGAATAAAATTTTTTATGATTCCAACTTCACGAGATGGAGATAATGCAAATGTTTTCATGATCAACTCTCCCGTGATTGGAGGTTGCCAGTTTCTTAGCTTATCCAATTCTTCAACTTCAATGAGCTTTTCCTGCACCAATTCAAAATTGGATTTAAATTCTGCTTGTTTTTTAAGATTTTTAGTGGTAATATCTGCATTGCACAGTAGCATCAGGTCATCTATATCATCACCTGCTTCAAATAAAAGTCTTCTTATAGCCGTATCGGTTATATTTTCATTTGTAAGGCTTATAGGCCGAAGGTGTAATCTTACAAGTTTTTGAACATATTTCATTTTATGATCCAAAGGCAATTTCAAACGCTTGAATATTCTGGGTACCATGGCAGCACCCAGTGCATCATGACCATGAAATGTCCATCCCACTGTCGGATCCCACCTTTTCGTTGGAGGTTTAGCAATGTCATGCAGCAAAGCTGCCCATCTGAGCCATTCATTATTGCTCACTTTACAGACATTATCAAGCACCTGTAAAGTGTGATAAAAGTTGTCCTTATGCCCTCTACCATCTTTAATATCAACTCCTTTTAAAGCTGCCATTTCAGGGAATATTATGGAAAGCAAACCTGTTTCTTCTAATAATCTGAAACCCAATGAGGGATTTGGTGTCATCAGTATTTTCCTCAACTCTGTTGTAATTCTTTCTCGGGACACAATATTGATTCGATTACGGTAAATCGATAAAGCTTCCAGGGTCTTTTGTTCTATGGTAAAATCGAGTTGATTTGCAAATCGAATGGCACGCATCATCCTGAGCGGATCATCAGAAAAAGTATTACCAGGCTCCAGTGGTGTTTTAATAATCTTCATTTCAAGGTGATGGAGACCGTTAAATGGGTCAATAATCTGACCATAGTCATCTTCATTGAGACTTACCGCCAATGCATTAATGGTAAAATCCCGTCTGTTTTGATCATCTTCAAGTGTACCCTCTTCTACTGCAGGTTTTCTAGACATTAAGTTATAGGACTCCCTGCGCGCACCTACAAATTCAATTTCCAGATCTCCATATTTCACCATGGCTGTGCCAAAGCGTTTAAAAATACTGATAGCAGGAATGGGAGTTAATTTGGAAGCAACCTCATGCGCTAAGCGGATTCCACTTCCAATGCAAACTATATCAATATCCTTGGATGGTCGGTCAAGTATTCTGTCTCTTACATACCCCCCTACTACATAAGCCGGAAAGCCAAGTGTTACTGAAGCCGATCTGATCAAATCAAAAACTTTTTGTTCATCCGGTTTTATATCAAATACCATATAGTAGTGAGCTAGGCGTACACTTCTTCGTGTACATAGTTAGTCAAAATATCCTGAAGTATTGAAAATAGATTTTCTGGATTATCTTCTGTTACCAATTTTTTCCTGAAGTCTTTTATGCCATGCATACTTCTAAAGTAATTACTATAATGTCTTCTCATTTCAAGAACTCCCAGTTTTTCACCTTTCCAGTCTATACTTTTAGTTAAATGTTGTTTTGCTGCATTTACTCTTTCGAAAACGGTTGGAGGGGATAACAATTCGCCGGTTCTCAAATAGTGGTGTATTTCTCTGAATATCCATGGGTTTCCGATACTTGCACGACCTATCATTATTCCATCTATACTGTATAATCGTCTATATTCAGCTGCTTTTTGAGGTGTGTCTATATCTCCATTTCCAAATACCGGTATTTGCATTCTTGGGTTGTTCTTGACCTCTGCGATCAATGTCCAGTCAGCTTCGCCTTTGTACATTTGTTTCCGTGTTCTTCCATGAATGGAAATGGCCTTTATACCAACATCCTGGAGCCTCTCTGCCACTTCAACAATATATTTAGAGTTGTCATCCCAACCCAATCTGGTCTTTACGGTCACAGGTATGGACGTATTTCTCACTATGGCCTCGGTAAGACTAACCATTTTGGGAATATCTTGAAGAATTCCGGCTCCTGCCATTTTACACACCACCTTTTTTACCGGACAACCAAAATTGATGTCCAGTACTTCTGGTTTGGCCTCTTCCACGATTTCAGCAGCTTTCACCATTGATTCCAATTCGGCACCAAATATCTGGATTCCTATAGGCCTCTCGTCATCGTAAATATCGAGCTTCTGAACACTTTTGTCAGCATCCCTGATCAGTCCCTCCACGGATATGAATTCTGTATACATCATGTCACAACCCTGCTCTTTGCACAGGGCTCTGAATGGAGGGTCACTTACATCTTCCATGGGAGCCAGAAGTAATGGGAAATCTCCTAATTCTATGTCTGCTATTCTTACCATTTTTAAATAAAGGTGCAAAAATAAGGAGAAAATTAGATATATGCTGTAAGATTATGGGGTAGGAAAGTCTTTATTTATAAATCGTACCACATTATATGCCTTAGAGCGAGATTAATCCATAATAGAATTACCCATCTAAGCTGGTTGTATCAGAACCCTCACTGTCAAACCAGCAAGTGCAAATCCTGATCCTACACACTAAACAAAGATGATCATACGAGATGCACAGAATATTTTCCTTACAATATGCAGGGAAATTCTGTAATAAGTCATTTATTATTATAATTTTGCTTAAACAGATTACTTTACTAATTCCAGTTGCAGAAAGTTTGCAATGGACGTTTTTTAACACTCAAAAAGAATTATAAAAAATTCTTAATGACAAAGAATTGCCCTCTTTCTAATCACAATTAGAAGGATCTTAAGTGCGTATTGAACTCGCGACTGGGACTCACTATAATATTAAAAAGTTTTCTGCTATATTACGATATGTACTTCAAAGATTTACGATATAATGTGTAAATGATTTTTATTCAAAACCGACATTAAAGAGAGCTTATGTTTGCAGCTGTTATAATTATTTTTGTGCTTGGTTACATGACCATTGTCTTTGAGCATCCCCTCAAATTGGATAAGACAGTTCCAGCTTTAGTTATGGGAGCTCTTTGTTGGGCTATACTCGCTATTGGCTTTAATACGGGAATACTCACCATTGTCGATAGTCATGATTATTTATTTTCAATGGCTGAAGGCTATACTGAAGAGAGTGAAGAAGGGTTTGTCAATGCACTCATCCATCACCTGGGTAAAACAGCTGAGATTCTGGTGTTTTTGATAGGTGCCATGACTATTGTAGAAATTATAGACCTCCACAAAGGGTTTCAGATATTGAAGAAATGGGTTAAAACACGGAGCAAAAAGAAACTTCTTTGGATCATTGGATCTCTGGCTTTTATATTGTCAGCTATCATTGATAATTTAACTGCAACCATTGTGCTGGTAACACTTCTTCGGAAAATTATACCCAATAAAATTGAAAGGCTTTGGTTTGCAGGTTTAGTCGTGATCTCTGCCAATGCAGGGGGAGCCTGGTCACCTATTGGCGATGTAACCACTACTATGTTATGGATAGGTAAGAAAGTAAGTACTGGAGGACTGATAGAATGGTTAGTCATTCCCTCCATAGTATGTTTTGCTCTTCCGGTATTTATTGCAACATTCCTCCCACCTTTTAAAGGAGATATAGATCGAGATGAAAATAAAGATAATGCTGATGAAGAGTTACTTTCCTCCAGGTTTATGTTGTTTTTTGGCTTGGGTTCTATAGTTTTTGTCCCGGTATTCAAAACTATAACGCACCTTCCACCTTATTTGGGCATGATGCTATCATTGGGAGTGGTTTGGCTTGTATCGGAATACATAAAACCTGAAAAGAATTTTTCTCCTGATAAAAGACACCTTTACTCAGCACACAAAGCATTGGCTAAAATAGAAATGTCCTCGATACTTTTCTTTCTGGGTATATTGATGGCAGTGGCGGCATTGGAAACCATGGTGATAGGTGGAGTTGGTACACTTAGATATGTAGCTGAATTGCTCGAAAAAGCCATACCAAATCAGGACATAGTCGTGATGCTATTGGGTGTAGGGTCAGCCATTATTGATAATGTTCCACTTGTGGCTGCATCCATGGGGATGTACGAACAACCCATTGACTCAAAAATATGGCATTTTATAGCTTATTGTGCCGGTACCGGAGGTAGCATGCTCATTATAGGAAGTGCTGCTGGTGTAGCGGCTATGGGTATGGAAAATATAGATTTCATTTGGTATTTGAAAAAAATAGCATGGTTGGCCGCGGTTGGTTTTCTGGCTGGCGCAGCCGTATTCCTGGGAATTTATGCACTTGTAGGTTAGCCCATAGAAGAAAATCCTCAGTTGGTTCCTTCCAAAAAAAAATTTGAAGTTAAGGCACAGTCCAGTTGACTTTGCTAAGAATTTATCTCCGACTTATCGGCTAAGTTTTCTATTGCTTCTTTTACTTCAATAATGAACTGAGGTGAATTTAATACCATTACAATCTGACCATCTTGTATTAATAATTCCATCACTTTAAATTTGAGATGGTGAAAAGCAATATCCAAATTCTCAACTTTCATAACCGATGGAAATTTAGATAAAAAAGGGTGTAAATAATCAGATATGTGTAAAGGAAAAACTTCCTTGATCTTTTCTTCAATCATTCTCCTTAATAAAGGTGTAAAAAATCTGTAAATTATATTGCCAGGCCGGATCTCAATATTTGATTCATCTATGGTAAGTTCTCCATTTAATTCATTGTAAGTCAGCATAAACTGGTGGTTTACTTCCATTTTTACAGGTTCAACCATTCTGGTGAAAACATGAATATTTTCTTTAATATCGATCTTTGAATTTTCGAACAAAACCCTTTTGTTTCCAATTTTCTGAGAAGCAGCTCTGGTTTCCAATAAAGAAGCACAGTACCCCTGAGATAATATTACAGATAAGCCGGCAGGAAAATATCGATCTCTTTTGCTCACATCTTCATGAATATATATTATCGGATAAGACCGCTGTTCAGAAATTCTGTCACTCAGGCTCAATCGATATGTAATCAGAACATCCCACTCAGTATGATCATGAGGGACTTGTAAATTGACAATATCTATCCGTGTTAATTGCAGATCGGCAAACAAGTCCCATTCTTTTAGCAAATCAATGTCTAAAATTTTATCATAAACAAAGGTATCCAATAAATCTTTCAGATTGACTTGATTTCGGAGTGCAGAATCCAGTCTGCCGGTTATGATACTTGAAGCGTGATTCATTATCAGCTGGATCAGAGTGGTCACCGGAATATTCAACACTCCCATTTGAAGTGATGGTTTCTCTATCCAATCAAAATGAGATAATTTCAATTCTGTATTCAACCTGTGATTTGCATCAAAGGTGATAGGAGTATGGAGATGAATGACCGCCTTTCCATTCGCTTCAACAGAAAACAAACCGGAAGGCCTTTTTATGTTGATTTCCAATGGCAGTGACAACCAAAGCGTATTCTTGATGACTTTTACCATTAAATCATCATTTTTCTTAAGTAAAACATCTACACCGTTTACATCTAAACTCCACTCTTCCATATATCTCTCAATGATGGTACTTAATACTTTTGAGATATATTGATCAGATAAGGAAATTTTGACGGGCAACTGATACTCCTGGCTCATCATTTTGAAACTTTGGAAAATAAATTGGATAGTTTTTTTCGATCTATCCTAAAAGAAATAATACTCACTCACTATCCTGGAAAGTTCATGCTATGTAATGAAGGACTAAGTTAAGTAAATTCCATAAACATATTATTTTTTTTACTAATATATTTATAAAAGACTTAAAATTTACTTCCTCATTCCGAAGAAAATGAAGATTTGTTCTATATTGGGTATCAATTTTATATCCATGGTAAAAAGATTTTTCATTTCATCAGGCTTACTGATCCTTTCATTAATTCTATTGCTTGCTTTTGTACAGCGGAATGATGTGCATCACCAAATTGCAATGGCTGCCGAATTATTTGGACTCTCTTTTAGTAAAGAAAAAGTTGAACTGATGGCTCCAGGCGTAGAAAACAATAAAGAGGCCTTCCGGAAAAACAGAGCAATCTCAATAGATAACAGTGTTCCTCCTTCTTTGCAATTTAACCCCATTCCTATAGGATTTGATTGGCCGGTTCATAATATAGTGAAGTATAGCGATTTCAGCTACACACTACTTCCGGGCAAAAAAGAGGAGTTAGCCTTTTTGTCGGTGGGAGAACTGGGTCACCTTATAAAATCAAGACAAATAACATCTTTGGAACTTACCCATTTCTTTTTACAACGTCTCAGATCTTTTGACAGTACATTACAATGTGTAATCACTTTCACAGAAGAAAGAGCTCTACAGCAGGCTATAAGAATGGATGATGAAATATCCCGGGGAATATACAGAGGTCCGTTACACGGTATACCATGTGGAGTCAAGGATTTATTGGCAACAAAAGATTATAAAACCACATGGGGAGCAAAACCGTTTAAGGACCAACACATTCCATACGACGCAGCGGTTGTGGAAAAACTGGAAGATGCCGGAGCAGTGATGATTGCTAAACTTACCCTAGGAGCATTAGCCTGGGGTGATGTATGGTATGGAGGAACAACTAAAAATCCATGGGACATAACCAAAGGAAGTAGTGGATCATCTGCAGGAAGTGCCAGTGCTGTAGCATCAGGCGCACTGCCTTTTGCCATTGGTTCAGAAACATTGGGTTCTATAGTATCACCATCTACGGTATGCGGAGCCACGGGCCTGAGACCAACTTATGGCAGAGTGAGCAGGTATGGAGCCATGGCATTATCATGGAGTATGGATAAATTGGGGCCTATTTGCAGAAATGTTGAAGATTGTGCTATGGTCTTGGAAGCCATAAATGGAAAAGACGACCGGGATCCTATGACATTTGATGTGCCATTTAGCTATGAACACCAACGTCCATTACAAACCATTAAACTAGGCTATACCTATAAAGATTTTTCTCAGGACTATCCTTTTAAGCAAAATGATTCCCTTGCTTTGGAAGTGCTTAGATCACTGGGCTTTGAATTAATACCAGTAGAGTTACCTTCCTATCCGGATATTGGATTTATACTTCAAGCAGAAGCGGCGGCAGCCTTTGATGAATTGACTACATCTGGTCTTGATGATTCATTGGTGAGACAAATACGATTTGCCTGGCCCAATACTTTCAGGGAGGCCAGATTGATTCCGGCTGTAGAATATATTAAAGCCAATCGGATCAGGACATTGCTGATTGAAGAAATGGCTGAATTTATGAAGGATATTGATGTATATATCCACCCATCCTGGGCGTCACAGAGTCTTCGCATTTCCAATCTCACGGGACACCCCTGCATTGTCCTGCCCAATGGATTTAAGGATGGTTTGCCTACAAGTATATCATTTACCGGGCGGCTTTATGATGAAGGCACATTGATGAATGTGGCAAAAGCTTTCCAGTCAGCCACAGATCACCATCTTAAACATCCCAATCTTTAAAATGTATTATGAAATTCCTAATCATTCAATCATATTAATATTAAATAAACTTTAGAAGCTATGTTAAAACAATTTCTTTTATCCATTCTTTTGCTGCTGGTAATTCCTGCTTTTTCGCAGACAGCCAAGGTCACCGAAGACCCAATGGCTCCCTATTATAAAGCCTTGGAGTGGCGCCATATAGGGCCATTCAGAGGAGGGCGATCCTGTGCTGTAGCAGGGGTAGCAGGTAAACCTCTTTTATACTATTTTGGAGCTACCGGAGGTGGAGTATGGAAAACCACAGATGGAGGTAATTCGTATGAAAACATTTCAGATGGTTATTTCGGTGGATCAATTGGTCATCTGGCTGTGTCAGAATCGGATCACAATGTGATATATGTGGGCACTGGAGAGAAAACAGTCAGGGGAAATGTTTCATCAGGCAATGGAATCTGGAAAAGTGAAGATGCCGGTAAAACCTGGAATTTTGCAGGGCTGGGTGATTCAAGACATATAGGAAGAGTAAGAATACATCCAAATAATCCCGATATTGTGTGGGTGGCATCTATGGGAAATTTGTATAAACCCAATAAAGAGAGAGGTGTTTTTAAATCTGTCGATGGAGGTAAAACATGGAAAAAAACATTGTTTATCAATGAAGATGTGGGTGTTGTAGATTTATGCCTCGACCCTGGAAATCCAAGGATTATGTATGCCAGTTCATGGAATATAAGGAGAAATCCCTATAATCTTTCCAGTGGTGGTCCGGGATCCGGACTTTTTAAAAGTACAGATGGAGGTGAAACCTGGAAAGAGATCACAGGGAATAAAGGACTTCCCAAAGGAGTGTGGGGTATTTCGGGAGTTGCAGTATCCCATGCTAACAGTGAAAGAGTATGGGCCATTATTGAAAATGAGAATGGAGGGGTTTACCGTTCTGATGATGGTGGCGAAAACTGGACAAAGCTCAATGATGACAGGGCATTGAGACAAAGAGCCTGGTATTATACCCGGATCTATGCAGATACCAAGGATCAAGATGTGGTATATGTATTGAATGTGTCATACCATAAATCTACTGACGGTGGGCGAACATTCAAATCATACAATGCTCCTCATGTAGACCACCACGACCTTTGGATCGCACCGGAAGACCCAACAAGAATGATCATAGGCGATGATGGAGGTGCACAAATTACATATGATGGAGGCGAAAACTGGACTACTTATCACAACCAGGCTACGGCCCAATTTTACAGGGTGGTTACAGACAATAGTTTCCCCTATAGGATCTATGTAGCCCAGCAGGATAATTCCACTTTAAGAATTAAACACCGGACTGAAGGCTGGTCTATTACTGAAAATGACTGGGAGCCCACAGCAGGTGGAGAATCTGCCCACATTGCTCCAGATCCTAAAAATCCGGACATTGTTTATGGAGGAAGTTACGGTGGTTTTTTGACCCGTGTCAATCACGCTAAGGGGACAGTAAGAGCCATAAATGTATGGCCTGACAATCCTATGGGATATGGTGCTGATGGTATGAAATACCGCTTTCAGTGGAATTTTCCCATTTTCTTTTCAAAACACGACCACAATAAATTATACACCACATCCAACCACGTACATGTTTCGACTGATGAAGGTCATTCATGGACCATCATCAGTCCTGATCTCACCAGAAATGATCAGTCTAAAATGGGTCCTTCAGGAGGCCCCATTACTAAGGACAATACCAGCGTTGAATACTACTGCACCATATTTGCAGCAGATGAATCTCCGGTACAAGAAGGTGTGATTTGGGCCGGAAGTGATGATGGTTTAGTGCATGTAACTTCTAATGGTGGACAGACCTGGTCAAACGTCACTCCAAAGAATATGCCTGAATGGATCATGATCAATTCAATAGAACCATCCCTCCATGATGCCAATACGTGTTACTTCGCAGCTACCATGTATAAGCATGGGGATTTCAAGCCATATATTTACAAAACGAGTGATATGGGTAAAACCTGGACAAAGATTGTTACTGGTATAGCGGACGAGCATTTTACACGCGTCGTTCGGGAAGACCCTTCTATGAAAGGACTATTATATGCTGGTACAGAAAACGGAATGTATATTTCATACAATGATGGTCAGCAATGGTATCCCTTTCAAATGAATCTTCCTCAAGTACCTATTACGGATTTGACCATAAAAGATAATAATCTCATCGCTGCTACTCAGGGAAGAAGTATCTGGCTTATCGATGACTTGACTCTCATTCATCAGGTTTCGGATGATATGCAGGGTATCAATACTCAACTTTTCAAACCAATGAATGCATACAGAATGGGAGGAGCTCAAAATAAAAATGTGAAAGGAGCAGGAATCAACCATCCTGGGGGAGTCATGACTTATTTTTATGTCAAAGACTACGATAAAGAAGATGATACTATATCCTTGACCTATTTCGATAATATGGGAGAAGTCATTCGTACCTACTCTACACACTCCAAGGAAAGTGGTGAAAAACTGGAAGTTAAAGAAGGGTCTAACTTATTTACATGGAACATGGCTTATCCGGAAGCTAAACGGTTTGACGGAATGATCATGTGGGCAGGTTCTATGGCTGGTCCAAAAGCCATTCCAGGCACTTACACGGTGGCCTTAAAAAGAAATGGAGACCGCTGGGTCGAGGAATTTAACATTGTACAAAATCCTAACTCTGAATCTACACAGGAGGAAATTGAGTCACAGTTTGACTTTATCATGTCTGTAAATGATAAAGTCAGCGAAGCGCATCAGGCCATTTTAGATATCCGATCTCTGCGAAATCAGATTTCATCATACACATCAAAAACTGATGATGCTGACATTAAGGCTTATACAGGTAAAATGGACAGTATTATGACTGCTGTGGAAGAAGCTTTGTATCAAACCAAAAACAAAAGCGGTCAGGATCCTCTGAACTTTCCTATAAAATTAACCAATAAATTAGCTGTGCTCAATTCACTAACCCAAATGCGAACCAGCGATTTTCCTCCAACTCAAGCTGCCATATCAGTGCGAAATGAAATGATATCAAAAATAAATGATCTACTTAAATTATTTTATGATGTAAAAGAAAATATGGTACCGGAATTAAATAATTTGATAAAGTCCAAAAAATTAGATATTATTGTGCTGGAAGATCAAAAGTAGATAATTAATTATTGGGCATAATTTGTTCAAATTAAAATAAACATTAAAGCCAGCAATTATAAGCACTTGCTTCAGAGCAGGTGCTTTTTTTTTATAATAATAGGAATCTTTAGTGTAGATAAAAAATATCATTTAATCAAATTCACCTGATCTAAAAGCGTTTACAAAACGCTATCTGAAAATTAGAGCTATGTTTCAAAAACATTTAATTCTTTCGATTTTATTTCCCAACCATTGTCCGTTTCTTTTTCGGGCAGCAACATCTTATGTATTTGAAATGCAGCTTCTCTCCCTTCAGATATGGCCCAAACTACCAGTGACTGACCTCTGCGCATATCGCCAGCAGCAAATATTTTGGGATTACTGGTTTGAAAGTTAATGGTATCTATGTTTCCACGAACATCGAGTTCAACACCCAGATCATTCAGCATTTGACTATGCTCAGGATGCAAAAATCCCATAGCCAGAAATACAAGGTCACACGGCAGAACCTCCCTGCTGCCTTCCACTTCCCGAAAACCAGATTTTTTCAATTTTTTGTCATATTCCCAAATCACTTTTGCGACTTCTAATCCTGAAAGTTTTTTATCATCATTTTGGTGAAAAGCGGTCGTCATAATATTCCATTCTCTGATACACCCTTCTTCATGCGAGGAGGAGGATCGCAAAATCATAGGCCACTGTGGCCATGGGTTGTCTGCTGATCTTTGGTTGGGAGGCATAGGCATGATCTCAATTTGTGTTACAGAAGCCGCTCCAAGCCGGTTAGAAGTCCCAATGCAATCTGATCCGGTATCCCCTCCCCCAATAACAACGACATGTTTTCCCATTACTTCAATACAATCATTGATCTCATCCCCGGCAATTCGCCTGTTGTTCTGCTCAAGGTATTCCATGGCAAAATATATTCCCTGACTATTGCGACCCGGTATTTGTAAATCTCTTGCTACTGTACTTCCTCCTGCCAGAAGTATGGCATCGTACTCTACAATTAATGTGTCAACTTTTACATCTTTGCCGACATGGGCATTGCATTGAAATTCTATTCCTGACTTTTGCATAATGTGCAAACGACGATCTAAAACCCATTTTTCAAGTTTAAAATCGGGAATTCCGTATCTCAATAATCCTCCAGCTCTGTCATTTCTTTCAAATACATTGACCAGATGACCTGCTTTATTTAGCTGATCTGCAGCGGCCAGACCCGCAGGACCTGATCCTACAATAGCTACTTTCTTTCCAGTCCTAACTGGTTGATCTGCTTTTATCCAACCCTCAGAATAGGCTCTTTCTATAATCGATTTTTCTATCCATTCAATAGTAACAGGATCCCGGTTTATTCCCAGGACGCAAGATCCTTCACAGGGTGCAGGACAGATTCTTCCCGTAAACTCAGGAAAATTATTGGTACTTTCCAATATAAGGTATGCACTATGCCAATCCTCCCGATATACTGCTTCATTAAACTGTGGAATAATGTTTCCCAATGGGCACCCGGAATGACAAAAAGGAACTCCACAATCCATACATCTGGTTGCTTGCTTCTCTACACTTACATCACCGTTTTCAAAAGGGATTTCTTTCCAATCATTGAGTCTACTTTCAACATCTCTATTCCTGGGTAAGCTTCTTTCGTATTTCATAAAACCTTTGATATCTGCCATCACTTATACTTTTTGCATTTGAAAAGTGTCTTGCCCTGCCATTGCCTTCTTTGCCAAAATATTTTTGTATTCCTTTGGCATCACTTTGATAAATAATAGGCTTTTAGTCTCCCAATCAGATAAAATTTCCAGAGCTGTCATGCTACCAGTAAATTGAAAGTGATTTCTTATCCATTTTCTGAGTTCTGCTAAATCTGTTTTATCCGGGTTTTCTATTAAGACCATTTCCTTATTGCAAGTCAGAAAAAAGTCCTTGTGAGGCTGGAAAAGGTAAGAGATACCTCCACTCATTCCCGCTGCAAAGTTTCGTCCTGCAGGTCCAAGTACAATAACCCGTCCACCTGTCATATATTCACAACCATTGTCACCTATTCCTTCTACAACTGCTATTGCTCCACTATTTCGTACACAAAACCGATCTCCTGCCATTCCTCTTATAAATACTTCGCCGGATGTAGCACCGTACAATGCTACATTGCCGAGAATAATATTTTCAGAAGGATCTAAAATGGCATTTCGGTCAGGAACAACAATGATCTTCCCTCCACTGAGTCCTTTGCCCAGATAATCATTTGCATCTCCTTCCAAAGTTAATGTTAACCCACTGGCTGCAAAAGCGCCAAAACTTTGCCCCGCTGAACCTCGGAATCGAAAAGAAATGGAATCCTCCGGCATGCCTTCTTTGCCGTATTTTTTTGTTATTTCATGTGATAGCATAGTACCAACTGCCCTGTCTGTACTTTTTACATCAAAAATGCTATTGATACTGATTTTATCCTTTATCGCCAGTTCTGCGTATTGAATGAGTTTACGGTCAAGTACATGTTCTATGCCATGATCCTGTTGTCTGTTATTAAATTCCGGCAACCCCAATGTATTGGGCTCTTTATACAGAATGTGGTCAAAGTGGACACTTTTCCACTTCCAATGGTGAAGGTCTTTACGAACGCGGATCAGGTCGGATCTTCCCACAAGTTCATTTATGGTTCGAATACCCAATGAGGCCATTATCTCTCTCAACTCCATCGCCAGAAAGGTAAAATAATTAACCAGGTGATCTACCTGACCAGAAAACTTTTTTCTCAGATCAGGATCCTGAGTGGCGATGCCTACCGGACAGGTGTTTAGGTGACATTTTCGCATCAAAATACATCCTTCTACGACCAATGCAGCAGTGGCTATTCCCCACTCCTCAGCACCCAGCATGGTGGCAATAGCCAGATCTTTTCCTGTTCGCAACTGGCCATCTGCCTGAATAGTAACCCGATCCCGCAAGTGATTTTTAACCAATGTTTGATGGGTCTCTGCCAGACCCAGTTCTAAAGGAAGGCCGGCATGTCGTATGCTACTTAAGGGGGAAGCACCGGTTCCTCCATCTGCTCCGGATATAAGGATATGATCAGCATGTGCTTTGGTGACTCCGGATGCGATGATACCCACCCCTGCTTTTGACACCAGTTTAACACTGATCCTGGCGCCTGGATTAGCATTTTTTAAATCAAATATGAGTTGAGCCAAGTCTTCAATAGAATATATGTCGTGATGTGGGGGTGGTGAAATCAAACCCACTCCAGGAGTACTATGTCTAACCCTGCCGATCCACTCATCCACTTTATGCCCTGGTAATTGCCCACCTTCTCCGGGTTTGGCCCCCTGAGCCATTTTGATCTGAATCTCATTGGCATGCGCCAGATAATGGATAGTCACACCAAATCTGCCTGAAGCCACTTGCTTGATCGCTGACGAGAGGTTCTCACCATCAGGGCCAGGGATGTAACGGATTTCGTCTTCACCTCCTTCTCCACTATTTGATTTCCCTCCAATTTTGTTCATCGCAATGGCCAGAGTGGTATGGGCCTCATAACTGATAGAGCCAAAAGACATAGCGCCGGTGGCAAATCGTTTCATGATTTCATTTAAGGGTTCCACTTCTTCTATGGAAATGGGAGTAATGCCCGATTTAAATTCGAAAAATGAACGCAGAGTACAGGCCTTCTTCTCCTGATCATTTATAGCTTTTGAATATTTTTGGAAAATACTAAAATCGGCCTTAGATGTGGAGTATTGCAAAAGATGAATAGTAGTGGGGTTAAAATGATGGTATTCTCCATTTCCCTTATACTGATATATCCCTAAATCCGGTAGTGTATCTAAGTTTTTAGAAAAACCGGCCTTGTGTTTGACAAGCTGCTCTTTTGCCAGCATATCAAAAGTCATACCTCCTATTCTGGATACGGTATAAGTAAAACATTTATCAACCACAGAGGAATGAATTCCCAAAGCCTCAAAAGTTTGAGAAGCTTTATATGATGCCAAAGTAGATATACCTAACTTGGACATGATTTTTAATAAACCCTTTTCAACCGCTTTAATATAACTGGAAATAGCTTCTCCGACCGATTCAACCTTTTGCTCCTCAATAACTTCGTATGCAAGATAGGGGTAAATCGCATCTGCACCAAAAGAAAGCAATGTAGCAAAGTGGTGTGTTTCCCAAATGTCTCCTCCTTTTATTACAATCGATACATCTTTTCTTTTACCCTCATTGATCAGGTGCTGGTGTACAGCTCCACAGGCCAATAAAGTGGGAATAGCCGCTTTCGTTTCTTCAATATAAGAATTGTCCAGTATTAAAATTTTAATCCCTTGATTTACCCATTGCAATGCCCTGTAACACAAAGTATCGATCGCATTTTCTAACTCTCCGTGGTTTTCATCTGCATTAAATAAACAGTTAATTTTTTCAACCTGAAGATCAGCAGTACTTTTGATTTTATTAAAGGATTCTTTCGTCAGGATAGGTGATGATAATAAAAGTCTGAACGTTTCACTCTCAATGCTGCGATGCAGTTTTATAGCCGGCCCCAAAAAAGTAGTCAAAGACATAAAAACGCGCTCCCTTAAAGGGTCTATAGGTGGATTGGTAACCTGTGCAAATTCTTGTTTAAAATAATGTGAAACGTGTTGAGCCATAGTAGAAAGAACCGGAAGTGGGATGTCAGCTCCCATAGAACCCGTAGGTTCACCTCCTTCTTTACCCATAGAAGATAGTATTATGTCAGTATCTTCCCGGTTCAGTCCAAAGGCCGTTTGGTATTTAATCCCATTTTTGTTTTTATCTCTGCCATTTAGTCCAATATTCGGCACAGGTAAATCGTCAATATGTCTTGTGAACTTGCTAACCCATTTAGCATACCCTTCCTGATTAAAAATGGTATTTTTTATATCTTCGTCCAGCTCAATTTCACCTTTTTCAAGATCGGCTATCAAAATCATTCCGGGACGAAGTCTACCTTTGGATTTGACCATTTGGGGGTCAATGGGTAACACGCCTGATTCAGAAGCTAAAACCAACAAGTGATCGGTAGTGATCGTAAATCTCGAAGGTCTCAATCCATTCCGATCCAGTGTTGCACCCAATATTCGACCATCAGTGAAACAAATGGAAGCCGGACCATCCCAGGGCTCCATAACCATCTCATGAAATTGATAAAACATTTTCTTTTGTTGATCGGCCAAAGGATCTTCATGCCAGGCTTCAGGAATCATCATCATTATGCTATGGGGTATAGAGCGACCATTCATCACCAGGTATTCCAGTACATTATCGAAATTACCACTATCAGAAAGATGCGTATCACAAATGGGTGTAATTTGATACAGCTCCTCCTTTGAAAAATAATCTGATTGCAGATTTTTTTCTCTGGCACGCCAATTATTTGTATTTGAGCGAATGGTATTGATCTCTCCGTTATGGGCAATCATTCTGAACGGTTGAGCCAGTTTCCATTTAGGAACTGTATTGGTAGAAAATCGTGAGTGGATCAAAGCTACTCCTGAATTGTACAATGAATGAGTAAGATCAAGATAGTAGGTTCTGAGTTGCCTGGCAGTCAATTGACCTTTATAAACAATAGTTCTGGTAGAAAATGAACAAATATAGAAATCGTCCTTTAGCCCGGGGAATTGGTTATATACCCTTTTAGAAATGATATTTCTGAGCATGAAGAGCTTTCTGTCTGGATCCATGTTATGGTCTTGCTCTTTAGCACGAACGAAAACTTGTTCCATGTCAGGTTCGGCCTGACGCGCAGAAAGCCCCAGCTCAGAATGGTCCGAAGGGACACATCTGTAAAAAATCACATTAAAGCCAAATTCTTCTGATGTCAAAGAAATAATCTCTTTGCATGCTTTTTTATCATTTTTGTCTCGGGGCAGGAACAAAAATCCTACTCCATAACTTTCTCTTTCGCCCAGGGTAATACCTTGATCTTTGAGCTCTTTTTCAAAAAGATCATGAGGAATGTGAGTCAAAATACCTGCTCCGTCTCCCGTGTTTTCCTCATATCCACTTGCTCCTCTGTGTTCCATGTTTTCAAGCATGGTCAGTGCCTGGTCGACCAGCCTATACGACCTTTCTCCTTTAAGGTGAGCAATCATTCCAATGCCACACGATGATTTTTCCATCTGTGGAACATACAGTCCATTCATTTTCATAGTCATCATAAAAATAGTTCATTGTACAAAGGGTATAATGGTTTGACCATTCCAGCCCTCAGCATTCAAAAGTCAATTCATCTCATCATTCTACAGCCATATCATAAGCAACATTTACTGTTCCGGAATAAGCTTCCATTTCGTGTTCTGTTATATCAAGTCCTCTGAGTTCCTGTTCTTCACTCACCCTGATACCAGATACCTTTTTTATCAAATAAAAAGTACCAAATGAAAACGAAAAGGTAAAAACACCGATGGCAGCTATGCCGGTTATCTGAGCCAGCAATTGTCCTAAACCAGCCTGAGAACCTATTAATCCAACGGCTAATGTACCCCAGATACCACATACCAAATGAACGGAAGTAGCACCAACCGGATCGTCCAGTTTAATACGATCAAATATGACTACTGCCATAGGAATCAAAGCACCTGCCACCAACCCAACTAATATGGATTGTCCTGGTGTCATGAGGTCAGCCCCGGCAGTAATACCAACAAGACCACCTAATATGCCATTTAAAACCATAGATAAATCATAAGATTTGAAAATTGAGCGAGCTACAAAAAATGCCCCAATTGCTCCAGCAGCTCCAGCTAAAGCTGTTGTGACAAATACAAGTGATACAGCTCCCGGATCAGCAGAAAGCACAGAGCCACCATTAAAACCAAACCACCCAAACCAAAGTAAAAAAACACCAAGTGTTGCAAAAGGCATACTATGGCCGGGAATAGGTACTACTGAACCATCACTTCGATACTTACCTCTCCTGGCTCCTAATAGTATAATACCTGCCAAAGCTCCCCATCCACCCACTGAATGGACGATTGTAGATCCGGCAAAATCATAAAACCCAAGAGAATCAAGCCATCCTCCACCCCATTTCCACATGCCTGTCATCGGATAACAAATGGATACAAATACCGTACAAAATAAAAGAAACGGCATGAGTTTTATTCTCTCAGCCACTGCACCCGAAACTATTGTACAACAGGTAGCAGCAAACATAGCCTGAAAAATAAAATCTGTATAATAGGTATACTGGCCTTCAGCATATAAAAGCAGTCCGTCATCCCCTGCGGGTAGATTTAATCCAAAATCTCCTATACCAAATTTAGCAACAAGTCCCACTAAATTTACATCCGGATACATAAGATTAAAACCACAAAACCAATAAGTTATTAACCCAATGGCGATAATCATGCAATTTTTAAAAAGGATGTTCACAGCATTTTTTTGCCTGACAAATCCTGTCTCAAGAGCTGAAAATCCCAGGTGCATGACAAAAACCAATACCGTAGCTACAAGTATCCATAAATTATTTACAACAAAAAGCGATTCATTCATCCATTCCTGATTTTGATACATTTATTTATAAAGCTTCCTCATTTCTTTTTGATGTACGTATGCTAATGACTTCCTCAATATGAGTTACTATTATTTTTCCATCGCCTATCTCTCCCGTATAAGCCGCTTTGCGTATGTGTTCAACTGCGTGTTCAACCTGATTGTCCGGAAGAATAATTTGTATCAAAAGCCGGGCAATGTATCCCACATCATATACCGCTCCCCTGTAAACTACATGTTCTCCTTTTTGCTTTCCAAAACCCTTGACTTCAGTAAAAGTGAAGAAGTTAATATCCGCCTCGCTTAAGGCAGCCTTCACCTCATCAAATCTCGAGGAACGAATGATAGCTTCAATTTTTTTCATATTATTGACATATACAGGGGTAACTTCATTATAGCTTCAATATCAGGTATCACACACCGGACAAAGGCCGGAGAGTAAAAGGATTGTAAAAATTTTTATCATATGTTTAATTATATTTTAAGAGAATCCATTTATTCATACATTTATATACAAGTATAATAATCATTAGTAGTCCGGACTTTAATAAATGAACTAAAATTGTGATTGACAAGGAAGAGTATTTTATTCATATTAATTTGATTATCAAATAATTATTTTATATTTTTTTGTTATGCCCATATCGCACACAGATCAACTTTTTAACCTGGTAAAGTCTCTTTCAAAGGCTGAAAAAAGAAATTTCAGGATTTACTCTTCCAGAATACAGAATAGCCATTCGATGAAGTACATCCAACTATTTGATATATTGGAAAAACAAGACGAACTGGATGAAAGGATCATTTTGAAGAGATTTCCAAAATCCCAACTTCCCAATCTCAAAAGACATCTTTATAGCCAAATACTCATTTCTCTCAGGCTCATCCATAAAGGAAAACACGCTTTTATTGAAATAAGAGAATTACTTGACTTTGCAGATATCCTCTATGGAAAAGGGCTCTATTTACAATCATTAAAGATATTGGAAAAGGCAAAAGTACTTGCGGATAAAGCCAACGATGATCTCATGTACCTGCAAATACTCGAGTTTGAAAAACTCATTGAATCAAGGCATATAACCCGATCGGGATCATTAAAATCCAGGGAACTCTTTGAAAAATCTACGGATAAATTGGAAGCCTCTACCCATGTAATCAGGCTTTCCAACCTCAAGATTTTTTTACACGGTCTATATATTCAAAATGGTCATGTAAAATCCAAAAAGGATGAAGATGAGATTACTTTGGTGTTTGAAGAGAACATATCTAAAATTCCAGTAGACAAACTGAAAACACTGGAAAGAGTGTATTTGTATCAATCATTTGTATGGTATTATTACATCCTTATTGACTTTAGCCAGTGTTACAGATATGCACTCAACTGGGTCAATTTGTTGAAAAAAGAAAAGGATCTTGGTATAAGAGATCCCAATCTGCTCATGCGCGGATATCACTATCTTCTTACATCCGCTTATAATATGAGAGATGTTATCCAATACAATAAGTATTTGGAAGAGCTTGAAACTTACAGAAAAAATAACTATAAAAAATTCAATACCAATACCCAAATCGTTTCTTTTCTATATGTCCATAACGGGCGTCTGAATTCTTACTTTCTGTCAGGTGAATTTGAAAATGGACTGCTCATATTACCCAGTACATTAAGGAGAATCAATAAATATGGAGATAAATTGGATGCACACCGGATCATGGTTTTATATTTTAAAATTGCCTGGATGAATCTTGGAGCTGGCAAACCGTCCAATACAGTTAAATACCTCAATAAAATACTTACAATGGAAGTTGGATTTCTACGTGAAGATATCCAGGGCTATTCCCGTCTTATGATGATACTTGCACATTATGAACTGGGAAATTTTGACATTATTCCTTATTTGATTGCTAATGCAGAACATTATTTTAAAAAGGTTACCTCCATTAATGAAATGCAGAAAAAGACCTTATTTTTTTTCAAAAAGGTGAGCGAAATGCCCTTGAATGAAAGAGTTAAAAAGTTTGAGGCATTTGAAAAGGAATTGCTTTATCTCTACCACAATAAGTATGAAAGTAAAGCCTTTTTATACCTGGATATCCTCTCCTGGATAAGATCTAAAATCAGTGGTAAAACACTGGCTGCTATTACCAAAGAAACCATTGTTAAAAAGTAAAAGATCGCGACATTGATACGATTTAAAAGACTCACAAAAGAAGAACTAAAACTATTGCAGCATGAATTTATCCAATTTTTAATAGCCCAGGGAATCGATTCGGGAGAGTGGGTAAGGATTAAAAAAGTACTACCTGAAAAATCAAAATTATTGGTAGATCAATTCAGTAATCTTGTATTGGAAAAAGCTTTAAAAAATGTTCAGTATCTGGAGTATCATTCGCCAAAAAAAATTGCTTCTATACATTGTGGAGAAGATATGATGAGATTAGCTGTTATAGAAGTGACGGAAAATTCTGATGTTGATTTGACAGACAATAAATACATCCAACTTTTAATAAAAACTCCTAAAAATAAGGTAAAAATATACCAATCAGAAAAGGCTTACCGTATAAATAGAGAGGAAGAAGTTTTCAGCTATACAGAGAAAGGTTGGATGGTCAGTGATGGTAAACTCTTTAATTCCGTGTTGACAGCCAACACTTAATATCAGAAAAGGAGCCTTCCAATTTGGAAGACTCCCGCTCTTACATATCACTAAAACTCACGGATTATTCTATTTTGATCATACGTTTACTTACCGTTGTGTCTCCATACGTAACTTCGTAGATGAGTACACGCCCTGATAATTGACTATTTTTACTTATTTCTCTGGTGTGAGTACCAGCAGGATAAAATTCAGTGACATTCATGAGTTCACGACCACTGATATCCCTTATAACGAACTGAATATTTCCGTCCTGGGGAACATCAAATTTGATCATGGTTCTGTCTCTCCATGGATTGGGAAAGTTCTGATACACATTGAAGGGTAGATCTTCCTCCACTGTCCATGCAAGAACTAATTTTGCCAGATTTTCTTCATTGCCCTTATAATACGCTTCCGGTTTTAACCAGGAATCACTTATACGCACCATCTCACTTAACTTACCATCAGCCATTGCAACAGCATGTATTTTAAATAACACCAATTCGCCTGAACCAATGGAAAGAGGAACATGAGAAGAGAAACTCATTCTGGCTTCATTGTCCAAAATCAGAAAGTTTTGATGATCTGCATCTATGGAACCTTTGTCCCACCCTGTAAATCTCAGGTCAGAACTCTCCAATGCATATTGCAGTCCCATCAATATATCCGTATTGCCGTAAAATTCCATGATGACCTCTTCACCAAATTCGATTTCTCTGTCTTTAATGTTTAATATATACTCGCGGGTAGAACGATAGGTATTATCCTTGTCTCTGATATTAACGGCAGCATCCCCGCTCACATCCCCAACCTTAACTGCTATAAAATCAATTTCCATATCCTTCTCCAGTTGATCAATTTTGTAGTCAGTTGGCAGATCAGCCAACCAGAGATTTGGATCCTCTACATCATAAGATGCGTCTACAAATTTCCAATTTTTATTATGAAGGAAGTGATCCCTATGGCCTAAAATCACTCTTCTGAGTTCCATAATATCAGCTACAGAAATTCTTCCATCATTATTAATATCAGCAGCCAGTTTACGATATGGAGAATCTATGGTCTGAGCGCCAAGAATATGCCTTTGAATGATCACAAGATCCAGTGTGCTGACACCGTTGAGGATGTCATCGTTCTTTTCTGGCTCCACCCTGTACTGACCACCTTTTTCCATCAGTCCAAAATGATATTCGCCTTGCACATTTGTTGTGGCAGAAGGTATTTCTGCACCAAATAAATGAACCTCAGTGTTCTCTACAGATCGGTATGTATCAGTGTACACTCTACCGTATATACCTACTCTAGGTGAGTTGACAGGGCAAATACCCAAACTATCCTCAATGATCCTTATATGTACATTTACAAAAGCCTGATTTCCATTTTCGTCAGTAACCCAGAATTGAATGGGTTGTATACCTATATCATCACAACCATAAGTACGCTCCGTGTCAGTAGTATCTGAAGAAAAACTAAACACCAGTTCAAAACCACATGGGTGAAAACTTTTATTGTCAAATAATTCCGAATATATAGTTACCATAGCAGTATCATCACCAGGCCCACCACCGAAGTCCATAGGAATGAGTGTTGTACTGAGAGTATCAAACGCTATAGGTGTCGGAGGTTTTGCATGAACCACCTCTATGGCATAGTCGCACATTGTACTATTTCCACATCTGTCTAAGACCTCCCAGAATATTCTATGTATGCCTACTTCAAATGAATCAGTGGCTACTTTTCCAACTCCGGACACATCAATCATTCCATCATCGTCCATATCGATTGAATAGAGGTAAATTAATTCATCTACAGGAGTGCAATCATCATCTGCATCAATGGTAAGATTGAGCTCAACCTTTCCACAATCCACTGAGTTATTACCTATAATGGTGTCAACACAACTGCTCAGTATTATAGGTGCAATGGTATTGGATATTTTGATGATCTGCTCCTTTTCAAAAGTAAGAAATTCAGTACCATTAATGGTTTCTATCTGGGTACACCAATCAATGACTCTCCAGGTGCGTACGATCTTGAAACACGCTTCACTCCCCTCAGTTGCATCGAAAATTTCCTCCCAATAATTATAAGCAGACAAATTGCAAAATGTATCAGGAAGTACAGGGAATCCATAGGCTTCAGGTAGATTTTCCGGCAAAAGATCATCATTGTTTTCGCAAAGGTTTACTATAGTGGTATCCTGAGGCCAAATGATATCTTCATAACTCAAAGTATCATTAACGATAAAATATATAGTCTGCTCACAAGTCTGCACCGTATCACCAATTGAGTTGACAAGGTCAAATATTCTGGTTACTTCTCCAATGCCACATTGATTAAAATCTACTTCTACTCTTTCAGTAATTTCAAAATTTTCCGGGCAGTTATCTATTGCTTCAGGAAATCCAAAATCAGTAGTCAGGCTATTAAAATCATAGTTTTGCCTGCAATCTACCGTAGAATCAGGAAGACAAGTCATTTTAGGTTCAATCTTATCCTGTACTGCCACATTGATCATGCATATATTGGTATTTTCATTTTCATCCATTACCAATAAAGCCACCATGATATTTTTACCCGCATCTTCACAGCAGAAAAACAATTGCTCAACCCATTCATCTTCGCTATCACAGCCTGGATCCAGTCTCTTCGCCAAAAAACTCACATCTGTACATACGTCGTAACTACCATTGTCAAGCGTGTTGGCATGTAATGTCGCAGTACCAAATTGATTTAATGCTACGATAAGATTTTGACGACAAATAGGCGTAGGCACATGTAAATCCATAACTGTAATGGTAATTTCGTGATAAGCGGCCTGGTTACATTTGTCAATCACTTCGTAAATAATGAGGTGCTCACCTTCAGGCAATTGAATAGTGCCTCCATTGCTGTTGGCCAAATATCCAAATGGGTAGTCGATGTTTACTTTGATAAGATTCGTGCAAAGATCGGTGAATCCAATGGGTGGTAAGACCACTGTAGCAATACATTCATGTGCTCCTGTACTTACTGTCCTATCTTGGGGAAGAGAAGATAAAACCGGAGGAAGTGTATCCAATACATCGATGAATTGTATCCATTCTCTGAGATTAATTTCAGTACACCACCATTCCCCAACTTCCCAAAAACGCCTGATCCTCTTCTTGCATTCAGTATCAATATCAATCGAGTCTTTGTATCTTACAAATCCGTTACAAATAATTCCCATCTCAAGGGGATAAAGATCCATGCCATTAAGTTGAGGCGAACCGGTTACTGAAGGATGTGGATTACCGAATTCGTCTAACTCAAAACCTGTTCCGCAAATCAAAGGATTTCCACCCATTTCCCACATATTCTCCGGCCAGACTATACCATCTAAATCCGTTCGCCTCAAACCAACTTCCTGTACACAAGTATCTTTGTTGCCACCTAAATCAGTGGCTATCCATGTTCGAATTAATCTACCTGTAAGTTCAGGATCGCATTGGAAAGTTTCCCACACCTGATTAACGAGCTCAATGGTGGCACCACAATTATCAGTAAAATCCGGAGGTATGGGATCGTTATTGAGTTCTGTGCAGGAAATGGTATCATTGACACATATGATCATGGGTGGTAATTTGTCTTCGACAGTTACTTCGGCATGACATACTAAATCTCCACATTCTATGGTATAAATATAGGTATTACCCACATCGCCAACATTGAAGATATTTGGAAGAATGGCTCCGTGTTTATCCTTTATAGTAATGGTACAGCTATCGAGACAGCCATACATATCTCCACTCAAAACAGAACCAGGAGTTAGCATTTCGTCCAAACAGATTTCACTAAGTGACATATTGACATCTTTACAAAGCAATGCATCGGGTTGAAATTCATCAATGTGAATTTGGAATGTGCAAGTATCTCTGTTATCGTAATCATCAATGAGTTCGAAGCGTACGAAATAGACTCCCTGAGGTAACCTGTTTCCCATTTCCAATCCATCAACATAAAGAACTTCTGGATCTGTTATTGGGCATGAACTTCCATTGGTTGGAGCAGGAATCGCCACCAGCGTATCGCAGGCAAGTGCATCCAATACGATAAATATATCCTCAGGACATATCAACAGAGGTGATAATACTGTGACCTCCAAAGAATTGGTATTGGTGCAGTTGGTTGTATTATCTGTAACCTCCAGGGTTAAAGTATGCACTCCCGATGTTTCCCACCTGATCTGAACATTTCTTGAATTCATCCCCTGCAATATGGTTCCACCGCCTGATATTGACCAGCTATAAGAAACATCCAGTGGATCCGCTTCAGCTCCGTAATGAACTGTATCTCCAGGACAAGCCACGTGATCATCATCATAGTCTAGATCTGCCATGAATGGATCAGTAACAGAAGTTCCCGCCGTTCTAAAAGCATTGTTGGGGATATCCACTACAGAAATATCAAACATGCAAGTATCAGTGCATCCATTTGGAGCGGTATACACCACAGTTATGGTATTATTTCCAATCATTGCCTCTGAAGCATCAAAAATATTTCCATCGACACCGTCACCGGAAAAAATGAAACTGCCCCCTATAGGATCCTCATCGTAATCCAATGTAGTAAGATCTAATGTCTCATTGGCACATAAACTTGTATCAGAAGGACATGTTATAGCAGGAAGTGGTAATACTTCAAAGTAATAAAAATAGCTGGTTGCACAGCCTGGTATTGAACTTGAAAGAGTGACTTCTATAGATTTAGAGCCTGGGCCTGAATTCCAGTCGCCTATGGGAGTAGCAGATTCATCATCATCAAAATAATTTTCACAAGTTGTAGATGCATCTCCACTATTATATGCGCACCACATATAAGTGTAGGTTTCATTATCAATGCTGTCAATCAGGACACTGTATTGTACTCCCTGAGTATTATCACAAATATCCCCATCCGGGTCAGCCATGATGGTAGCCATTTGTATTTCATATAGAGTAATGCTGAATCCGCATGTTTCTGAACTTTCACAACCCGTACTTCTATCTCTGATAACAGAGCAAAATTCATAAGTACCGACAGGTGCGGTACCTTCAAGCCTAACCGTTCTACGGTTTGTAGTAGATATTGACAAAACGCCTGGAATATCATCACCAGGAGAGAAGCTGGTGCCAGGTGCAATTCCTGCCGGATTAGCTCCTATTGTCCAAACTGCTTCAAAATCCGTCGGGGCTCCTGGCAAAATAACGCGTGCACGTGGTCTGTCATCTCCTGTTACTCCTTCACATGCAAATTCCATTATGATATCAGGAGTTGGAGCATCGGGAAGCTCACTTCCACTAAAGATAAAAGAACCAGCATGAAATACATCTGGTGATATATTGGGATCAGTAGGATATCCAAAACCAACACCACCAAAACGAGAACCATCAAAAGTGAGTATACCTCCAGAGTTTATAATAACATCGAGGCCTCCTAATGAAGAGTTTCCATTTCGTTCACCTAAACCATATCCAACAGCAACAATAGTGTAGGTGCCAGGAGTAAGTAAAACAGGGCCAATTGCCTGTACCCGGTACGACCCTTGCAACGGATCTCCAGAACCGGATAAAGTAACCGGGCCAACTACAATAACTTCATCCGAATTGCGTATTATTCCAACTGTGATATCATTATTGAGACCATCTTGCATATCATCAAATGCTGCAAGAGCCTCGATCATAATATCAGTAGTGTTTGTGAATACGAGTCCTAGTCTTTCAACATATTCCTGGTTCCCATCAGTGATAGCTCCTTCATAGGCTAAAACAGAAGGACATTGCCCCACTAAATTAATGGATGATAAAACAAAAAATCCCAGGATTAAAATGTTCCTAAAAAACATTTTGTTCCAAAGAGAAAAAAGAGATGCTACTGCAAAAGCAGATGCTGGATTTAGTTTTAAAATTTTGAGCGCTTCCATGAGAATTCTATTTTAATGATACTTTTGAGTCTTGGCATTGTGATAGAAATAGATCAACTGAAACACAGAAGACATGAGAAAGTACCCACATCATAAAGTGTTACCATTAAGTTTAAAATGTAACTACACCAATTTTAGGAAAATGCTTTGAATCAACAGAGCAATGTAAAAGGTGGAGAAGCTACATCACTCATTCTCAGGAGGCTGATTTGAAGTAAAATCATAACAAATGTAATTATTTTATAATATATTATAACATGTAATTAAATATTTTATACATATTTATTATATTTAATATATAACTTCTTGTATTATAATAATACATTTGCAAGTAACACGTGGATAAAAAATGAATATAATAGGCATACTTATGGTAATTACACCTCATGCAAGAATGTATTAGAGTCGCTACTATTTGAAAGTTAAACACCTAAAATCCCAAGTATTATTAAGTTGATTTTCTATCGTATGTGCAGTTATTGCTCCGATTTTGTTTATGCCAATTGTGAAATAATATCTATATAATGCTAACTATATACAAATAATCGAAGACTGATGGTTTGGAATATCGTCAAAATTAAAAAGAGGCAGCCAAATTGACCGCCCCTCAAGATGTATAAAGTATCAATCCCAATATATCTTACTTCAACAAGATCATTTTTCCTTGTTGAATTTCTTTACTGCTTGCCACCTCATACAGTATCATTCCTGTTGCAGGCAAATCACTTCTATCAATTCGGACATCATTTCTACCATGAACAGCCTGAATTAATTTTTGATGTAAAAATCGCCCATTGCTGTCATAGAAATTCATCACAACATGATCCTCATAGGAGATATAAAAACTGACATCTGTGTATTCTGCCCACGGATTAGGTGAAGTAGATAAGATGGAAAGTGCATGTATTTCAAGAACTTCATTCATCTCTATGCTCTTTGTAATCATTACCTCATCACTCAAGATATACACTTCTGAAGGCAATCTATCCTGAACCAATTTCAAAGAACCGGGATTCAAACCAGGAATAACAAATATCTCATCTCCCTTTGATATATGGACATAATTTCCTCCTGATGTATTCCAACTTAAATGTAGAGTTCCATTCTTATTGATATTGTAATTAGAAGAGCTAAATCCCTCCATAGAAGAATGGATCACCTGAGACTCACTGATCCCAGTCAAAGAAAATTGCATACCTGTCGCTTTCATGTCTTCATTTGCACGAATGATTAACTGGCCATCCTGATGAACTACCTCAAAAATGACTGACTGCAAGGTATTTCTTGTAGATATTTGCCTTGAATTTACCCTGGCAGAATAATCTACATCTCCAATCTTTATCCCTGTAAACTGAACCGTTGTTGGGCTATCAAAATGAAGTAATTCTATACTTTCTGGCCACTCCTCATAGAAAAGGTTTTCATTGTCAGGAAATTGGTACTTTCTGTCAATCATCCTCCAGCTTGTATTTTCGGGAAATGCATCAAGAACACCCAACAATACTTTTCTCAGGGTAATTAAATCCGTGGAGGATATGGTTTTATTGTTATCAACATCAGCCGCTATGAGTTGGTAAGATCCTGCCAGTGGCTCTGTTCCCATAATATGACGTTGTATTCTTACCAAATCAAGCGTAGAAAGTCCATTTAACACATCGTCATTTTTATATGGTTCTATGGTAATATTAGCACCGTATTCTAAATCATCAATAACAAAGAATCCATTGGCATTGGTAGTCTTCTCAACTTCCATATCACCACTCACTTTTATTTTTACACCTTCTACATTCTCACCCTGTGCATTGGTTACTACTCCTCCTGCCACCAATCCGTCCGGACAGAAGTTATTTCCATCTGTAACCTGAACCTGACTTTCACATTCGTCAACTATCATTCCACCTCTCCATGCATAAATCGGATTTTCCTTATGAGGTCCACCCGGATCGCCTGGCATAAAAACATCATCACAATCAAATGTGATTGTAGGAACATTAGAACTTACATTGCTGAATGAGTATACCAAATTTGAATAATCATAACAAGGATTCGTGGTGATGACAATACTATTCACATTCACAGTGACTGTCTGGTTATCAGTAATCGCAGCAAATATTTTACCACATGGCAAAGTCAACATGGTATCAGGTATTGTGAGACTGAAAGAATCTTCTCCTACATTTCCGCAAAGATCTGTAGCCGTAACCGAAATGATATACGTTCCAGGAGGATAATCTCCAGTGATATCAATACTGTTATTGTCATCTGCAAAAGGTGAGTCATTTGTAAAAACCAATTCATCGAATGGTGTACAATTATCGCTTGCAGAAAATTGTGCAATATTAAAATTAAACTCACAGGTTTCGGTGGAAAGGGTACCACTGAGAGTAACATCTGCAGGAGCAACCACAACTGGTGCTATCAAATCCTGAATTACTATGGTTTGCATATAAACCCACATTCCAGCCATGGTAACACCATCAAACTGGCATCTGTCAATGATGGTATATGTTCTTATTATAGTATCATTACAGGCATTTCCAGCTGTAAGTAACATGTCAGAAAAAGTAACTTCCACATCTGCGCAATCCACATTTTCTACATCTATCACTGGCTCTCCTCCAAAATCGCCAAGATCACCTGGAGATTGACAATCGGTGAGTATAATTTCAGATGTAGGGGGTGTTATGTTAGCTTCTCCAAATACATCTTCCGGCCCCTCAATTGTTATGATCTGGTCACAAATTTCAACATTGCCACTGGCATCCGTCACAGTTATTCTCCTTGTCAAGACTCCAATACCGCATTCATTGGTTGCATCTACCAATACGGTAACGTTAACCATTACTTCTTCCCCATCGCAATTGTCAATTACAGAATAACCTACTAATCCTTCAAAGTCTCCATCAAAATCCAAGCATGACAGAGTAATATTCTCACACTCGAGCATAGGTGGGATACTATCTATAACTGTAACTATAGCTACACATTCACTTTCATTATCATTAGAATCAGTAACAGTAAGAGTCACCATGTTTTGCCCCTGGTCATCACAGTCAAATGTATCTTTGTCTATGGTCAATACTATATCATTGAAACATCCTCCTGCACTACCTCCATTCACATCATCAGGTGTAATTGATGCCATACCATTCTCATCCAGATAAATTGTTATATCCATGGGTATGCACATCAACATGGTGCCATCTTCTACTATTACTGTAAGTTCACATGTACTTGTATTTCCAGAGTTGTCTGTTACGGTGTAGATGACTAAATTGGCCCCCAGATCATCGCAGGTAAATAATGTTTTACTCAGCAGGCTATCAACTATGATACCGCATAAATCAAAACTACCATTATCTACATCACCTGGAGTGATGATCACTTCATTGCTTTCACCAATTATAACAACAATGGTATCCAGAACCACACACACTGGAGCGACATTGTCTTCTACGGTTACATTCACCATACAATCAGTAGTATTGCCACTATTGTCGGTAAGTGTTAATATGATTTCTATAATAGTACCACTGTCTTCGCAACTGAAGCTATCTCTGCTCAATTCGTAACCGACGATGTCACCACATGGGTCAAAACTGCCAACATCTACCATTTCAGGTGTTATAAAAGTAAACCCTTCCTCATCTACCAGGACTATAATATCCTGTACTTCGCAGATAGGAGCTATTGTATCAATAACAGTAATGGTTGCCTCACACTCTGAGCTATTTCCACTGTCGTCTATTACAGTCAGTGTGACTATATTATCGCCTATGTCGTCACAGTCAAAAGCGGATTTGCTTATAGCAAGTGAATCTATCACCCCACATAAATCAAAACTACCGCCATCAATTTCAGAGGCTTCTACTACAACCATCCCAAAACTATCAAGGAAAACAGTAATATCCTGTGGTATACAAACCGGAGGAGTACCATCATTTACAGTGACCCTTAGTGTATCCATGGTTTCATTTCCACAGCTATCGACGGCTGTAAAGATCACCTCTGTCACTCCAATCGGATAGAAATCATTGGCATCAGGCCCATTGCCATTATATGAATTGGTAATGATAACTCCGGAATTACAACTATTGACAGAAGTAGCCAATGCCAGATCTGATGCTTCTGCTTCACATGTTTCATCTGAAGTCTCCAGTGTAATATCATCTGGAATCGTTAGATCAGGTGGCAATAAATTGAAAACGTTAATTTGCTGAATGTGAGTACCAACTATGGGATTAGGTCCACAATTAAATTGTACTCTCCATGTTCTGATAATGAATGTGCAACTTTCATTGGGATAATTATCCACTATCTCATCTTCAAAAGTTATTTCATAATCTGTACAAATACAGTCAGGATCAACAATAGGCATACTACCTAGGGGTGCGGGATCAAACTGGTCAATACAATCCATCAGTGTAGTATCTGGTGGGTATATAATGCAATCCCGTGGATCCATGCAAAAATCAACACCATTGTTATCCTGAACGTCGACATCAATGATCACTACATCGTAATTACCAAAAATGTCAACTATATAAATGGGTACTTTATTCAAACCCAAACTAAAGCAATCGAAGCAAAGCTCGGTTACTATAGAATCAGGTGAAAAACTAAATTCGTAATCTATTCCACAAGGATGGTAAGACGATGCATCAAATTCATCAGCCCAGATACATGCCATTTCAGTATCGATAATTCCATCTCCCGATGTATCCATTGGATTCAGTGCCACCGCTATGCCAGTTATGAGAATTGCTTTAGGGCTTATACATGGATTTATGACCAGTATTTGCTTTCCGGTTACAATATTTCCACATCTGTCATAAAACAACCAAATGAGGGTATGAGATCCTATTGGAAATCCATCGGTAACTGACGCCTCATGACCATTACCACTGTATTGTTCATCAATTGTACCGTCGGAATCAAGATCTACATCCAGTTTCCATCTTAATTCAGAATCCGGGGTACAATCATCCATTGCGGATTGCTCCAGTGTCACCAATCCTTCTTCACAGCTGATGGCACACTGAACTATTGTATCTAAACTGCCTGTTAACTCAGGAGCTTCACTATTGTAAATTCTTATGGTTTGATGATAAACCCATTTTAGTGCTTCACCACCTTCATCGAGTTGACACCAATCTACTACATACCAAGTTCGCAATATTTTAAAACATACACTGTCAATGCCTGAACTAAAAAATCGCTGATCATGATAGGTCATTGCCACCAGGTCACAAGCTCCAAAATCAAGTATGGGAAACTGGAAGCCTGGAGGCAAATTTTCTGGATCCGTATCTGCATCTCCACAAAATTCATCAGACTCAAAATCCAAAGGCCAGTTATCGGGATCCATATCAAATGGCTTGGGATTGATAACATAAATAGTTTGAGTCGCCACGGCTTCGCCATTTGAATCACTGGCTGTAAATGTTCTTATAATTTCGCCTACTCCACATTGATCTACCAGTACTTCCACTTCTTCTACCAAATCAAAGCCACAAACATCAAAAACTTCAGCTTCACCATAAATGGATAAGTCATTGACATCATAGGGCTCATGACAGAATATGGTCATATCGTTTGGTGGTGTAATGACCGGAGGAATTTTATCCTGCACTTCTATTTCTACCCAGCAACGATTCGAGTTACCCGCTTTATCCCATACCTGTAACTCTACCACAACCCTCGTACCTGCATCAGCACAACAAAATTCTGCATAAGGATTAAAAACTTCTCCATTGAATTGATTTTCATCTTCGCATTGAGCGCCTAAATCCTTCCTTCTCACTTCAAAATAATCTATTTCACATTCATCAAAACTGCCATTGTCAAATGCAGAAGCGGGGACTTTTGCATACCCGTTTTCATCAAGACTTACGACACTAAATGAAATACATACAGCTACCGGAGGCGTTTCATCTATAACCTCTACATAAAATGTATCTGTGACCAGGTTTCCACACCAGTCGTATACAAAATAAACTATTCTGTTTTCACCAAAAGGAAGTTTGACTTTTACGCCTCCATTTTGATTGCTGATAAAGCCTCCCGGATAATCTATGTCTACTTTAATATTGTCATTATTGCAATCGTCTTCTGCTACAATAGAGGGTAATAAATATTCTCCTTCACATGCATGGGGTGTAGTAGTTATCTCAACATCGGGAAGCGGTTCGATTTCCGGGGGGATTTGATCTGAAATTTCTATAATTTGATTGTGTTCGGAAATGATAAGTTCTGAACACCACCATTCCAAAACTTTCCATGTTCGTATCAACTTGGTTTTACAATTCTTTGGATCAACAATAGCGTGATCTTTGAATGTAACAGCGATGTTACAAAGGTTTTCAAAGTAAGGGTATATATCAACCCCCTCGTAAGAAGGCACTCCCGAAACCGAAACAAGAGGAAACCCGTTTTCATCACTATCAAACTGATTGCATTCTAATGCGGTCATATCATCCCGGGTTAGATTTGCAGGAAAATCGATGAGATCAACAACAATCCTGCTGACATTGATAATGTGTTCACATTCCTCTGATTGATTTCCACTTTCATCAACAGCAACAAACCTTCGTATGATCTGATAGTTATAAAGTTGATCACAGGTCAAAGGTACAATCTGCGTTCCCAATAAGAACAATTCTGGATTGTCATCACAATTGTCTTCCACATCTGGAATAGGTAAATCACTCGTTGTTAAGCAAGTTACAATTTCTTCTTCGCAAATAATAACTGGGGGATCCTTATCCTCTACCAATAAATGGGCCCAACAGGTTCTTCCTGAAATATTATCAGTAAGTATGGCTTTTAGTTCCATACCTACATATTGTCCAGAGACTATGTTGCCCATCAACACTTCCCCGTCTTTGGTTTCTAACCGGACTGAATAATCACCACCATTTACAATTACTCCAATGTGCTCTGGAAGTACTTCAATGGCACAATCACCGTCCAAAGACATATTTACATGCCCGAAACAGGCAATATAATCTTCAGATAACAGCAATTCCTTACCCAGAACACCCTCTTCAGATGTTGAGTTTGGAATCAATTTTAAATGGTCATCAATCAGTAATTTTGTATCTTTTGTATGTGAGGTTAAGCCTGCAAATACTAATACACCCATGATGGCAACGACTAAAGTTACCAATGCTCTCTTTTCGGCTGGTTTTTTCATAAATTCCGTGTGTAAGTGGTTATTAAATACTTTTACATCTCTTCACAGCAATTGCTGTCCACAACACTAATATCGGTTCTCAGGAAAGTTAAATGTGAATAAAATTTCTAATTATATTCAAAACAAATATATAAATAATAGTTAAATGTGTATATATGTATTACGATTTTTTTTTATTCATTTAAAATATAATATGTAAAATGAGTTATTTACGGGTCTGGTTAAAGAAAGGAAAGGAGAAAATCATCGAAAAAAATCACCAGTGGATGTTTTCAGGAGCTGTATTTAAGGTGGAGGATAACATTAAAGAAGGTGATATTGTGAGGGTTTTAGACCATAAAAATCACTTTTTATGCCTTGCATTCTATCATCAATCTAACATTGCTCTAAGGATCATATCCAGAGAAGAGGGATTGATTAACCAGGCATTTTGGATTAAAAAAATAAAAGATGCTATTTCACTCAGGAATGTCATTGGTCTGCCTTCATCCATTACCAACGCCTACAGGTTATTTCACGGAGAAGGTGATTCTGTTTCCGGACTGATCATCGATGTATATAATACTGCGGTTGTCATCCAAAGCCATCATAAAGGTATTGCAAATTGTATTGAGGATATCAGTAAGGCCCTTTTACAATTGATGAATGGGACAATTAATCATTTATATCATATCAATGAAAATCGTGCTGTTAAAGCAGCAATGGACGACTCATATATATATGGTGGCTCAGATGGCTTAATTTCCGGTGAAATAGTGGAAAATGGAAACGTATTCGCTGTTGATTGGGAGTCAGGTCAAAAAACGGGATTTTTCCTGGATCAGAGAGAAAACCGTACAATCGTAAAACAATACTGCCAAAATAAAAAAGTTCTCAATTGTTATTCTTACTCTGGAGGATTTTCAATTTATGCAGCAGCAGGTGGTGCTAAAGAAGTCACTTCTGTCGATATTTCCCGACCGGCATTGGATTTATTGGAAAAAAATATCACCCTTAATCCTTCTTTGCATGACACATTGTTTAAAACAGAGCACGCTGACGTCATGGATTTTTTAAAATCAGACCAAAGCGAAGGCTTTGATGTAATTATCGTTGACCCCCCGGCATTTGCCAAAAACATATCAAAACGCCACAACGCTATTATGGCTTATAAAAGATTAAACGCTCTGGCCATTTCCAAAATAAATAAAAAAGGTCTGATATTTACATTTTCCTGCTCCCAGGTTGTCGATACGGATCTTTTTACTCACACCATAACATCTGCAGCCATGGAAGCCGGAAAGAATATTAGGATTTTGGGGAAACTTATGCAGGGACCGGATCACCCTATTAATATTTTTCATCAGGAAACTTCCTATTTAAAAGGACTAAAACTTTATGTAGAATAATGATATGGATCTCTATTACAATATGAAACAAATATTCCCTTTCACCATTCTAATCTTGATTCATCCGTGATAAAAAATGGCGAGTGATTTCTCTATAAGATAAAAGACTCACCTCCTGTAGTGACTGATATATGATTGAATTCTTTACCAAATCGCTCCTAAAATCCAAGACAAGAAATATGCTAATTTTGTGAGTTTTAAAAAATTTATCGGCATATTTTGAATCATTCTATTATACCGATATGTTATATCTATAATACAACAATAATCAGTGTTCTTTTTATTATAAAATAATTAACCGTCCAGGATGAGAACAAACTCAAGAGAAATATTGATTTATTACAATCCGTTGTCCAGCCTTGACAAAAAAACCATTGCTTATGCCAGAACCATGAGTCCTCATGTTCGATTTATATCTCACGACAAAAATCCAAGCACCTCTACAGCATGGCAATACATGCTCAAGGCTATGAAATTAGAGGCTAAAGAACTCCTTAACAAAGCTGATCCTGAATATCAGATCAAGTTGAGAGGTAAAGAATACGACCATGAAGGATGGTTAAACATATTGATCAACAATCCCCACCTCATAAAAGCACCAATAGCGATCAAAGGCAATATAGTAATGCTTATCAATAGTCCGACAGACATTTTACGGCTAAAATAGACAAGTGTAAAAAATGGTGTAAGAAAAGACAACAGTAAAGTGGTTAAAAAAAGAACTCTCAAAGATATCATTGAGAGTTCTTTTTTGTGACTCCGTCAGGATTCGAACCTGAGACCTACTGATTAGAAGTCAGTTGCTCTATCCAGCTGAGCTACGGAGCCAAAAAACACCTTGTATTTCTACTTTTTCCAAAAGAAGTGCAAAAATATTAAAGTAAACGGAAGTAGCAAACTATTTATTCCGGAATTAACCCATATCAATCCTTTAAACAACTTTTATACGATATTCATCTTAGATATTGCCTGCTTCTTTGAAACAAATTATATTAGGGTTTTTTTCAAATGTGATCAGAAAAGATCATTTCCATATGGTAAATTCATCGAATGTTCAGATTCATGCTTCCTGGAAGAGTGAGTTAAAAGAAGAGTTTGAAAAACCCTATTTTGTACAAATAAAAGAGTATTTACTAAGAGAAAAGAGGGAAAAAGTCATCTACCCTCCCGGCTCTCTCATCTTTAATGCTTTTAACCTGACTTCTTTTGACCGGGTAAAAGTAGTCATCCTGGGGCAGGATCCTTATCACGGTCCCGGTGAAGCAATGGGTTTGAGTTTTTCAGTACCCTCAGGTGTCAGGATACCGCCTTCTCTTAAAAATATTTTTAAAGAATTAAATACCGATTGCGACATACCTATACCTAAACATGGTGATCTTTCGAATTGGGCAACACAGGGCGTACTTCTGCTCAATGCCATGCTGACAGTAGAACATAAAAACCCGGGAAGCCATAAAAATATTGGATGGCAACAATTTACAGATACCGTCATTGCAAAACTTTCTCAAAAAAGATCCGGTCTGGTATTTTTGTTGTGGGGTAATTTTGCCAAAAATAAGGGATCAATGATCGACCGCAATAAACACCTGGTGTTGGAAGCGGCACACCCATCTCCTCTTGCCGGAGGTGCATTTTTTGGATGCAGGCATTTCTCTAAAACGAATGCATATATTACTCATCAGGGACTGGAAGCCATAGATTGGCGGATACCTGATCTTGTGAAATAACATATTAATACACACTTAAAAAAATGTAAACCCATGACACCCTATCAAAAATGGACCCTCGTATCAGTATTTTCAGGTGTATTGGCCGTTATTTTAGGGGCTTTCGGGGCTCATTCACTTAAACCCTTATTGACTCCGGAACAAATGGGAACGTTTCAAACCGCAAGTTTTTACCATTTTACACATACCATTGTTCTCCTGATCATGGCTTTCACTATGAGGTCTTATATCCATCCATACTTGCGATGGGCAGCCATTTTTATTTTCATGGGAATAGTCTTCTTTTCCGGATCTTTATATTTGCTGGCCTGCCGTGAAATATTGCAAATGCCTCCCTGGGGTTCGCTGGGTCTTATAACACCTGTAGGTGGTTTATTGCTTATTGCAGGTTGGGTGCTTTTTGGGCTTTCTGTTTGGAAAACAAACAAAAACCAATAAGGAGTACATTAGTCATCAATGAGAGCTCCGGCGATTTGTTTAAACTTCCATGATGTTTGATCTTTGGTGGGTCCCTGGGTTTGTTTCATAATGATACCAATCATTTTTTCAGACGGGTCTGCAAAATATGAGGTATTAAAATACCCGCCCCACACAAATGTTCCGATACTCCCCAATCCTCCTTTTGCTTTACCTTCAGGCGTTAGAACACCAAAAGCCAAACCGTGATACTGATCACCGCCCCCAAATAGATCTCCTGTCTGGTTAGCCATCATACTCTCAATGGTAGTCCGGCTCAATATGCGCACTCCGTTCAATTCTCCACCATTGAGATACATTTGCAAAAAGGAAGCATAATCACCCATCGTACCAGATAACCCTGCCCCTCCGGCGAAAAATCTTTTATGTCCCTTCACGGGATAATTCACTTCAAATGAAGGAGATGAAAAGTTTTTCCAGGCTCCATTCGTATTGTATTGCACAGATACCAATCTCCCGGCCTTATCTTCTGGCAAATAAAAATAGGTATCTTTCATGCCCAGAGGGTCAAAAATTTTCTCCTTTAAAAATTGATCAAATGGCAATCCTGATATGATCTCGATCAAATATCCCAATACATCCAACCCCATCGAGTAGGTAAACTTTTCACCAGGGTGATGATGGAGAGGAAGTGATCCCAGTTTTTTAATGACATCTCCTATTTGAATATCATCTTCGGTAAACAATTCAACGATTCCAGCTTTTTCATAGATCATTTTAATCCTTTCATCGCTGTCAATAGCACCATAACCTACACCGGAAGTATGGGTGAGTAAGTGGCGGATGGTAATTTCACTATCCGCAGGGCGTGTAGTGTAGGTCGTATCTGCATAGGTAAAACTTTGCAGTACTCTCGGATTCCTGAATTCCGGAATGAATTTAGAAATGGGGTCATCCAGCCTGAATTTTCCCTCTTCCCATAACATCATCACAGCAGTAGAAGTAATGGCTTTGGTTTGAGAAGCCAAACGAAATATGTGATCTGTTCGGAGTACTTCTTTTGTCTCAGCATTTGCAGTGCCAAAAGCTTTATGGTACACGATCTTACCATTTCTGGCTATCAGAGCTGCCACTCCGGGAATTTCTCCTTGCGAAATGGATCGCATTAACATGTTCTCCAGCCATTGAAGCCTTTCTTCTGAAATTCCTGCTTCCGCCGGTGTAGCTTCATGAAGAGGTGGTGATTTTTTTATTGATTGGGTTTGACCATGTAAAAAAAAGGAGATGGTTAAAAACCATAGAGCCAGAATAATTCTCATTTTAAATAGTATTGATTTGCTAATGTGCCAATATAAGCATTTTAACCCGGAATATGGATTAGAAAATCTATTACGACTTCACACGGCTTTAAATTAGTCGCTTCAGTTCAAAACTTTGATTGAGTAATTACTGATTTTTTATACTTTTAAATCAAAATTCATGACCATATGATTCAGTTCATAAGTTTTTTGTTTTTTACATCCCTGGTAGCCTTTTTGGGTTTTTGGAAATTAAGAAACGAAAAACTCAATACGAGTGATGGATATTTTCTGGGAGGGCGGAGTTTAACCGGTATAGTAATAGCCGGGTCTATGCTTCTTACCAATATCTCCACTGAACATTTACTGGGGATGAATGGCTCGGCTTATAAAAATGGAGCAATCATTATTGCGTGGGAGGTAACTTCTGCTTTAGCCCTTATCGCCGCAGCTTTTTATTTTGTACCCAGGTATCTGACCATGGGGCTCACCACGATTCCCGAATTTTTGGAGAAAAGATTTGACGGCCACACGCGGACTTTCATGGCCATGCTTTTGATCATATCTTTTGTATTCACTCTCCTTCCCATTGTATTGTACACCGGTGCATTATCCATTGAAAGTATTTTTGAAATATCAGAAACGCTTAACATATCCCGTTCTTCTGCCATATGGCTATGCGTATGGGTTGTCGGTGGAGTTGGTGGGATTTACGCTATTTTCGGAGGCTTAAAAATGGTGGCTTATACCGATGCCATCAATGGGATTGGCTTATTAATCGCAGGTCTCGCCATTCCCTGTATTGCTCTTTGGGACATAGGGAATGGTAACATAATTACAGGAATGGATACATTGTATACATTTGCTCCTGAGAAATTCAATGTAGTCAGCAAAGAACCTTCTTTCGGATCGGGAAGCCGTGATAGTATTCTTCCTTTTTCCGTGCTGTTTACGGGTCTTATCATCAATCAAATTTATTTTTGGTCTATGCATCAGTCCATCATTCAACGCGCATTGGGTGCTGTAAGTCTGAAAGAAGCCCAAAAAGGTTTATTGTATACCGGGATATTGAAAATTTTTATTCCTGTTGTTATTGTATTGCCCGGTATTATCGGCTATTACTATTTTGGAAATGCCCACTATGATCAACCTGATCAGGTCTACCCCTTGCTTGTCAAAAAATTGCTACCAGCGTGGGCAAGTGGCTTTTTCATTGCTGTGATCATGGGAGCTATCCTGAGTACTTTTAATAGTGCATTAAATAGTGCGGCTACCATATTCAGTCTGGACGTTTTTAAAAGGCATATCCAGCCACAGGCCTCAGAACAAAAAGTGGTGAGGGTGGGTAAAATCTTGTCTACCCTATTGGCTTTAGGAGCTATTTTGATCGCCCCACAGATAGCCAATGCACCAGATGGCTTATACCAGTTATTGCAACAACTCAACGGAATTTTCTTTGTTCCTATGGCCACAATAATCATAGCGGGATTTTTCATGCCATGGATTTCTGCACAGGCAGCTAAAGCGGGATTATGGTTCGGTTTACTGTTCTACATTGTATTCTACTATATAATTCAGGTAGATATCCACTTTGTCCATTTATGGGGCATAGAATTTCTATTGAACATTGTTTTTATGACCATCATTTCCACTTTCTTTCCTGTGAAAGAGACTTTCACCATTATAGATATAAAGGCCGTAAATGTAACTCCATGGAAATGGTCCAAACCCCTCAGCCTGATTCTGATTATTGTTATAGCCATAATTTATATTCTTTTAGGTTCAAACCAATAAAAAGGCATTGTATGAATAAGTCTATTCTGATCGTTGGACACTGTTGCCATGACATTTATGAAGGTTCTTATATACTGGGAGGAAGTGCAGCCTATGCGGCTATTCTCAGTAATACTTTAGGTTTGGATACTCAAATTTTGACCAGTTTTGGTGAGGATTTTCAATTTGCAAATTTCATTGAATCTTACGGAATAAAAATTTCAAATGTTTCATCATCAGAAACTACAGTATTTGAAAATATCTATAAAGACGGTATCCGAATTCAATATATCCACAACAGAGGCAGCTCAATCGGTGTAAATAACCTTCCGGATTTTGAGACTCCTCATTCGCTTGTTTTATTGGCACCTATTGCAGATGAAATTGACCTTGCATTGTGCCAATTATTTCCTCAATCCATTGTATGCGCCACTGTACAAGGATGGCTAAGAACGTGGGACGAAAGTGGCAGGATCTCTTCCAAAGTCATGAATTGGGAGAAACTTGTAGGGATACATATTTTATTTCTTAGTGTCGAAGACATTGTGGATTTGGAACTTCACCTCCCGGTACTAAGACATCATGTGCCGATTGTCGTTGTTACAAACGGTTCAAAGGGCGCTGATTTATATCATGGTGAGAACAAAACAAATTATCCTGCCTTTCCTGTAAGTGAGGTTGATCCTACCGGTGCCGGAGATTCATTTGCGATAGGATTTCTCATTTCTTATTTAGAAAGTAAAAATCTGGATGATGCCATGATTTTTGGACATGCTCTTGCTTCTTTAAATGTAGAAGTTTTGGGTATTTCTTTACCTTCGAAGAAAAAGATCTATGAAAGATATCACAGTTATGATCGATTGAATATCAAAAAATTCTAGGATTCTCTCTTTTTACAAATTGATTCAAATCATCGACATTGGTAATTTGCATATTTTTCCCATCCCATAAAAGCTTTGTCCTTCCAGGATGCTCTACCTCACCTATTCTTCCTCCTGCTTTTGGAGTCCTGTAGTTAAATGCTCTGATGGCAAGATTGCCCATCAATACAGTTTCGGTCAGAGGGCCTGCTTTTCCAAAATGGCTGCTAGGCTGGTAACCCTGTTTAATTCCATTAACCCAGTCCATACTGTGGCTTGTCATAACTCTGGGGATTGTTTTAGGTATAGAAATTTCATTCATCAATGAAGTGGGTAGAAGTCTTGGGTTTCTGCCATATACATCAGCCAGTAATTTGCCCTTACTACCTATCATTAATACGCCACCATCTCTATTGCCCATAAGTTCTTCTGTAAGAAGTTCTTCCGGCCTTCCCGGCAGTATCCCACCATCCATCCAAACTAATTCTACCGGAGGCATTTCATTTCTGGATGGAAAGTACACATGGACTTTGCTGCTTGGAGGACAAGATTCTGGATTATAGTCTGCAGTCCAGTTTTGGGAATAAATTTGTGATACACTTGCTTCTGCTGCTACCGGAAATCCAAGATTTAAAATATAAAACGGGGTATCTAGTATATGACATCCCATATCTCCGAGTGCCCCTGTTCCGTAATCCCAAAATCCCCTCCATGAAAAAGGATGGAAAATCTTATTATAGGGTCTGAATTCCGCAGGCCCTATCCAAAGATTCCAATCCAGGTGATCGGGAACTGTGTGTTCTTCTTTAGGAGCAGGACCTCCCTGAGGCCACACTGGCCTGTTGGTCCATGCATAAACTTTACTGACCTCGCCGATAATTCCTGACTTGAACAACTCCTCTGATATCCGTATTCCTTCTCCACTGGCTCCCTGGTTCCCCATTTGGGTTATTAGATGTGGATTATTTATGGCCATCTCAGTGAGGGCTCTGACTTCAGCTATATTATGGGCCAATGGTTTTTCAATAAATACATGTTTACCAAGGCTCATCGAGGCCAGTCCCGCTCCGGCATGTGCATGATCGGGTGTAGAAATGACTACTGCGTCTATTTCTGAATGGTGCTTCTCCAACATGATTCGATAATCTTTGTATCGTTGGGCTTTAGGCCACTTATTGAAGGCTGAGCTGGCTAAATTCCAGTCGACATCAGCAAAAGCAATGTGGTTTTCACTGTTAAGTTCATTCAGATTATTCATGCCTCTACCGCCCACTCCGATAGCTGCAATATTCAATTTGTCACTGGGAGGAATATAACCCTTACCTCCAAGCACAAAGCGTGGAACAATGGTAAAAGCAGATCCCACGAGGGCTGTCTTCTTTATAAAACTCCGTCTACCTGATGTATTTCTGGACATGTTTCTTTTTATAAAAATGATCTAATTCCTGTCTTGATTCTCTTGCAGGACAGGGAATAGGGCGAATATGTAAATGTAATTAAACGTTGCAATATGAGGCTTTATCCACAATTGTAAATCATGAGCCGATACATTGTAAAAAAGGCTAAAGTAGTGTTAAAATAACATTAGGAGAAATACAACTGTATTTATAGATCTTCAATCTTTCGATTTTTGTACCATAGTATTCCCAGGGTGGCTACAAGGAGATATGGCATTGCCAACATATATAAAATGCCTTTGTTAAGACCGGCACCTTCAGTACCGCCATGTTGGAGATTAGACTCTGCAGCAATCCTGCACATCGGACATTGACCATAGGAATCAATACAAAATATAAAAAGAGCGAAAACAATAAGAGCTATATATCTGGTGTATTTCATTAGCTGACATTATAATGTTACAAATATAAACATTTAATAGCAAGGACTCAACATCAAATAACATACAGGTCCGGTAATGGCTACATAAAACCATATTGGCCAAACCCATCTCGCCATCCTTTTATGTCTTTCAAAACTTCCGGTAAGTGCTCTGATGAGCGTAAGCAGAATAAGAGGCAATGATATAGCCGCCAAAATGATATGGGTTATCAAAAAGAAAAAATACACATACCTGATTCTCCCCTCCATGCAGTACAAGGTTTCATCCGTAGTAAAATGATAGACCACATAGCTAAACAAAAATAGTATAGATAGTGATATGGCAGCCAAAATGGTTTTTTTGTGAAGTTCTACTTGCTTTTTCTTTATAAAGTACAAGGCTATTACTAATAGTACAGCCACTATTGCGTTAAGCGTTGCATGGAATGGGGGTAAAAAAGAAAAATCTACATCAACAGGTATTTTTCTTCGGCGCATCAAAACCACTAAAATCAATACCAGTGCTGATACTGCATAAGCAATTCTATTCAGCTTCTTTTCCAATAAAAGATTTGGGCTATTCATGATTTCTTTTCACAATGATGACGTCGGGGTCTTTTTCTCTTGGCAAGACTACGGACAAATGCTCTACCACTTTTTTCATTTCTGCATCTTCTCCTTCATAAGCATATCTCAGGTTTTTGTTTATGTCAATCAAGTAAAAAGCATGCTCTGAAAATATTTGTGAAATCTTTTCTTCACTATCGTACATGTACACCCAATTACTCCTGGATGAATCCATTTTAGTGTTGTCAGATGTAAACTCAAGTATTTGAAAACCAGGAGCCAACTCGTATTGATTATATATTGCATTCATGTATTCCACCCATTGCTCACCGGTAAAAGCAAGGGTAGTTTTCCCTTCAAGAAAAAACGAATAATCATGAGTGTGCTTCCATTCCCCTTTCGGATTCAAATCTTTTAATACACTCTTCCTGTAATTAAGACCTGTATTGAGATAATACCAGGAAAGTAATGGAAAAAAAACTATGAGTAGAACCAGAGCTATTTTATTGAGGGTTCGCATTAGGAAATCTTTGTTAATACTGTAACACAGAAGTAAGTAAGTAGTTTACCTGGAAATCGTACTGTGAATGGCTTATTTAATATGATACAATGTAAATTGAAAAGATGAATTCAAATTCATTAAAATGTTATTGTATTTTCTTCATCTTTCAGCATCAAGTCTCCTTGTGGGACAACGGGCTGTACTTGCTCTGCATTTTTACCATCGATATGAGCCCTCCTTTTATACCAATCATTTCCTTCCCACATAAAGGCTATCAATGCCCAAATTAATAAAAGAGTGGGTAAGAGAACGGTCTTTACCAAACTGGGAACTTCGTATTTCATATGCATAAACTCATACACGATCAAATAGGCTTTATAAGCACTTAGCATAATCATTACTATTCCTATAATTCCGAGATGAATATGAAAACCGTCAATTAAATATCCTTTTCCCAAAAGAGCAAACAGTACTTCGACAATGGTTATCACACCTAGTACAATGATGGTTTTGGTTGCAATGGTTTTAGATTCTTCGTATGATATATGTGCCATGATTCTATTCTTTTTATTACTTCTTTCTATTTAAATATGAAAATAATTTACAAAAGGTAAAACACTAAAAACACAAAGACCCATACAAGGTCTACAAAGTGCCAGTATAGTCCAATTTTTTCTACCATTTCGTATCCATTACGCCTTTTTTCATAGAGACCTGTATATGCATTAATCATGATGATAAGAAGAAAAATCACTCCTGAAAAAACGTGAAAACCATGGAATCCCGTGATGAAAAAGAATAATGCTCCAAATGCCTTAGGACCTAAACTTTCAGACTTTATAATACCGACGTCCTGCCCGTCAGTCACTTTGAATTTCCTCCTTATAAATCCATTCTCGTCTACATACGCATCCGCATAATCACCTGGTCCATCATAGTGGGTTGCATCATCATCTCCGTGATGTTGATCGTATTTATGCAACAAATAAGAAGATCCGATTGAAAAAGTCTCACCTTCTGCCTTTCCGTCTGATGTTAAATATACACCCGATTCGGTATGTGTGCCAAAAGGGTTGAGTGTAATGGTCATATTTTCCGCCTTCAGCAAAGTGGTCCACTCCCAGGCCTGACAACTCAGAAATGCTGCACCTCCAAGGATGGTGAAAAACATCCAAACTACAACGCCATTCCTGTTTTCCCTATGCCCTTCCTGCACTGCTCGCACCATTGTAAAGGAACTGGCCAAAAGCACAAAAGTCATAAAAGTTACAAATAGCAGAGGCAGATCATGAAAACCACCCGGAAAAGATGAAAATACAAAATCCGGAACCGGCCAGGAGGGCATACTGAATCTCAACGTTCCATAAGCAATAAGAAAACCCGCAAATGTAAAGGCATCTGAGAGAAGGAAATACCACATCATAAGTTTTCCATAACTCACTTTGAATGGGGGTTTACCACCATCCCAATTCGCTGAGTTTTGAGTTGTCTCGTAGTCTTTTTCTAATGTATCTGTTTCCATTATAGTACTATAACTTTCTCTGATTAACTAATCAATAAAAATATAAAAAGGTATACCCAAAGCAAATCTACGAAATGCCAGTAATGTATTACCAATTGAAATCGATCCTTTCTTTTTTCAGTTACCCTAAATGGCAGATTCACTGAATGAAACAAAGCGACAAATAAGGCCGCTATACCGCCGATAACGTGGGCTGCATGCACTCCGGTTATTAAATACAAAAAGGAACCAGAAGGATTTCCCTTCAAATCAATGCCGTAATTGAATAAGGTGCTCCATCCTATAACCTGAAGAACCACAAAGGTAATTCCCAACAAAAAGGTTACAAGCAATGCACCTCTGTACCATGCCTGGTTTCCATTAATATAAGATCGGTAACTGATCTCCAGGAGAATGGAGCTGAGTATAATGATACCTGTATTGATAAAAAATATATCAGGTAGATTAAATTCTAACCAATTGCCGGCAGCTTGCTTAACGATGTATGCACTGGTAAAAGCACCAAACATCATGAGCATACTGCCCATAGCCAACCACAATGCAAACTTATGTGGATGAATTCTATTTCTTCTGTATGATTTATTTTGTATGCTTGCTACTTCCATTTTATTTTTATTAAAGCCATATCAAAAATCCCAACAATACCACTGGTAAGTAAAAGAATGAACTGAACATCAATTTCATAGCCGATTTTTTATCTTGATTTCTGTACATCTCTATACAAAAAAATGCGTAAACAATCGACAGCACTATGCATAAGATTACCGGAAAAACGGATACATTAGACATCCAGTATAAAAGTGAGACAAAAGGAATAATCGAAAAGGCGTATACCGCTGAATACAAGCCAATATTGGGGTCAATTTTACCATTCACTTCTGGCAAAAGTTTATATCCTGCATTTTTATAATCATCAAAAGATAGGTATCCGATCGACCAAAAATGTGGAAATTGCCATAAAAACTGAATTCCAAACAAAATAAAAGCAAGGAAAGTGATTTCCCCTGCATAAGCAGTATATCCTATAAGAACTGGCAGTGCTCCCGGTATACCACCTATTGCCACTGATAATGTAGTATACCTTTTAAGTGGTGTATAGATAAACGCATAGGTGATAAGAGATATCATACCCAGCAAAGCCGCCAATGGATTGAACGAAGCCAATGCTGTGATTCCTATTAAACATGAAAAGCCCGCAAACAAAACCGCCTCTGAAGACTTCATTCTCCCTGCAGCAACGGGTCTCATTTTTGTCCTGTCCATCAATATGTCAAAATCCTTTTCAAGTACCTGATTTAAGGCATTTGCAGCTGATGTTACCAACAATCCACCTATGCCCAGTACTACAAAAGATATCCAATGAAAATGACCTCCGGCAGCCACAGCATATCCGATCAATGACGTAATTACTACAAGAAAAGTTAGTCTAAACTTGACCAGCATCATATAATCTTGCCACCTGGTATAAGTACCCAGTGCCAGTGTAACTGTTTCAACCTTTTCGTGTTTGTTATACATTGTGTTTATATATAAATACCTCTTGGGTTATATTTTTAATCTTTATATATCTAATAAGTGTCGCCGGGTTTCTCTCCCTCTGCCAATGGCACATATTGTGGAATGTAATCGGCTCCATCTTTACCGTAATCATATGGCCACCTATGTACTGAAGGTATTTTGCCTGGCCAGTTTCCGTGAATAGGTTCAATGGGTGTAGTCCATTCCAGTGTGTTTGCCTTCCATGGATTTTTTTCGGTCATTTTTTTACCTTTCCAAATACTATAGAAAAAGTTGATCACGAATATAATCTGTACGAAAAACACTATAATAGCCGCAATGGTAATGAACTTGTTGAGATCAGTAAAGTGCTTAAAGGACTCAAAGGTATCAAATGAATAATACCTTCTGGGTACACCTGCCATTCCTGTATAGTGCATAGGCCAGAAAATAGCATATGCCCCTATCAACGTACCCCAAAAATGAATTTTGCCCAGGGTTTCATTCATAAATCGACCATACATTTTTGGATACCAATTGTAAATACCTGCAAACATACCAAAGAAGGCAGCCACACCCATCACTATGTGAAAGTGTGCTACTACAAAATACGTGTCGTGCATTTGTATATCTATAGACGAATTACCTAAAAATATACCCGTCAAACCTCCCGAAATAAACATCGATACAAAACCAATTGCAAAAAGCATTGGGGTATTCAAACGAATATTACCCCCATACAAGGTGGTGATCCAATTGAAAACCTTAATGGCTGATGGCACCGCTATGATCAATGTAAATACAACAAAAAAGTTAGAGATGAATGGGTTAACTCCCGACATAAACATGTGGTGAGCCCAAACTATAAATGAAAGGAAAGCAATGGCCAATATAGAATACACCATGGCCTTATATCCAAAGATAGGTTTTCTAGCATGGACTGAAAGCACTTCAGAAACGATACCCATGGCAGGAAGAATAATGATATATACTTCGGGATGCCCCAGGAACCAGAACAAGTGCTGATATAAAACAGGAGACCCTCCTACTCTATCGAGAGCTTGTCCCTGAATAAATATTTCACTTAAAAAGAAACTCGTTCCCAACCCCCTGTCAAACATCAGCATAAAAAAGCCCGATACCAACACTGGAAAGGAAAGTAAAGCAATGACTGCTGTAATGAAAAAAGCCCAAATAGTAAGTGGCATTCTCCACATGGTCATCCCTTTGGTACGGAGGTTTAAAACTGTAGTTATATAGTTGATACCCCCGAGCAGTACCGATACCACAAAAAGGGTCAAACTCACAATCCACAAAGTCATACCCGTCCCTGATCCTGTTGAGGCCTGGGGGAGCGCACTGAGTGGAGGATAGGCCGTCCATCCTCCTGAGAAAGGTCCTGTATTCAGAAAGAGCGAATAAAGCATTACAATTCCTGCCAGAAAGAAGAACCAATAAGAAAGCATATTCAGGAAAGGAGACGCCATATCACGAGCCCCCAATTGCAGTGGTATCAGCAAGTTGCTGAATGTTCCACTTAATCCCGCAGTCAAAACAAAGAACACCAGAATAGTACCGTGCATGGTTACCAGAGCATAATAAAACTCAGGAGATAATGTGCCCACACCTGTAGAATCTATTACAATCCACTTTCCCAGGAATGGTTTTAGCCAGGCAAGGCTCTCTTCAGGAAATCCAAGTTGCAATCTGAATACCACAGACATGGCTGCACCGATAATAGCCCAAATAATTCCAGTAATTAAAAACTGTCTGGCTATGATCTTGTGATCCATTGAAAAAATATAATGGGAAATAAAATTAGATTGATACTTATCCCCATGGTGGTGTTCGTGAAAATGATCATCAAAGCCTTGTTCTCTGGTGATCCTCTCATCATCGTATATTGGCGAAACTTTGGTTGTTACATCTACCATTTTGACATGTTTTTTCTTAATAATTTACATTGACACAATTCGTAATTCAGTTCTTTTGTTAGCGTTTCTACCTTCTTCAGTGTCATTTGAGTCTATTGGCATTGTTGATCCATATCCGTTAGCTGTGAGTCTTCGAGACTCAATTCCTTTAGACTCAAGATAATTCTTTACATTCTCAGCTCTGGACTTTGACAACTCCATATTATCTGCATCATCACCTGTATTGTCAGTATGTCCACGTAATTCAATAACCAATCTTTCATTCTGATTTAAAATAGAAGCAATTTCGTCCAATTCAAATCTGGACTTTTCATCCAATTCATCAGAATTGGTTTTATAAAATACATGCTCTAGCTTAATCAGGCGATCCTCAGTAGTTGCTATATCAGAGGTAGCCATTTCAAAAGTATTCTGAATTTCCAGTTTCCTGTCTTCGATCTCAAAGGTTAGTAATTCTCCTTTCCTTGGATCCACATCCGTATTCCTGATGCTTGTTTTATAAAAGGAGTTTTGAGTCAGTTTCCAGTCCTCAAATTCTTCTTTAGTAACAATTTCAACAACTCTTCTCATACTGTAATGACCCTGTCCGCAAAGTTCAGCACAAGCCAGTTCGAAATGAAATTCTTCCCATTTTTGCTTTGAATCGGGGTCAGTAGGATCGTATAATTCCCTCCACTCCGGGTAATTTCTCAAATTCAACCTAAATTCTTCAGTCGTTTTTGTGGGTCTGAAGATAAAATAGGTTGGAAGTCCGGGAATGGCGTCCATTTTGACCCTGAAATGAGGTAGATAAAAATTGTGTAAGACATCCTTTGACAATATTCTTACCCTAATGGTGGTATCAACCGGCAATATGATGTGATCTGATCCTGAAAGCAGCACATCATCAATACTCTTATCATCTGAAAAGTCTATACCTAAAGGATTACTTGCCAGATTGATTAATTTGTAGTCACGTGTGCCCAATTTATCGTCAGGTCCCGGGTACCGGATATCCCAGGCATATTGGTAGCCGGTTGCTTCCACTTCGACGTATTCAGTACCTGGCTTTACATCGGGCATAACCCTATTCCATACAATAAGACCCTGAACAACTAAAAATGTCATAACTACAAGAGGTACACCTGTCCACACTATTTCGAGCATTGTATTATGAGGGAAAAAACGTGCTACTTTTCCTTGCTGTTGTCTGTATTTATAAGCATACCAAAACAAAAGAATATGGGTTATAACGAAAATAATTCCTGTAAAAAACAGGGTTACGTTGAACATGCTATCCACCTCAACTCCATGTTCAGAGGCCGCTGTTAAAGGTCCATATCCAAGCATTTGATCTTTGTAATACCAGGAAGAATAAATACAAGCTACCAGAAAAACGATCATAAATACCACCAGCCAAAATGCTGTTTTATCGTTATTGGATTGAGCTACATCTTCTTCTCCTCTGATCTTTGCTGCTAACTCAGTTACCCTTCCTATCTGAACAATGATAATTCCTAGAAGGATAAATATTGCAATGGCTACTAAATATGTCATATGTTGCTATTACAGATTTTATAATGTTTTATACAATACATCATCATACATGATGATGCATACTTTCTCTTAAATAGGGATCATTGGTTGGCACTAATGCTGCTTTTGATAAGGTGTTAAGCACTACAAAAACAAATAGTCCCGCAAAACCGATGAAAGTTCCCAGTTCCAGTAAGCCCGGAATTGTAAATCCCATTTCAAAATGCCCTGCATGATCGGTTGCAGCAGCAGTTATTTCCTCTCCATTGTGATGTGCATGATGTGCTAACTCATGCGCTGTGTGCAGAATTCCAGGTTTTAACATTAAGAAAAAATCAATCCAGTGTCCCAGTAAAACCACTATTGCCACAAAGCCTACTGAACCAAACTTTCTCTTGGTATCATTTCTCATTAAGACAAAAAATGGCAGCAAAAAGTTTATGACAAGATTGCCATAAAATAGAACCGGATAATTATCCATCCTCTGCTTAAAATAGACTGTTTCTTCACCTATATTACCATACCAAATCAACATATACTGAGAAAACCATAAGTACGTCCAAAATATGGAAAAAGCAAAAAGAAACTTACCCAAATCGTGGATATGATCAGCAGTGACACGCTCATAATATCCTCTGGTTTTCAGATGAATCAATAAAAGAATGGTCATACATATCATCGCTACAAACCAGCTCGCACCAGAATACCATGCAAATAATGTACTGTACCAGTGGGCATCTACACTCATGACCCATTGCCATATAATAGCAGCACTTGAAAATCCCGCTACGGGAAGGAAGATAGCTGCCCAAAATCTCATCCTATTGTGATGGGTATATTGAACATCTCCACCTTCAGAATCTTCCCGAAGTGAAAGACTTCTTATTTTTCTTGCTATAAAGATCCAGATTCCAACTATGATCAAAGTCCCAAATAGATACCAGTATTTATTAAGGAATGATGATTTTCCAAGCATAATTCTATCATTGGCCACACTTTCAGCATCCGACCAGTGATACAAATGAATAAAACCAAAAAACACACCTAAAGCGATGATTAGCATTAATAAAAGACCTGGCACCATAAATGAAGCCATCGATTCCCACACCCTTTTAAATAAAGTATGCCATCCTGCATAGGCTGTGATGCAGACTGCTATGAAGAAAGCAGCCATAAAAGCTATCCCAATAAAGAAAACAGCATTGTGAAGGATATTGGACCAAAATCTCGTGTGAAACTCATCGTCTCCAATCCAGGTCACAACAAGACAAAACAATCCAAGTCCCATTGTGCCAAACAATACATTCCTGGTTCTATTTGATATTGCGAATTCACTCATGATACTATTTATCTTCTTTCTTGTTTTTTAATTTGATCAATACGATTTCTGTCCATTTGATATCATTTTTAATTACCTGCCTGGGAAATGGCATCGGTGGTTGCATCACCGGCAGGTTTGTCCACAGTGTTTAAAGTATTGGTATATTGATCGTAAATTTTATCGTTTGCTACAGCCTGTAATGACCGGATGTAATGAATCACTTGCCATCTTTCTTCATAGCTCAATTTATCTTTATACGGTCCCATCAGGTTTATACCATGCATTATTGAATGGTAAATTCTTCCGTTAGATGCTGCTGTAAAATCTTCGTTTGTCAAAATTGCGGGTTGTACAGGATACACACCCCCATCTTCTCTGACAAGGTAGCCAACACCGTCTCCTTTTTCACCGTGACAAATTCCACAAAAGATGTCGTATAGTTCCTTTCCTCTTCTCAAACCTTCGGTCGTAATTGGAAATGGATTATCTATTATTTCCGCAATGGCTTTTTCTCTTCCAGCATCATCATTGTCATAATAATAGGGAACGCTACCATTTGGAGGAATAACAATGCTGTTTGATTGATCTGATTCGGCGTAACCCGAAGGCATTTCTCCCGCAAACCCCCGGGGGATGGTTCCAGCCACCGGAAGCCTGGGTTGTACAAAGGCATAATACTCATCCTTGCTTCCCCATGTGTTGTTATAATAGTAATTGTAGTAGTTGGCCTCGTATGCAATCGAGTGGGCCATGTCTGGCATAAATTCACTTCCCGTTGAATTGCCGCCGGGTTGCTGACAGGAAGTAACCGCCAGCATAGCAACAAATGCTATGGTATATATATGCTGTTTTACTCTATTCATTTTGCTTAACATTCTACTTATTATAAAATTTTTGAACTGATTTCTGAGGCACCTGAGTCTTCCAAAAATCTTTGAACTTCTTCCTCATCAACCTCTGATTTATCAAAAGCAAGACAGAATTTATCGTCTGTAATTCGGTCATCCAGGCAAGGATTAACAACTCCAGGGCCTAAACCACTCACAATGTAAAAGGTAGCAACCATACCGATTGCTGCAAATAAAACAGTTACCTCAAATACAATAGGTATGAATGCAGGTACTGACCAGTAAGGCTTTCCTCCTATAATGATAGGCCAGTCTTTGGTAAAAATCCAGGTCATTCCCAGAAAGGCAGTAAGCGTACCTAACATACCGTAAACAAATCCGGTAATGTGTAATCTTGACTCTGCAAGATCCAACAGTGGATCCAATCCGTGAACAGGAAAAGGAGAATACACATCCATAATCTCAAAATGCATTTCCTTTGCTTTTCTTACGGCATTCAATAATATTTCTTCATCATCGTACAGACCGTAAATTATATCCTTTTTTGCGAAGCTCATATTACTTATTAGTTCGTATATTATTTAACTGATTCTATTCTCGAAGCCTCTTGCTGTGCGGCTTTATAACCTTTAGCATATTGATCTCCGGATGATTTTAAAATGTGTTTGATCTCTGCAATAGCTACTACAGGTGCAACTCTCGTAAATATCAGATAACAAGTAAAAAACAAACCCAAAGTACCCAGATAAATTCCTATCTCAACCCAGGTTGGAGAATAATAACTCCAGCTGGAAGGCAAATAATCCCTTGCCAAAGTAGTGGCAATGATCACGAAACGCTCAAACCACATTCCAATATTGACCACTATCGATAAAAAGAAAGTCCAGATCACTGATCTCCTTATTTTTTTGCTCCAAAAGAACTGCGGAGAGACTACATTGCAAAACATCATACCAAAGTAAGCCCACCAGTAAGGTCCTAATGCCCTGTTAAAGAAGGCTGCCTGTTCGTAAACGTATCCGGAATACCAGGCTACAAACAACTCGGTAAGGTATGCAACGCCCACAATGGTACCTGTAACCAGTATCACCTTATTCATCGATTCTATATGACCAATGGTGATGTAATCCTCTAACTTGAGTACTTTCCTCGTCACAAGCATTAGGGTTTGAACCATCGCAAATCCGGAAAAGATGGCACCTGCCACAAAGTAAGGAGGGAATATGGTAGTATGCCAGCCTGGAATAACCGAAGTGGCAAAGTCAAAACTTACTATAGTGTGAACTGATAGCACCAGTGGTGTAGCCAGACCTGCCAAGACCAGTGAAAGGGCTTCCCATCGCTGCCAGTGTTTTGCTGAACCTGTCCATCCAAAGGATAGAAAGTTATACACTTTCTTTCTGAAACCTTTAGCTCTGTCTCTTACAGTAGCAAAATCAGGAACAAGTCCCGTATACCAAAATAAAAGAGAAACAGTAAAATAAGTGCTTATCGCAAAAAGGTCCCAAAGAAGAGGTGAGTTGAAGTTAGGCCATAAAGGTCCTCTGGTATTGGGATATGGAAAAAAATAAAATACTACCCATGCTCTTCCTACATGTATCCCTGGAAATAAGGCAGCACAAATCACTGCGAAAATAGTCATTGCCTCAGCGGCTCTGTTCACTCCGGTACGCCATTTCTGTCTGAATAATAGCAATATAGCAGAAATCAATGTACCCGCGTGACCGATACCGATCCACCATACAAAGTTGGTAATGTCCCAACCCCAGCCAACAGTTCTGTTCAGGTTCCATGTCCCGATTCCATGCCAAATAGTCCAGAGTATACAGAATACCCCAAACAAAAGTAAAGAGACTGAGACAATAAATCCCAGCGTCCAGGAAACAGATGGAGTCTTTTCAGTGGGTGATACAAGATCTTCTGTTATCTGATGATACGTTTTTGACCCTGTTATCAAAGGTTCTCTGATTGAACTTACAACAGCACCCATATTTTGATGATATTATGTTTTTATCAAAAAATTCAATTACGAATATAAATTCTCGTCGCGATTATTAACCTTCATTGAATAATTCACTGAAGATCTGACGTTTACTTCTTCTAATACTATATAATTAAGTGGAGAGTCCAGTTTTTTACTGAGCTGTCCTTCCTTATTGTTCATGTCTCCAAAAGTAATAGCTCCAGTGGGACAAGCTGTCTGGCAGGCACTTCTGACATCTCTGTCCTGAAGTTTCCTTCCCTCCTTCTTTGCCAATAATTTTCCTTCCTGAATCCTCTGTACACAAAACGAACATTTCTCAATAACCCCTCTTGCACGGACTGTTACATCGGGATTGAGTACCATTCTCGTTAGATTATCGGCACCATAAGGGATTTTTTCTCCATTGACAGGAACCTGATTGGCAGGAAATATATCAGCTGTAGTATAGTCTGACCAATTAAATCTCCTCACTTTATAAGGACAGTTATTGGCACAATACCGGGTGCCCACACAACGGTTATACGTCATCTGGTTGAGACCTTCAGTACTGTGGTTAGTTGCATTAACCGGACATACGTTCTCACAAGGTGCATTGTCACAGTGTTGGCACATCATGGGTTGGTAAACAGTATTGGGATTTTCAGCATCACCATAATAATAGCGATCAATCCTTAGCCAGGTCATTTCGTGGTGTCTGCTGACTTCTCTTTTACCTACAACTGGCACATTGTTCTCTGCCATACATGCCACTGTGCATGCACCACATCCAATACATGCATTAAGATCGACATGCATTCCCCAATGGTGACCTTGTGTGTATAACTCATCATACCCATTGTAAATTTGTTGTTCGTTGAGATGTTTAGCCTCCTCTCTGCGTTCATGCATATGTGCTAAACTGTCCTGCAAATTATTGACATTACTATTGTATATGATCGATCTATCTGTCAGAAAACCCTGATAACCCTGACTTACTAAGCCATAAGTTGCTGAAATCGCTGCTGCTTCATCAGCATTGATGATTTCTCCTGACTTCTTATCTTCTGCCTTCACGCCAAAAGTATGGTGGTATTGCACACTTGAAAAGTACTTCTCTTTACCTTTAGTACCTGTTACCATCACATTGGTATGGTAGTATTGACGGTATCCTTTATTCAGTTGAACAGAGGTATTGAGATCAGCACCTATTCCAGTGCCGGCAAATCCTGCTTCTCTTCTTCCAAAACCCAGGGCAAGAGATACAGTACCTGGCATTTGGCCAAATTGCTGCATCACGGGAACACTGAAAACTTTATCTCCAATGGTCACATCTACCAGGTCTCCATCCTTAAGATTGTTAAGTCCTATAAATTTATTGACACCGTTGAATGATACAGGTACTGCCAAATAATTACCCCATGAAGTTCTCAGTACAGGATCAGGCATTTCCATTAACCATGGATTAGACGAAAATTCTCCATTCCCCATCGGTACAGATTCGTAAAACGAAATTTCCAGATCAGAATTCGAAGGTTTAGACACCATACCTAATGCTGCCTGGTCATTACCACTATAGTTGGCCACTGCAGTTTCATCGCTTTCAATAGTAAATACACCATCGTGCAGGCAGTTGTCCCAAAAAGTATTAAAACTTGCAAATTTATTTTGACGAGGAAAGACTTCTGCCTCCCAAAAACTCTTTAAAAATTCATAATAAGATGATTTATCATCGAGGTTTTCTTTAATTTCTCCAGACCAGGTTAGAAGGCTCTCCTCAAATTGTCTGGTATCAAACAAAGGAGCTATAGTAGGCTGAATCAGACTTAAATGTCCTTTCTTAGGCTCTGCATCTCCCCATGATTCTAGTATATGAGGTGTGGCTGCCACATACTGACAAGCTATGGAGGTTTCTGATGGAATCAAACAACAGGCTACTGTGGTTTTTACTTTTTCCATTCCCATTTTGAATGCTTCACCGTGGCCTGAATCATATACTGGATTGGCATCAATGATGACCAAAGCATCTACCTGCCCATTATTCATTTCTCCTACCAATTTGGCGAGAGCCTGGTCACTTCCCTTCCTTTGCATGGAGGTGTGATCCCAGGTTATGGTGTTTCCATAATTACCCAAAGTATTATTGATGGCGTTGATCAGAATTTGTTCTGATTTATCATTGCTTCCTGCAACCACTAATGACTTCCCTGCAGCCACTTTTAGCTGACTGGCTACTTTATCCAAAGCCATTTTAGCTTTTTCATTTAATGCCAAAGAAGTGGATCCTCCAACTATTTTGGTATATAGATAAGCTATGGCAGCTCCATGTTCTGAAGGTTTTACCATTATCCTGTTATCTGCATTTGAACCTGAGAGCGACATCCCGGTTTCAACCTGGATATGACGAGACATCATGGGATTATCCAGGTTTTTGATCCTTCTGTTGATGATGTATTTTTTGGCATATTCTACAGGAGAAATCCAGGTACCAAGAAAATCAGCACCGAAACTCACAATAACTTCTGCTTTATCAAAATGGTAATCTGGTATGCTTCTCATTCCAAAACTATCCTCGTTGGCATCGAGTAATCCTGCATAGGATACAGAATCGTATTGTATGTGCTCCACATTGGAATAGGCTCCAACCATAGTCTCAATGGTCTTTAAGGCAGCAGGACTTATTATGGTAGAACTCAATATTCGGATGCTTCCTGCTGAACCGAAAGCATTACCCACTTCTTCATCTAGATTTTGCCAGTCGATTTTCCGGCCTTCTTTCAAAGGATGTTTGAATCTATGGGTATCGTACAAATCAAGTACAGAAGCCTGAACTCTTGCTGACGTACCTCCGTGGGTTATGGGTGAAAGATCGTTACCTTCAATTTTTATAGGTCTGCCTTCCCTTGTTTTTACTAAAATAGAGCAATAATCTCCTCCCCTTACATAACTGGATGCATAATAAGTCGCAACACCAGGCACAATTTCATCTGGTTTTACAACATAAGGAATGGCTCTTTTTACCGGAATATCGCACCCGGCTGCAATGGTAGCTGCACCCAGACCAAATCCCAAAAATTTCAGAAAGTCCCTTCTATTACCACCCAATGAGGAAGCTACCCCCTCATCACCAAGACGTTCTACGAGTGAAACAGGTGCAAATTCTTCCTGTACCTTTGCAGCAAAGTCCTTATCTTCTGATAAGTCCTGTTCTCCAATCCAGATACTCTTTGATATATCGTTTTTCATATATTTTAACTTCTGTAAATGCTTATCAATTGATTAATAATGACATTTCTGACATTCTAAACCTCCAATATCGGCTACTGTAACACTGATTCTTTTCCCACTTTTTAATTCTTCATGAAACTTGGCATAGCTCGCGTAATAATCATTGTTATTAAACTTCACATCAGTCTGTCTGTGACAATTTATACACCATCCCATTGACATCGGAGAGGCCTGATAGAGGACGTCCATTTCTTCAACGGTGCCATGACAGGTTTGGCATTCCACTTTACCAATCGTTACATGCTGCTCATGATTAAAGTATACATGATCGGGAAGGTTATGAATGCGAATCCATTCAATGGGTCCCTGTATTTTTTCCTTTTGTTCATTGGTGAGAGATGACACGATGTTATCCCATTGTCTCTTCACTTCCAATTGTCCTTCTGCATCCAAAGAGGTCATTTCTTTGGCAGTAAGATATTCCTGTTCAATCCAGGGAGTGAACAGTTCTTTAATCTCTTCTGTAGACAAGTTGTCATAATCTTCTATGTAGGTATTGGAAATGGGATCGTAACCTACAGAAGCAAAAATCTTGGTAATTTCTGCTGTTCCATCCTGGCTTCCTACTTTGATCGCCTGGTGGCAGTTCATACATGTATTGGCGGCCGGAATAACGCTGTGTTTAGACCTTCTGGCACCGTCATGACAATATTGGCAATCAATTTTGTGTAAACCGGCATGAGTTTCATGAGAAAACTTGATGGGTTGTTCAGGAGCATAGCCTTGTTGGCGACCCAAATTCACTGCATTTATTACTGTAGTATATCCTGCAAATACCACCAATGCAAAAATCGCAAAGGTAACCACACCCTTGGAGGCAAGAATTTGCCAGATAGTTTTTTCCTCATAATCTTCTTTTCCTTCCTGAAGGGCGTTTAGCTTATTCAGGTTACCAATAATTCTGGCCATCAACAAGGCAAGACCTGCCAGTATCGCCAATAACAACCAGTAGAGCCATTTTGGCGTTTCTGTAGGTTCCGTGTCTACTGCACCGCCGGGAGCACCATCTATTCTTGGAGGATAAGATCCATCCGCCACACCATTAATATAAGCCAACAATGATCCAATCTCATCATCTGTAAGATTCGGGTAGGCGGTCATAACTGTGGGCTTATACTGGTTCCACAATTCTACGGCTCTGGGATGGCCTTTTTGAATCATTTCCTGAGAATTGCGAATCCAGGCGTATAGATCCTCATCATTACTCCAATTTGCCTGGGAACCGGCTAATGCAGGCCCGGTAGCTGCTGACACCATATTACGGGCATGGCATTGACCACAGTATTGCCTGAAAAGGTTTTTTCCAAGGTCAGGAGAAACTTGAGCGTATAGGTTTACGCCTGAAAAAAGCATTATAACTGCGACTAAACTTTTGATAGTCAAGTGCTTATTTATCATGTATATCTGCGTTTTGTCATGTGTGGAGTTAAAACAAAATAGAATGCAAAGTTCACAGTCTCGTTTTAGTCCTGCAAAAATATAAGAACACATGAATTAATAACAATATTTAATTATTTATGAATATTATTTAGATATATTCTAAATAAAAATCACGTCCCGCCATATAGAAGCCCTCATGAATAATGCGGGTTAAACCTAAAAACCGGCTGGATATAGTCATTAAACTATTGCCTTACTTTATTCCAAAGTTCACCGGAATTGAAATAGTTACCAAAAACAGAATTCAAATAAACATTATTGACAGGGATTTTGTCAATGATCAGATTTGAAAATAAATATAAGGAGCGATAAAAAGCAGTAATTTTTATATAATTTTCTTTACATAATTAATGGCAAAGGTAATAAAGACAGATATACCTAACTAAGTGCAAAAGTATTGAAAACACTAAGAATATATTTCAGGCAATACCGGCCAAAGGTATATTTATTTGAAGGAGAATCGGGTGAAAAGTACAGTCCAACCAGTAAAAGGAAAATTCCTAGCCGTACAGCTGTAGAAAATGGAATAATGCATAAAGTTACTCCTCATACCCTTCGCCATTCTTATGCAACCCATTTAAAAGATGAAGAAATAGATTTAAGATACATCCAAACCTTGCCAGGGCACAGTTCCAGTAAAACTACAGAAGTATACATCCATGTATCAAAAAATAGCTATATAAGTATAAAAAGCCCATTGGATTGAGTTAACTTTACATATAGCAGGTAAACGTAATTGCGTTTATTAAACTGTTGAACAACATTATGGGAATCCTATCAAGCATCTTCGGAAATAGTAAAAAATTGCCTTTCAAAAGAACTGTTCGTTTTGAAAAAGTAAAATCTGACTTTGAAATAAATGTTGGAGATGAAGTAAATATTTGGAATAAACCAAATACAAAACAGGTGAATTTATACGCAGAAGGTTCTGTGGGTGGAAATGGACTGGTAGGAACCAAAATTGATTCAACTATAAGTTATCATTTAGACAAAACCGAAAACTTATTTGTTGAAAACGAAATTGTTGGAATAGCAAATAATTCAATTGACTTATTTATCAACATGTACGCTGATAAAAGAGCAGTTCAACAAAATGAACAGAATCATAAAAATGAATGGATAGCCAAATTGAATAAGAAATATAATCCAAAATCAAGTTGGGAACTTCGTTTTTTCTCTGAAAATAATATCGAAGAGAATAATTTTAAAATTCAGACAATCGATAAAAATCAAATTGAGGATTTTTATCAAAAAGACGAACAAGCAATTTGGCTGACTGATAAAAATGGAAATAAGCTTTCAGCAGAAAACAGAATACGGTCTGGTGGAACGGAAAAGACTTTAAGAGCAGTTTTTACTGGACACGAACTTGAGATTTTAGATTTAAAAAAAGATAATTATTGGTAATATATTGAAATTGGGATAAAAAAATAACGTTGTTCAACACAAAATAAACGCAATGCGGCTTTATGCGTCATTCGGTTTATGTCACGGTCGACAAGAACATATTCAGTAATTGTAACCATCGGTGGACGAAGTCGCACAGACGTTTATTAAAACCGTTACAGGCAAGCTAAAAAACCGAGTGTGCTAAATTAAAACTCTCGGGTAAAAGGAATTTGACACAGAAAAATTTTTGCCAGTGCACATTTTAAAACAAGTTTTCCAACGCTCAATTGGCACATTTGGTTTTTTCCGGCACACAAATCCAACGCTTCAAAAATAAAAGAACCCTTCCCAGCTAATGCACCAACAAAATTAAGATTTATAGCTTTTTATATCCGTTCCCGATATTCTTTCGGAGTAACGCCCAGTAGTTTCTTTACATAGCGGGTAAAGAAAGAACGGCTCGAAAAATCCATTTCATCGGCAATTTCAGAAATATTTAAGTTCTTGTTTTGCAACAAAAACACTATCCGCTCTTTAGTATATCGCTGTATCCATTCCGAAGCGGTAATTCGGGTATTGACCTTGCAAATATAATTAAGATACTTTGGTGTGATGTTCAACTTATCGCTGTAAAACCTTACTTCACGCTCTTTCATACAATGTTCCTGTACTAACTGCATAAACCGTTCGTACAATGTTCCGCTTTGCAAACTACGTTTACGCCTGTCAAGCTCATCTTCGAAAATATGCCACATTTCCAAAAGAAAAAGTTGCATTTGGAGTTTCAACGCTTCTTCAAAAAACCGGTGGTTTGTTTCTTGTGATTTATCGTACAGCAACTGAAAGTTTTTTAAGATTTTCTCTTTGTCTTTTTTTTCAGGGTGCAAAATCGGATTTTCTTTGGAATGTATGTAGCTATCAATACTCACATTGGCACTTGGCAAATTTGATGTCAATAAATCACTGTCCACAAATAACATTGTTGCTTTAAAATTCTCTGAAAACCATAAATCCGAAACATTAAGCCCGGCCAACCAAAAGATAAATTCTCCTTTTTTACCCTGGAATTGCTGACCATTGAATACAAATTTCAACCTTCCACTTTGGCAATAAATATGTGTGTGAAACCGGGTTTGAAAATCCTCGGGAAATTGAGCCGTTGATGCCGTTTTGTAAAGTATAACTTTTGGATTTTCTGACATATTCATTCAAGTAAAAGCAACCTCCTGTAAAAATAAGAAATATTTGACATTAATTACGACATAAATGTAACATAACACTTTTGGAGTGTTGTTAACTTTGTATTGTAAGAAAATGAGACCGCAAATTGCCATCAGCTGCTAATCTGTAGTTATTGGTATTTGTTTTAGTGGCCTGCCTTATAATTAGGTTTTGAAATTTCAGTAGGCTGCTTCCAATTGATGTTGGTGCATGATGGCATTTTGAATTAAGAAATAGCCTGGTTTTGTCATCTATTTATCTGAAAATCTTAAAAATAATTTCAATGTATCCTAAGTATAAATACATCTGGAATAGAACAGGTATGTTACTTATGTTCCATGCTGCTGTTATTTCAATTATTAGAAAAATGCTATGGATAACATTGCTCTTTTTAAGTTTTTCAACCTTGGCACAAGAATCCAAACAAACCTTTGGGGGAACGATTACAGCTACTAACAATGGGATTTCCATAATACCTTCATTTTCATTGGAGAAACCGGCCATTTATTTCGATATGGGTTTGTCTGGGGAACGTTTTTCTTTTGATCCTTTATTTCAGTTTGGTATGAATGGAAAGCCGTGGAGCTTTGTTTTTTGGGGCAGATATAAATTGTTTAAACAGGAGCGTTTTACCTTGACTATCGGAGGGCATCCAGCGTTTTTGTTTCTCGAGGAAGATTTAATAGTGGGTAATGTACCTGACCGTCAAATGATAACTAACCGATATTTGGCCGGAGAAATCAATTCAAATTATAAGATCAACAAAAAACTAAGCATGGGCCTATATTACCTTAGTGGATCAGGAATTCAGACAATTGCTGCAAAAAAAACTGATTTTTTGGCCTTGAATACCATCATTTCCGAAATCCGGTTATATCAGGATTTTCAAATCAACATTAACCCCCAAATTTTTTTCCTGAAAGTGGATGGAGATTCGGGTTTTTATGTGAACTCCAGATTTACCATAAGTAAAACTGATTTTCCGATTTTGCTTCAAAGTTTTTTTAACCAGAAATTGATTTCAACTATACCGGGGGAAAACTTGCTTTGGAATGTCAGTTTGTTATACACCTTTAGCAATAATATCAGCAAAAAGTAGGAATGCCAAAGAAAATCATGCAAAAGGAAATATCCAGGCTTACCGATGAAGTTTCAATGCTTACTCAAAAAACAGGTAGTTGGTTTCTTGTGTTTAATCGTACAGCAGCAGCAAGTTTTTTAAGATTTCACCTTTTTTAAAATGGTATTTCAGACCAATGTACACCAATTTCACCCTTCCACTCTGACAATAAATATGTGTGTGAAACCGGGTTTGGAAATCCTCGGGAAATTGAGCCGTTGATGCCATTTTGTAAAGTATAACTTTTTGATTTTCTGACATATTCATTCAAATAAGAAGCAATCATCAAAAATAGGTAGTATTTGACATTTATTGCGACATTAATGTAACATATTGCTCTTAAAATGCCCTTACCTTTGCATTGTAAAGAATAAGATAATGCAAACCACAGATATTTTTGAGCGGTTAAGGAAAGGAGAAACCATTCCGCCCACCGACCCGCAAGCCTATAGAATGCGTGAGGAGTCATATAGCACAAAAAGATTGCTGGTTCGGATGAACCATACCACTGACCCCAAAGAAATAAGGGATTTATTGAGCCAAATTACAGGGAGCAAAATTGACGATAGCGTTGACGTGTTTACTCCTTTGTATATCAATTACGGCAAGCATACAAAAATTGGCAAAAATGTATTCATCAACTTCGATTGTACTTTTTTGGACTTGGGAGGTATCACCATTGATGATGGCGTACTAATAGCACCCAAAGTCAGCTTGCTGTCCGAAGGACACCCTGTTTCTCCAGATGAAAGACATTCGCTCATCCCAAAACCCATTCACATTAAGAAGAACGCCTGGATTGGTGCCAATGCCACCATTTTGCATGGCGTAATCATAGGTGAAAACTCGGTGGTTGCAGCGGGTTCTGTTGTTTCTAAAGACGTTCCCGACAATGTTATCGTAGGAGGTACCCCTGCAAAAATTATCAGAGAAATTTAAAACAGATAAAATGAGAACAATATTGATACTCGCAGTTGCCCTCCTACTATTTATAGGACAGGCCTGCAATACAAAAAAAGAAGAACAGGAAAATATGGAACCGGGCAAAACCGAATTGAATGCGATTTTTCCAAAAGGTGAAAAAGGTTCAAACGATTTATTCACTGGGAACGCTTATCCAACGGCATTGGTAGATGCAGATAGTGTTTACAACATATTAATTGGCAACGTTTATTTCGAACCTGGAGCAAGAAGCAATTGGCATAGCCATCCTGCAGGTCAAATTTTGATTATTACCGATGGAGTAGGCTATCATCAGATTGAAGGGCAACCCATTGAAATCATCAAGAAAGGCGATGTGATAAAATGCCCGCCCAATGTAAAGCACTGGCATGGGGCAAGCCATGACATAGGGCTACAGCAACTTTATATTATTCCCAATACGGAAAAAGGAATTGTAGAATGGAAGGAAGCTGTAACGGATGAAGAATTTAATATTACGAAGTAGTCCTTGGGGCTCGCTTCGTTTTTTAAGGCCGTGGTATTGGATGCCGGGTTTATAATCAAACAAACTCGTTTCAAAAAAAATCAACAATGAAAATGAAGAAGCTAGAAAATAAAAACACAGATCCTCCTATGCGAAGAAGCTTTTTAAAAGCAGCCACTTTGTTGGGTTTAGGAACAATAGCTACCGGAACTGTTAAGGGCTATCCAGCCGCTTCCCAGAGCCCCGAAAAGAAAAAAGGCATAGGCACTATACTGACCAAGAAACGCACATTGGGTTCCAGGAAAAATCCGCTTGAAGTTTCTGCCATACAACTAGGCTGCATGGGAATGACCAATGGTCGTGGTGTCCACCCTGATCGTAAGAGCATGATCAAACTGATTCGGGATGCTGCTGATCGTGGGTGCGACTTTTTCGATACTGCCGAAATTTATGGCCCACATGTAAATGAAGAATTGGTTGGAGAAGCACTTGCTCCCATCCGAAAACAAGTTGCCATTTCCACTAAGTTTGGCTTTGATATTGAGGGTACAAGTGTTATGAACAGTAGGCCAGAGCACATTCGAATAGTTGCAGATCAATCACTCAAACGCCTCAAAACCGACCGTATTGACCTTTTCTTTCAGCATCGGGTTGACCCCAATGTACCCATTGAAGATGTTGCGGGCGCTGTAAAAGATCTTATTCAGGAAGGAAAGGTGCTACACTTTGGCCTTTCTGAAGCAGGTGCTAAAACCATCAGAAGGGCACACGCTGTTTGCCCGGTTACAGCAGTGCAAAGTGAGTATTCTTTTATGACCAGGCTTCCCGAAGAGTTTATCTTTTCCACCATGCAGGAATTGGAGATAGGCTTCGTGGCCTATAGTCCGCTTTGCCGTGGCTTGTTGGGTGGAAATTTAACCGAATATTCTGATTTGAATACGAATGACATTCGTGGTGTATGGCCACGGTTTCAGCCCGATGCCATAAGATTAAATATTAGAATTCTCGAGGCGCTAAATGAATTTGGCAAAACAAGGGGCATGACCTCATCTCAAATATGTCTGAGTTGGATGCTTTCAAAGTACCCTTTTATTGTTCCCTTGCCGGGCACAACCAAGCTTTCACATTTAGAGGAAGATTTAAGAGCTGCTGATTTCACCTTATCGGCAGCTGAAATAAATGAGATTGAAAGCAAAATTGAAAAAATAGGTGTAGTGGGTGCACGTTATGACGCATTGCAACAATCGAGGGTAGAATATTGAAAGAAGAAATAAGGATGCCATATAAAAGAAATAGCTATGGACAAGTATAATCAAACATCAAGAAGAAAATTTATTCAGCAGACGGCAATGGCTGGTGCAGGTTTAATGTTTGCTAATCCGTTACGTATGTTTGCCCAGACACCGCCACTGACAAAAAATATAGCAATCCGCAAACTCGGTCAATTGGAAGTTTCTTCACTTGGCTTAGGTAATATGACATTGAGTGGTGGACACTACGGACCTGGTGTGGACAAAGCAACTGGTATTGAAATGATAAGGAAAGCTTACGAACAAGGGGTGACATTTTTTGACACTGCAGAAGTTTACGGACCCTATGTGAACGAGGAACTGGTCGGTGAAGCCCTCGCACCCGTCCGAAACAATGTAGCCATCGCTACTAAGTTTGGCTTTAAAATTGACGGTACCAATGGCTTAGACAGCCGGCCGGAACATATCCGAACAACCGTTGAAGGAATGCTGAAACGCCTTAGAACTGACCATATCGATCTGCTTTATCAGCACCGTGTTGACCTTACGGTTCCCATTGAGGACGTAGCGGGAACTGTCAAAGATTTAATCAGCGAAGGAAAAGTACTTCACTTTGGTTTATCTGAACCAACTGCAAAAACCATCAGCAAAGCACACGCTGTTCAGCCGGTCTCCGCTATTCAAACCGAATACTCACTTATAGAAAGAAGCGTAGAAACAAATGGTGTACTGCAAGCTTGTGAAGACCTTGGTATAGGCTTCGTGCCTTGGGGTCCTCTTGGCCAAGGGTTCCTACCCGGCACAATGAATGTGGATGTTCAGTCCACCATGGATCCAAAGAACGATCTGCGGTCTACCTTCCCCCGCTTCTCACCAATGGTCATGAAGAACAACCAGCCAATTATTGAATTGCTAAGGACGTTTGGTAGTACAAGGGGAGTATCTCCTGAACAAATCTCACTGGCATGGCTGATGGCGCAAAAGCCGTGGATAGTTCCCATTCCAGGTACCACAAATTCTAATCACCTGAAAGAAAATATGGGAGCTGTCGATGTTCAGTTTACCGAATCGGATTGGGCTGAATTTAATACTGCTTTTGCTCGCCTGGAAGTTTATGGGGGACGGATGGATGCAAAACAGATGAGGCAGATCGGTCAGGATTAATTGGGAGATAACTTCATTATTCAACTTATATAAAAAAATTAACATGGATATCACTAAAAAAAATAATTCGGAAAACATGCACAGGATTCGCGTTACTGGGCTTCTGACAATATTACTTTGCCTCCTAATTGTATTGTCATGTACAACAAATAATGAGCAATCAAATGATGCACAGCAAGAAGTTTTAGCAGCTCATGAGAAACGGAGGATCGCCACACTAAATGGAGATGCAGATACTGTTGCTTCCATGATGACCGATGACCTCACCTTTACACATGCGAACGCAGTGGTTGAGACGAAGGAGCAATTTATTGACGCCTTGAAAACCCGCAAGTTGCAATACAAGACACTTACTGATGAAGACCGGCAGGTACGCGTAAATGGCACTACAGGGGTTGTTTCAGGAATAGTTCACATTGTAGTAGATGCTTCAGGAACTGAATACGACCTTCGAGTTCTTTTTACGGAACTCTGGGTAAAAGAAGGTGATACCTGGCAGATGATGTTGTGGCATGCAACAGAGGTGCAATAGAGATTTATCAAACTTAAACAAATTCCAAAAATGGTAAATAATATCAAAGGTAAAGTAATAGTCATCACAGGAGCCAGTAGTGGTTTGGGCGAAGCTGCTGCCAAACATTTAGCAAACCTTGGCGCAGCGGTAGTACTGGGTGCAAGAAGAGCAGACAGAATTGAAAACCTGGCAAAGGAGATCAACAACAATGGTGGTAAAGCGCTTGCCATTGCTACAGACGTAACACAGAGGGATCAGGTAAAGAAGCTGGTCGATTCAGTTGTTGAAAAATTTGGACATGTTGATGTACTCCTCAATAATGCCGGCATCATGCCTCTCTCGCCTATTGATCGCCTGAATGTGGATGAATGGGATAAGATGATTGATGTAAACATTAAAGGAGTACTCAATGGGATTGCTGCGGTTCTGCCGCATATGAAAAAGCAGAAGTCAGGTCAGATTATAAACACATCTTCAGTGGCGGGTCATAAAATATTTGGTGGCTCAACTGTATATTCTGCTACCAAATTTGCAGTACGTGCATTAACAGAAGGATTACGCATGGAGGTAAAGCCTTATAATATTCGCACAACAATAGTTTGTCCGGGGGCTGTTAAGACTGAGTTGTTGGAACATATTTCTGAGGCAGATATTCAGGAGGCTAATAAAGAATATGTTGGGGAAGTTGGTATAAGCCCTGATAGTTTTGCAAGTGTGGTTGCATTTGCCATCAGTCAGCCAGCAGATGTGGATATTAATGAAGTTATCTTCCGTCCGACCGCTCAGGAGCTTTAGAAAAGACAACTATTGATCCATTCGAAACATTCTTTATTGAAATTTAAAATGACCATATAGAGATGAAACAATCGTTTTTAATGATTTTGGCTTTTACATTCATATTTATGAGTACTGCTTCATATTGTAGCAAAGAAGATGACAAAATTGACACAGAAAATATTACACCAATGGCTAACGTAAAAATCAAAATAACGGTCAATTCACAAACCTTTACGGCTACCCTTGCGGACAATAATTCGGCAAAAGGATTTAAGGAAATGTTGCCTTTAACCATTAATATGAAAGAGCTAAACGGCAACGAAAAATATTACGACTTTCCAAACAGCCTTCCGACAAATTCGTCCCATCCGGGAACAATAAAAAATGGAGACTTAATGTTGTATGGTTCAAAGACATTGGTACTATTCTACAAGACCTTTTCAACTTCTTACAGCTACACAAATTTGGGTTCCATAGACGATGTAACAGGCTTGGTTTCTGCATTAGGTTCGGGAAACGTAACCGTTACTTTTGAGTCAGAATAAAATCTTTAGACAGACGAAATCCACAGACGCTAAGCACAAATAGCCGACATAAAATGCGGAAAAATCCTGCTTTCCCACTTTATAAAAAAGTTGTTTTAAAATTCCCATCGCTGACGGACAATTGAAAATGGAAGGAAGCCAGCAGGTAATAAATAGTACTCTGAGCGGTCTGCAAGACCCAGCGATGAGTCCATGTTGAACTACATCCCATGGTTTTACCCCAGGAAAGCTATGTACTTATCGGCGGTTTTAATTGGATTTCATGATAAAATTCAATGGAAGATCTTTGACGCATTGCAAGTTTTTGTACTTATGATTTGCATAATCCAGTAATACAGTAATGGTAAGTCCGGTTGAAGTGTACCACAAACCAGGTAAATCGGTGCATGGAATTCTGGAGTGTGATATTACTCTATCTCTGCAAAGTAACCTGTTTTTCCAATTTACGGACAACATTTTCAAAACCCGGAACAAGCACTATGGCCTGCTCTACAATTGAAAACCCACATAATTCATGAAGACTTATATTACAAGAAGAGTTAAGTAAGACACTTTTAGTTGAGGAAGAACCAGAAGAACCTAAATATACTATTTCTGTCAACTATCAAGGTGCTTTCTATGCCAGCTAGGAATGACATCCAGAACGAAATAATTAATGCTAAGAATGCCTCGCAAGATAATGTAAGACGGAATTATTTAGCTGACCTTTCTGCCTATACTGGACGAGATACTATTCTATATCTAACTGCTTACACAACCGGTAAAATGGCCCAAATTCCTCCTCAGTTAGTTTCTGTAATGAATGATGATATTCATGGTTTTATGTCATCAATTCATGGATTGAATAATGACAATTTAGATTTAATTCTCCATAGTCCGGGTGGTTCAGCTGAGGCTGCTGAACAAATTGTAAATTACTTAAGGGCTAAATACAATCACATAAGAGCAATAATTCCCCAGAATGCTATGTCTGCTGCTACTATGATAGCATGTGCATGCGATGAAATCGTTATGGGGAAACATTCTGCCATTGGACCAATTGACCCTCAAATAACTTTTCCAGCCCCGACTGGTTTATTTACAGCTCCAGCCCAATCTTTGCTTGCGGTATTTGAACAAGCTAAAACAGAAGTTGCTGCAAATCCAAATTTAGCTCCGATTTGGGTAAATAAGCTGAGAAATTTACCACATGGGATTTTGGATATTTGCCGAAACACAACTGACTTGTCAATTCAGAAAGTTGAGTTATGGTTGAAAAGTTATATGTTCGCTCGTGACGCGGATAAAGATGCCAAATCAGCACATGTTGCAAATTGGTTGGGTACAGCATCGAACCATAAAACTCATGGACGCCCTATACCAATAAATGTTGCTCAAAGTGAGGGATTAAAGGTATTTGAGCTCGAAAGTGATCCACAATTGCAAGATAAAGTCTTATCTGTTTTTCACTCAGCTATAGTTTCTATTGAAGTAACTAACTGTATCAAGATAATAGAAAACCAAAACGGTAAAGGTTCATTTATGCAGTTCAACAAACAGTAGCCAGCTGATAACACTGTACAAGAGATCATGCCTGCTATCGCAACGGCACGCTCCATGTACTTGACCGTTGTGCCTTATAAAAAAACAAGCGACAAAACTCAATATTTGACCAAAAAAAGGTATATATTACAGAAAAAACAGATTATGACTTTTCAGACAATAAATATCGATTTACCTTTCGATATACTTTTAACTTTAAATGAATCGGAGAAGGAGTTAAAAAAACGGATAAAAATCTCTTTGGCTCTTCAACTTTACATCCAACAAAAAGTAACAATTGGAAAAGCCGCGCAAATAGCGGAACTGTCGCGATTTCAGTTTGAGACCCTTCTTTCCGAAAACCAGGTGCCAATTTCTTCATTGGATTTAGCCGATGTTATGGATGATATAGAAAAGTTGAAATAGTATGAAGAACGGACTGGTTATTTCAGATTCGGGAGCTATATTTTCTTTGGCGATTATTGATAAACTTGAAATTCTAAACACCTTATTCGACGACGTTTACATCCCAGAAGCGGTTTGGGAAGAATTGACGCGAGATAAAACAATAGGCCACTACCCGAGGATTGTTGAATATTTTGAAGACAAAGTCAAGAAAATATCAGGTTTCAACGAGTTGACATTTGTAATGGATTTTGGAGAATCAGAATCGGTAATCTTATACAAAGAACTCAATGCCGATTACCTTTTGATTGACGACAAAAAAGCAAGAAATATTGCGGAAAATTTTGGTATTCAATGTATTGGCACAATAGGCATACTTTCTATTGCAAGAGATAAAGGCATTGTTGATGAATTGAAACCATTATTTGAGATGTTTTTCAAAAACAAGAGATTTTATTCATTGAAATTGTTAAATGCCATTTTGAAAAAACATGACGAAGAAGAGATTATATTCGAGGTATAATAAAGTGCAGAACTGCCTGCCCTCCTAAACGTCTGGCCGTCGTTTGCCCAGCCGTTGTGGCCAATAAAAGTCCAACAATATGAAAAAATCAATAATAATACTGACAACAATTGTCTTATTTGTGCTTCCGGAAATAGTTTTCTCTCAAAACAACCCCTTCATACCTGCGGACTTTAAAATTCCAGAGTTGTTTGAAAATGAGCATTTCAAAATTAGGATGCTTACAGTTAACGATGTTTTAAAAGATTATGATGCTGTAATGTCTAGTATTGATCATCTTCAGGGGGTTTTTGGCACAAATTCTAAATGGCCTTCAAAAGATTTATCGATTGAACAGAATTTTATTGATCTGGGTTGACATCAAAAAGAATTTCAAAGAAGAAGTTCATTTGCTTACACTGTTGTTAGTTTAGATGAAAGTGAAGTAGTAGGCTGTCTCTATATTCATCCGACAAAAAAAGGAGATTACAATGCAAGTATATCTATGTGGGTAAGAGCAAGTAAAGTAAACAATGGACTTGATTCAATCCTATTTGATTCTGTTAAAAAATGGATTTCGGAAGATTGGTCATTCGAAAAAGTTGCATATCCTGGACGAGAGATAGATTGGACTGAATGGGACTCTATGGATTAATTAATACTGGCTATAATAAACAGGACTCTGGGCGGTCTGCAAGACTTAGAGATGAGTCCATGTTGAACTACATTCTATGGTTTTGCCCCAGGAAAGCTATGTACTTACCGGCGGTTTTGATTGGATTTCATGATAAAATTCAACGGAAGATCTTTGACGCATTGCAAGTTTTTGTACTTATGATTTGCATAATCCAGTAATACAGTAATGGTACGTCCGGTTAAAGTGTACCACAAATCAGGTAAATCGGCGCATGGAATTCTGGAGTGTGATATTACTCTATCTCTGCATTGTAACCTGATGTTCCAATTTACGGACAACATTTTCAAAACCCGCAACAAGCACTATGGCCTGCTCTACAATTGAAAACCCACATAATTCATGAAGGCTATTATTACAAGGCTGGATGCCTTCATAAATGGGCACGTGTTCGATTTTCTGTTCTCACCCCCTCCCCAGAACTTTCGGGAGGGGCCTGCAGAATAAAATCTTCACGAGCACCCATTTCTATTGGCTTCCTGTGTTAAATTAAGCATACTGTGTCGGTTAAGTTGCAGGTATATTTTTCTTTTACAAGGCGGAAAAATGAAACCTAGCTGTAGTTAAGTGAGGCTTTTCCAACGAAGTAAAAGGAAAAAAGACCAAAACTTGAGCCGGCTAAAGTATACTTAACTTACCACTTACCTTTCACGACAAATCCCTCATGAATAATGCGGGTTAAACCTAAAATCCGGCTGGATATAGTCATTAAACTATTGCCTTACTTTATTCCAAAGTTCACCGGAATTGAAATAGATACCAAAAACAGAATTCAAATAAACATTATTGACAGGGATTTTGTCAATGATCAGATTTGAAAAAGAATTACAGCAGTGATAAAAAAAAGCAATTTTCAATAAAAATATTCTGTAAAAAATCAGTGGCAGGGGGTGCAAATTCCTACACAGAAATATTATAACATCGCATCCTTAACCGACCACGTAACATGTCAAAACTTTTTACATGATTTTGAAAAACTTATGATATGGCCACTATATATTAATATTTTATTTTAAATTCACAGAAAATAAAATTTTATTTATAATTAAACGGAATACAGTTGGTAATGATAATCCGGAAAAAGTGGAAACCCAACCGGACGAAAGCCAGGATCAAAAAACAAGCTTCAAAAAGGATTGCATGAAACACTTTAGATAGTTGTAAATTTGAATGATGTGGATCCTAAAAATGATGATATATAGACATTTGTATTATTAATTTTTGTGAATCAATGACTGCTTTTAAAACATAATTACAGCAAAATAGAAAGCACTTGGTAATTAAGTCAAAATAAATCCAAGAAAATAATGAGGTCGGTCATTGGATAAAAAAACTCGAACACACATCTTTTTTCGTTTTTTCAATTTTAACAACACTAAAATAACTTTCAATAATTGTACCTCCAAACAAATTTTATTTTGAAAACACAAATTATTTCTCTGATTGTAATAATGCTTACTTTCTACTCTTGTACTAATAAATATCAAGATTTTATTAACAAGTTAGTATACAATGGTTCGGAAGTTTTTCAAGCTGCAATTTTCCCATAATTCAATAGTTTTATCATTTTGATTTGATTTTCTTGCAAGTTAGGGTCGATTCCGAACTTTGAAAAAAATAATTGTAGCATTAAATAATTCGACATTTCAGT
>JBGTBR010000090.1:0-8244 GCA_041749255.1 Saprospiraceae bacterium
GCCTCCTCGAATAGTTCTGACGGTATTCCGGAATTTGTTATTTTCAAGAAGCGCCGGGTCAACATAAACAGAATCAGGTCTTAGATTTGAATACTCCAGTCTGAATGGATCCATATGAGTATCTCCAAACTGTATAAGTCGTATTTCATCTTCTCTCGAGTCTTCTAACATCCCTGACCATCTGGACAGGTACATACGCAATGAGTCATTCTTAATGATGTACAGATTTCCAGAACTTATAAGCGCATTCAATGCGCCATTGGAAGGACTAAAAGTAGAATAGCCTCCTAACCTTCGCGCATACTTAAAAAAATCTATTGGATTTACCTCATCTTTGGGCAATTTGAATAGAGTCAGTAGACTATCGCAATTAGAAGCCAGTTTAGAAGATTTAATTATATTGCTATTTAATTCACTTTCGTTATATACAAAATCTGATTTTAACTCTCTGAGAATTTTTTGTTCAAAATTGTTTTCTTTTCGGTATTGATTCCAATTATTAATCTGTAGCGCAATCAAAATACCAATAACCACTAACACAATTTCTCCAATGGCATATTTCAAATATTGGCCTGTTTTCCCTTCTAAGAGTAAGTTTTGTCTAATTATTCTAAAGAATTTTATCATTTTTTGGTGGTTTGTTATAATAAAGCACAACTGTTTTGGCTATGGCTAGAGCTGGATTTCAAGGCACTTACTTGTCCGAATAGCAATTAGTTTATTTTGTGTAATTAATTTCATTTTATCACTTTAGCCGGCATTTGCTATAGCCAATTTTGTGCTTTCCTTTTTATTTATTCAGTTCTTTTTCAATATCTGCAATTAAATTTCCTACACTTTCCTTATATCTTACTAACAAATTGGCAATTCTTTGTTTTCTTTGAAAGTCTAGTTTAACATGATTTCTACCCACAGGCTCAGTGAGTATTTTAATAAGATTCTCTTTTCTGATAACCGAGTCCTGAAAATTCAAAATGTCATCCGTATCTTCTAAATCGTATTGATTTAAATCAACCTCAAATACATTGTCTCCAAAATAATAATAATTTCTAGCTACATTATTGCCTTCAAAATCCCAATTCATGTATGATTTTAACGAAGTAACTGCAAGGGTGTAATAACCATAAATTGCCTTGGAGAGACTGTCATTTTTTGAAATTTGTGTAATGCCCGAACTTGTAATTTTATTAAAAGTAGTAGTATTGATTTCGTAATTAGATCGTCTTGGTCTTATCACTGAGGTAATGCTATCTGCATCAATGTCATCAAAATTTGATAACTTCAGAAGGTACTTTTTTTGTTCAGCAAGCGATTTGAATAAATCAATTCTTCTACTAAATGCCGATGTATCAGATTTCATATCCTCTTGAATTCCCCGCAGAAAGAGAGTCATTTGCTTATCTGCAAGTCTCTGGTTATTCCAGTTATTGATTGACAAGGCGATTAAAATCCCAATAACCACAAGAATTATTTCTCCAATTGCGTACAGCAGATACTTGCTGAATTTATTTTCAGTCAGCATTTTTTGTCTAATTTTTCTAAAGAATTTTATCATTGGTTACGATTGCTGTTATTTTTGCTCAGTATTTTTAAAAGCTTATTGCACGCATCTGAGGTATTTAAAATAGATTCCACCCTTCCTTTGGCAAAGTTCTTTCTAATTGAATTTGCCAGCGTTTGATCTTGTAACAACAATTTTATTTCATCTGGGGTTGTCTCATTAATATTTCTCAAACCACTTTTTGCAATTGTAAATATTTCACGTGTAGTTTCACGAAACAATATCTCATCCTGCAGGAATAGATCATATTCGTAATAGATACTAATAATTTGTTTTCTAAGGATTTCATTTCTGATAATCTCCAAATGGCTGGTACTTCGCATTTCATCAATGGTAGATGTGCTGGGTGAAAACATCCTGTAGGGTTCCCATTGTCTTTGAAAATATTCCGAAAGAGAATCTAGTTGATAATCAGGTTCATTTAGTACTTTGTATATCGAATCTTTGGCATATGCAACCAGATAGGCCTCTTTATATAATTGGTTAAGATTTGTAGAATCTTTTTTTAAATCATTGATTAAATCTTCAATGTATCGTTTTTCAAGTTTGATGTTCTCCTTTTCTTTTTGCCAGTTGTTTATAGAGAGTGCTATTAATATTCCGATAACCACAAGAATTATTTCTCCGATTGCATAAGTCAGATATTTTCCGAACTTATTTTCAGCCAGGGTTTTTTGGCGAATATTTCTAAAGAATTTTATCATTGGTTATAGGTTATTCATAATGAAGCATAAACGTTTGGCTATTTGCAGTGTCTGGGTTTTACAAATATATTTGTCCACCGTGACCAAATGTAATAGCGAAGATAAATTTTATACTTATACTTCACTCAGCCATTCTAAATAGCTTTTGGTGTGAGTAGGGCAATTCTGTCTTACCACAATTATTTATTGTTCTCTTTTGTTTCTCTTTTTCAATAGTTAAAATAAAATTTGAGATTAGAACGTATACTCTCAGAGACCTACCTTTCCTTTTACAGAGTCAAATATCTTCTTTGAATCGTATCCAATTCCATTCTTAAATACAACTTTCATTTTTCGAATGTTGGAAACGTCTGCTGATAGGTCGCCATCTATCAATACCAAATCGGCCTCTTTGCCAACTTCAACATTGTCGGTTTCTTTTTCTATACCTAAGTATGTTGCCCCGTTCAATGTTGATAGCTTTATTGCTTCTTCAATTGTAAATCCGGTCTCGATAAGGAGTTCTATCAGCCTTTGGTTAGCATAACCCGGTATGATTTTGCCACTTCCTGTTGGATCAGTTCCAACGATGAGTTTACCTCCCATTGAATAAAACATCATCACTCGTTTCATTTCTTTTTTGTAGTTGACCAATCTCAGTGAGTCCCTTTTCGTATTACTTCGCGTATTATAATCATTTTGTAAGTGTTCAAGAAGGGAAGGTGATAATGCTGCATCGCCTCCGCCTGGAACAACCTCCCGGTTGGTATAGGGTTCCGGATTATTGGGGGTATACGTCATTGTTACGTTTTTTTCAATAAGCAATTTCATTATGGCGATAAGCTTTGGGTCATCATCATCAAGACTGCTCAATGATTCTCCTGGATTGACGCATTCATTCTCGGGTTTATAAACAGCAAAGTCAGTAGCTACCCGAAAAGAGTGTTCTAGGTTATCAATACCCAACTCTGCTGCCTCCTGATAGGTAATGGAACATAAATGGCCGGTAACTTTAATATTTTTTCCATGTGCAACTGCTATAATCTGCCGGAGATCATCTTTCGTAATAATATTGTAAACTTTTACGGAGGTAACACCCTTATCAAACCAGTAGGTTAACCATTTTTCAATACTTTCATCACGAAAAAGTGATGGAATTTGAGGAATACGATCGCCCAAGGCTCCTTCGCGTTCCATGTGTGGCGTTGAAACATATATGGTGGGGCCAAGTCTTTTCCCTTTTTCTATCAAGTTCTTTATTGTAAGATCAGCATGGGCTTCAATACTGCCTGCAGTGCGCATAGTTGTTACACCACCAGCCAAGTACATTTGAGGAAAAGTATAGGGCATCATTTCGATTGCATATTGTCCGGCAACTCCCTTACCATGAAACAGGTGTTCGTGCATCATGATTAATCCAGGAATGACGGTCATTCCGGTGCCATCGATAAGTTGAGCATTTTTTGGGATATTCAATTTTCCCGTTTTACCGATTGCGGTTATTTTATTGTTTTGAAATACGATGACCTGATTAAGCTTAACGGGTCCTCCGGTTCCGTCAATCACCGTTACGTTTCTAATTGAAATAATTGAATCGTTAACGAAGATAAAGTCAATTACTTGATTTGAGAGCTGTCCATAGCTTGTATTATGGAATAGATACAACACTAGGATTAGAAGCATTACTTTTATTTTCATGTAGTAGATTTAAGTCTTTTCCAATTATTGACTTACATTTAGTATATGTAAAGTAGGAGATTTCGAAGCATAAGACTTTCAGTTAATCACAAATTTTGATACCAGTAGAATGACTTTTTTCCACAACTGTTTAGCCTATTTTTTATATACATTGTAGCATCCATCATTTACTTCCCGACATAAATATTTCCATCTTTCATCACGAACACAATTTGATCAATTGCACTATTAAAATCTTCTTCAATGTTTCCTCTTACAGCAATAATATCAGCGAAAGCACCTGTTGATATGATACCTAATTCATTTTCTTTCCTCATAAATTTAGCAGCGTTGTAGGTCGCGAATTGAAGGGCTTGCAAAGGTTCAACTCCAAATTCCACATATGATTTTAATACATTTTTCGAAGCCTGTCCCATGGGAATGCCAAAATCAATGAAGGCATCAGATCCTGCAACTATGGGAACTCCTAATTCCATAGCTCTTGTCAATCGGCTTTTTGCTTGATTAAATCTCTTCCTTGCCCATTCTTCGGGATCTCCTTTAACTCCAACATAATGGAACAATTTCAAATAGTCTTCATAACTGTGATCAGTTGGTACCAGAAATATTTGTTTTTGTGCCATCAGTTGCATAGTGGTATCTGCTATTTCGGAACCGTGTTCTATACCATCAATGCCTGCCTGGATAGCTTCCCAAACGGCCTGATTATTTGTAGCATGTGCGGTTACTTTTTTTCCATACTTGTGAGATGTTTTCACAATAGCTTCCATTTCTTCAGGTAGAAGAGAAGTATTAAGTGGGGTGTTGTAAGAGCATATCTTTATGACATCAGCGCCATAAGTTATGTTTTCACGAACTGCTACAGTGGCATCATCCACCCCTTTGATTACCCGATATTCGAGGTCAACAATATCTTGAAAATCTTTGATGAGGTATGGGAATTGTCCGCCTTCGGAACTGAGTATTGGGCCAGAAACGAACATTCTGGGACCCGCAATGCTTCCTTCATTAATGGCTTGTTTCAGTGCTACATCAAGAAATTGACCCGAATTACCTAAGTCTTTTACCGTAGTTATTCCTACGTCTAAATATTCCCTTGCCCTATGACTAGCTCTTAATGCGCGGAGTGCATCACCCTCAAATAATGTCATTCTTAATTTTTCGTAGTGGATGTCTCCTTTAGCCTTTGTGCTAAACAGTAAATGTGTATGCGAATCAATGAGGCCTGGTAAAACGGTATAATTGGATAAATCTATAATCTTGCTGCCTTTTGGTATCGTAAGTGCTGAGCCTACGTCTGCAATTCGATTACCTTTGACATGGATAATTTGGTTCTGTACCAACCTTCCTGTTGCACTTTCAAAAAGTTTTCCTGCCTTAATGTAAATGTCAGTTGATAGCTCTTGGCAAAGAGTAATTTGAGACAAGAAAAACAATAAACATAGTATTAAACAACTTTTCATCTTTTATACTTTTATTCTTATACAATGTTGGAAATAGTTTTATTTCATCCCTTAGTTTGTAGTTCGCTCACGTTCATCCATAGTTACTTTATCTCTAAGTAGCCAAGTTCCGTTTTCTTTTGTTATGATATAGGTTGTATTTGTTCTTCTTGTTGGGGTCACCACCTCATTGATAACTTGTCCTTCCCTTTCGTGATATTGATGAACTACAACTACATCAGGTCTTAAAAATTTTATTTCAGGATCATGCCTAACACTTACAAATGATGCAGCGTAACCAGCGTTTGCATGTAAATATTTTTCAAAACTCGTTATGGTATCCTTGCCATAAAATACTCGGCCAAATGCTTGCAACCACCGACCATCTTCCGCCCATATTTTTTCCCTCTCCTCAAAATTTCTACTTTTTGATTGAATATCAATAATATTTTTAATGGCCAAGCTATCCTCAACAGTTATTTGAAGTTGTTCTTGTAAGTTTGAAGTTAGAATCCTTTCCGTTTTTTCTTCCTTTTGAGCGCAACCGACCAAAATTACTGTGAAAAAGATCAAATTTATGTTTTTCATATTTTATTAATTATTGCCAACATCTCGTGCATAACATAAGTAGCAACTTAAAATGTGTAAGTTTTTCGGTTAAGGTTTTACTTTATCAAAATACACAAAACTCTCGATTCAGTAGAAATATCACCATTTTTGTTTTTTATTCAGATTAGTTCTGTGGAACTGAAGCATGGATTTGAACAATTTTCCACGCATTATTTCTTTTCTCCAGTACACCTGTAATTCTAATGTCCTTCATTTGTATGTTTTCATTGCCAATAGTTAACGTCCAATCACTTACATCCGCAAACCAGGCCACATTGCTATTTTCACTTAGATAGACATTCCTATTTTTCGGGTTGATTTTGGCTTTATCAAATGCTTCGAATTGAGCTATATGATTTGTTCTCCATTCTGTCCAACTATTGTGGAGGTCGGCTATACCGGTACCAAAACTTAGCATACTTTCGTCATGAGCCATTACTTCCGACATGAGGTCTATATCCTTATTTTCAAAGGACTGATATAATCGGTTAACTGCTTCTGTTACATCTGATTTTTCAGTTTCCGAATCAACTTTAGGAGTACATGAAAAGAAAAGACACAAAATTGGTAAAGTAATGAATAATAAGATTTTAGTTTTCATAATATAAATATTGGTTTTGTGATTCTTACACTATTTTGCGCAACGGTGAGCCAATGCTGTGCATTCGTTATTTTTTAATTTCATTGTTCAGCAATTCGTTTAATTCCAACATTTGTTGAGGGATGGACTCCAGAATAAGCCTTATTGTCTGAGATTTATTTGTTGCCAAATAAAGCAGTTCATTAAAATCTTCGTTTTTTGCAAAATCCAATCCCTTTATGGAGCGACCGCTACGAGTTATCTTGCCTCCATTAATCATAATGGGAGCCGGTACACTGACTTTCTGTATTAATGGAGCCATTTTTGCTCGATTGGACTCCTTATGATATTCAATCAAAGCGCTATTTCTGGGCAAAACAAAGTCATAGAAAAAAATCAATTTATTACGCAGGCTGTCGTTGGTTATTTTGTCTATTCCCGATTCCTTTAGTGCATCATATGGGCCTCGGTTGTAGGTTACCCGAATGCCATAGTCTAACCGATTAAAGTGATAGTCTAATGAATCTTCCACTATCTGGCTTGAAAGAATTGCCTTGTCAAAAAATGTTATTGCATCAATTTCTACCTTATTTCTATTTTGAATAAGATGATCGTTAAAGAATAGGTAATCTTTGTTTAATGCTTCACTTATTTCATTTAGCATCTTTAATTCAAAGATTCTATTATTTTTATTTGTATTCCAATTATTAATTTGAAGTGCAATTAAAATACCAACTACTACAAGTATAATTTCGCCAATGGCATAAGCTAGATACTTACTGAACTTGTTTTCAGTCAGAAGTCTTTGTCTAATTTTTCTAAAGAATTTTATCATTTTTTATAGGTTGGGCATAATGAAGCACAACGTTTTGTGTTTATAATGGCTGCGGCTTTCTAAGCCATCTTTGTCCACCGTTGCGGAACGAAGTTAAGAAAACAAAATTACATTTTTAGAGTGTTCCCCGCAGCTGGCATAAACAAGGTGTTGTAGGTAGGGCGGTTTCGTCAGACCGTTATAAGTAGGTAAATCTTTGTCATTGGTTAAAGTTAAAGTTATTAAGTGAGTTTATGTCAAATGTGTAAAATCAGGTCTTGACGAAATTGTCTACCGAAACAGCTTAAATCCTTGTTGTCTACAGATGCAAATTGTGTCCACGCATGATACCTGACCGATAAAACCCCATTCATTCATAGTTGTTGTTTATCACTTTTTATTTTAATAGTCATACTTTCTGAGCTTATATGGTTTTTAACGGTTGGTGCAGACGACGGCCCGACGTTTAGGAGGGCTGGCCGTTCTGAACTTTGTTAGCGGAATTTAATGGCTAATTCGTAAAATTCCTTGGGCGAAAATATCTTGATTCCTTTAAACTCATTGAAATCAAAATCTTTCGTATTGCCCGTAACAATACAATACGCATTTGCCTCCACCGCAATTTCAAGTAAATGATTATCAGGGATGTCTTTTATCAGATCAATTTTTCTCGTTGGATTGACCATAATCCCTAGTTTTTCGACAGACAATATCAAACTAGTGTTATAACAAATTAATTTAGCAACATATTATATTTTTATATATCTTGTGGAAATAAAAATATACTGTGATGAAACGACAAACAGTTAAGTTGAAATCGGAGGAACTAGATTATTTGCGTTCTTTTAAAAAGTCTG
>JBGTBR010000091.1:0-159609 GCA_041749255.1 Saprospiraceae bacterium
TGTCAATAGACTACAGATACAACGGTTGATAACAACAATATTCACTTTTATAACCTGGGACTCAAATATTTTTCAAAAATCCACCCGAAATCAATTTAAATGGGCTTAATAAAAAATGGGCTTTTCAGAGTGGACTCAACAATTTAATCTATAAATTTTGTCAACTTAAAGCAACATATATAAATTATTTATAATATATTTGAATAAAATTTGACAAATGATCGATCATTGGATAATACCCTGGAAGCAAAACGAAGAAAGAATTCATAGCCATTTGGCTTTGGAACGATTTTCCGGAAAATCTGATTTGAACCTCAATTCTTACCGATTGGCATTTATTTCTGCACCGGGATCACGCTCTGAAAAGATCATGGATTCACTTAATTATTTTGAAAATCATTTTAGCCAAATAAAAATGATAGATCTGGGCATTTTGAGAAAATCAGATGCCACATTCAATATTCAACTCATAAAGGAATTGAATGAAGGAGACATAACAGTTGTCGTCCTGGATCAGGATTTCCGATGGTTTTCGGCTATCATGAGTAGTTACAATAAAAATGAAAATATAAGCCAGGCTTGCATTTCTAACAAATTCATGTTTTCAGAATACGGTTTGACGTGTGATTTTATAGCATTTCAGCGGCATTTGGTAAGTCAGGATCATCTCATTCGAATTGGCGATCATTCTATTAATTCCATGAGTTTAGGAAAAATAAGAGCTGAAACCCATTTGGCAGAACCCGCTTTGAGGGATTATTCAGGAATTTATTTTGATGTATCAGCTCTCCGCAGATGCGATGTTCCAGGATCACATAGCAGTATGCCTACCGGACTTTCAGCTGAGGAAGCTTGTCAGGTAATGAAGTATATCGGAGGTAGCACCCGTCTTAAGTTAATGGTCATAGGAGGAGATTTTCATCCTGACGATATCACCTGCGACACCATAGCTCAAAGTTTATGGTATTTAATGGAAGGAGCAAACCAGTCAAAAAATGACCACCCCTCTATAGATAAAAATTACCAGCAATTTATAGTTGACAATGAAAGCATGAAAGAAAGTTTTCATTTTGTCAAAAATAATTCTACAGGTAGATGGTGGTTTAATGCAGGTTCTGAAAATGAAAACGAAGAATATATAGCATGTTCTCATCAGGAATATTTGGATACTATTCATAAAGAATTGCCAGACAGGTTGTTTAAATACCTGGCGAAAATCTATTGATCCAATAATTTCTCCAAACGTATTCCTCTGGATCCTTTAATATAAATGGCCCATCCTTGAAGATCAAGTAAATCGAAATATTCCTTTGCCTTTTGTACATTATCAAATACGGGAAAATGGGATTTTGACATCTTAAAGAGCTCACCCACTAAAATAACTTTTTCCAGATTCATATTTTCCAATTTATGGACAATTTCCTGGTGTTCATCTATTGAATATTCTCCCAGTTCTAACATATCTCCCAGTATAACCATCTTCTTTTTATATGGCGTGTCTTCAAAATATTGAAGACTGGCTTTGATACTGGTGGGATTGGCATTGTAGGCATCCATAAATACATCCGCATCTCTGAACCGCATTAATTGCGATCGGTTGTTGGTGGGAATATAGGATTTAATAGCGTTCGCTAATTTTTCCGGGCTAATTTTAAAGTATTGTCCGATTGTCAATGCACAAATAATGTTGACTGCATTGTAATTTCCATATAGGCCGCTTTTGTAGTTTTTCCCTTTGACTCGTAGTTCAATAGTGGGTTGAGTGCTTATTGTTTTGTACTTAAGGTATGGTATATTGACGGTTCTCTCAGGTAAGTGTTTAACCAGTACCGGATCATTTTGATTGTAAAATACAGTACCTAAATGATCATCGAGATAACGATACAGTTCCGTTTTCGCTTGAATGACCCCCTCTACACTCCCAAACCCTTCGAGATGGGCTTTTCCACAATTGGTTATGATGCCAAAATCCGGTTTTGCCATTTTACATAAAAGATCTATCTCTCCCTGGTGGTTTGCACCCATTTCAACTATCACTAAATCCGTTTCTTCAGGAGTGCTGAGCAAAGTAAGGGGCACACCAATATGATTATTCAAGTTTCCCGTCGTTGCTTTGGTATTGAAAGTTGTTTTCAAAATGCTATAAATAAGTTCCTTGGTTGTAGTTTTTCCATTTGAACCTGTAATTGCCAATACCCTACCCCTGATCTTATCCCTGTATCTGGTGGCCAAATCCTGAAGGCTTTCAAGTACATTTTTCACAAGATACACTCTATCGTTTTTTACCTGGATCTGTAAAGGATCGTCAGTTATACATAGGCTAGCTCCTTTATCAAGAGCTGTTTTTATGAATTGGTTCCCATCAAAATGATCCCCTTTTAAAGCAAAAAACAGATCCCCTTTTTTTAAAGAACGGGTGTCAATAGATACTGACTTTGTTTTTAAAAACTCATTTAACAAATCCATAGTGTCGTAGCATAAAAAAGCCCTCGTAAATTATTCATCTACAAGGGCTATATACAATTTTTAACAATTGATAATGATTAATATCTTCTCTTTACTTTTCTCTGATTTTCCTTAAAGAAATTACCGCCTTCGCCTTCATTGCCGGTTTGTGCACCCATTCTTATCATGGCACATCTAAAACCAACCGTTCTGTCGCTCATCCCTTCTTCAAGAAATCTTCTGGTTCCAGGAGATAACCAATATAAACGATCTGCCCAAGACCCGCCTTTAATCACTCTACTTTCATCACTTATCAAAGTAGTTTTCCCATAACCATAATCGACAAATTCGTCATCTCCATCTCTGTAATCACGAACATCTCCTCTTTTGTAATTTCGTCTTTGTTCAGCTTCCTCATCCGTCACTTCTCTGTATCTCAACCTACCTAAACTGTCTTTTTCGACTGGGCGTCCTTCATCATCAAGAATAAGACTTTTAAATACATTTCCTCTGTAAGGATTCAGATCCTGATTATCTGAATCGCTTAAAGTAGTACTGGTAAGAGGTCTGTAGACATCTGCTGTCCATTCACTCACATTACCCGCCATATTATATAATCCAAAATCATTGGGATAAAATGATTTTACAGGTGCCGGAGCTGCTGCCATATCGTTTAGATTACCTGCCATACCCATATAATCACCTCTTCCTCTTTTAAAATTGGCCAGTATCCTTCCCTGATTTTTATTTCTTTTTTTATACCTCGCTGTATTTCCTTCCCAGGGAAAATATTTTCTGTCCGTTATCAATTCATCCCTGGTAGATGCGAGATTACCTTTAAGAGCCAAAGCAGCATACTCCCATTCTGCTTCCGTAGGAAGCCTGTAATCCGGGAGTAAAATACCATCGTCAAAACGCACACCTCTTTCGCCTCCTGTTGCCAGATCCCTAACATTTTTCCTTACATCAGGCTGATATCTTCCTGCTAGATAAGCTTGGGTGTTAAATGCATCAGAATCAACTTGATCAGGTCTCAAATTAATGATTCCTCTTTTAACAAGAATCATTTCGTTTACCCGGTCAGTCCTCCATTCACAATACTTGTTAGCCTGAACCCATGATACGCCTACTACAGGATATTCGTCGAATGAAGGGTGCCTCAAATACGTTTCAACCAAAGGTTCGTTATAAGCCAATTCTTCACGCCAGACAAGAGAGTCAGGAAGTGCGTCAAAGTATACTTCGGGATAACTTTTATAAGTATTTCTGATCCAATATAAATATTCGCGATAATTGATATTGGATACCTCTGTTTCGTCCATATAAAAAGAAGATACAGTTACACGACGAGGAATATTATCCCATTCATATGTCACATCTTCCATGGTAAGACCCATCGTAAAAGTACCACCTTCAATTAACACGAGATTGGGGCCGGTCACTTGTCCTTCGTAGTCTTTTTTCTCAAATCCTCCCCATTCAGGATCATTATAATTCCATCCGGTAGCAGAAGATTCATTGCTTTTTTTACTACAAGAAATCATGCCAAGGGTAGCAAAAGCTAAAATCATCAATCTTATATTCAGATTCATGTTACAGTAAAGTATTTTATTTAAAAATCGCACAAATATATACAAGAGTCTGTTAAACACATGTATAACTTATGCATCTTTCAATAAATTGTTGTAGAATAAAAAAAAATATACGTCATTTACTTTATAGTGTGGAATTTAAGAAAGAAAGATTTCCGAAACTTCCCATTTGCGAGAGGAGAAGTAGGAAGTGAAAAGCAAAAATCGTCCCTCAACAGACGGGATTAGGAGACTTTTTATCTAAAAATTCCAAAACAATCATTGTAACGCGATGGCTTTGCATAAAGATGATCCAGATTAACCATGATACTTATTTCATGACTTCCTCCGCTACCGATTCCAAGACCCGAAACAGTAAAATCAAAGCTATAGCCGAACTTCATATACTCATACCTCCAGCCCATATAGGCTATAACGGCATCGCCCATAACGCCTGCATGCCTGTAGCCAGTACCTAAAATCAATTGATTTAAATTAAAAATAACCTGGCCGTTGATTTGATTAAAGTTACCCTGTCTCATCAATAAGATGGAAGGAGTTATATAAGTGCCATAATGTGCATTATTGGCATTGAGCAGGGTATGTTGGTATCCTCCCATCAATGCAACCCTCATTGGAATTCGCGCACCAGATGCATTCTCTGTTCTTGTGAGAAAAGAATACTCCGGCTGATTCATATGTGAGAAGGAAATTCCGGCAAAATACTTCTCAGTTGAATACAGAATACCCGCTGAAATATCCAGATATATATTATTGACAAAATCACCATCCGGTGGAATTTCGTCACTGGGAAACCTGACCCCATCAGGACCTACTGCTCCAAATTGGGGATCTAACTGATCAAAAAAAATGAGCTTTGACCAATCGAGTCTCGACTGTACTATTCCCGCTTCAAGACCCAGACGTAAGGTTGAGCCATTCCCCATTCTTAAGTGATAGGAAAACATACCATGAGCACGATTGCTTTTGATGGATCCTCCACCCGCATCATCAGACAGAATATATATACCTATCCCACTATTTAAACTTTCAAGCTTTTGCTCATAGGAAACACTATACGTGTTGTACGCATTAAATGCAGGCCATTGATTCCTGTAATTGGCAATAAAGGTGGGTCCAGCTGAATTTCCGGCAAATGCAGGATTAATTTGAATTGGGGTATTATAAAATTGGGTAAATACAGGATCCTGTCCACTGCTATAAATTATAGATGCAGAAATAAGGAGAATTATCCATATGCTCCTGAAGATATAATTAGCAATAAACTTTTTCCTCATCCATTCATTTATAATGCCCCGGGAATAGCCTGACCAACCTATACAATAGTCTGAATTAACTAACGTTTTTCATAAGTTAATCATTGCCTGCGGATTTTATGAGCCAATATATATACAATAAATATTCTAAGGTCATTTTGGTTTTGCTTTTTGCAAGTATTCATTTCCAATATATCTTTTCACAGGAAGTCATCACTCTGAGAGAATCTATTATATGGGAAAACCTAAAGGAAGAAAACCATCAGCTAAAAAATGATAACCAAATACCCTGGTTTAAAGGTGCCTTACGAACTCAATACGATCTTTCCATCCCAGTATTCTTAAAAAAAATTCCACTCAGAAACTGGATACTTCCAGAGGTATCTGTTACTTCTTTGGCGACAAAGGAACACATCATCATAGAATCTGAACTCATTCAGGAAGAGATAAAAATTTGGTATGAAGTGGTTCAGGAAAGGAGTGACATATATTTAGTAGTCACTTTAGTCCCCATTGTCCACCAAAATGGATATACAAGGCTGGTCGAATCATTTGAATTGAATGTCATTTTACATAATGATGACAAAATAACCAGGGGTGGAGGCTGGAGGAATCAGGAATTTAAAAGCAGTTCTGTTTTAGCCAATGGTATTTTTCAAAAAATAGGAGTAAAAAATAGCGGTATTACCAGACTATCTCATGATTTTATAACAGGAACATTGGGAATTTCTACCAATCAATTAACAACCAATTCCATCAAAATTTATGGGAATAGAGGCGGAATACTTGAAGAGGAAATAGCAAGACCTCGAATTGATGACCTGGAGGAGATCCCATACATTCTGGTGGGGGGCGATGACGGCAGGTTTGACAATGGCGATTATATCTTGTTTTACGCTGAGGGATCCAGCACTTATAAAATGAGAGATGAATTATACACATTTCAAAATGGAATTTACGATGAGTATAATTATTTCTTTATCACCAATAATTCTTTAGAAAAAAAATCCATAGGAATGACGGCACAACCGACTGTCGTAGAAAGGGAATTTAATTCGTATACATCACACCAAAGATGGGAAGAAGATAAAGTTAATTTATTGGATGAGTTTGTCTCAGCTCAGGGCTCGGGTAAAGACTGGTACAGCGATTATTTCGGAGATGTAGCTAGATCACGAAACTATACTGAAAGATTTGATCCTGAGGGTTTTGTTTTAGGAAAAAACCTTATGTTACGATTGGCTTATGCAGGCAGGTCTATTACAAGTCATTCGCTTTCAGGAGTATTTAATGGCACGAATTTTAATATTCCGATAGCACCCGTAAATACGGCTAATATCGAAGCTTTATATGCCAGGCGCGTTACTCAGACTATTTCATCGCCCTTTACAGGAACTTCCGATGTTGAAATTACCCTTGAAATATCGGGAGCATCAAATGCTGAAGGATGGTTGGATTATTTGGAGCTCATCGGCGAAAAAAGACTTGAATTCAACGGAAATACTCTTCGGTTTTATCATACTGAATCCGGTCAACAGTCCCGGGTCAGCTACACCATAGCCAATGCCACTTCAAATTTACACATTTGGGACATTACTGATCCCTTAAACACCAATGCGGTTATGCCTTCTTTGGAAAGTGGAAGTGCTCGTTTCAGTGCAAATACGGACGACAGGTTGAAGGAATATATTGTTTTTGACCCTGGTATTTCTCATCCACTCCCTGAATATATAGGTACTGTACCCAATCAAAACATACATAGTATAAATGAGGCTGAATTGGCGATCATTTACCATCCAGATTTTGAAAATGCGGCATTGAAGCTAATGAACCACAGGGTTCAAAATGGGATTCAGACTATCGCTGTTAGCACAGATAAGTTATTTAATGAATTTGCAGGTGGCAAACGAGACGTAACAGGTATCAGAGATTTTTCCCGGATGTTATACAAAAGATCGCCTAGTTACCAATATCTACTCCTGATGGGCGATGCAAGCTTTGATTATAAGCATATTGGGCAAAATTATCCAGATCACAATTTTGTACCTGCCTATCAAACATCAGAATCGCTTCATCCCATTGAAGCTTTTCCGGCAGATGATTTTTACGGTCTTCTCAGTGACAATGAAGGGAGTGACTTACGAGGACAGCTTGAAATAGGAGTTGGAAGACTCCCGGCTAAAACTGCCGAAGAGGCAGAAATTATGGTAAATAAAATAATCATGTATGAAACCGACCCACAAGCATTAGGTGATTGGCGATTGAGGATTGGTTTTTCAGCTGATGATGGGGATTTTAATACTCATTTCAGACAAGCTGAACGCATATCGGGCAAAACAGAATTAAAGTTTCCCCTATACAATCAGCAAAAGATCTATTTTGATGCATATGTACGCGAGTCAACATCCGGGGGGGGACGATATCCTGGAGCAACACAAGCCATTAATAACAATATATTGAAGGGGCTGCTTGTACTCAATTACCTGGGTCATGGAGGTCCTAAAGGCTGGGCACAAGAAAGGGTTTTACAAGTGAGAGATATTCAAAGTTGGGATAATCCGAACAAGCTTCCCTTATTAATAACAGCTACTTGTTCATTTACAGCTTATGATGATCCGCGATTGGAAAGTGCCGGTGAGATATCTATAGTGCGCGAAAAAGGGGGAGCCATTGGTTTAATGACGACAGTTAGAGCCGTATTTTCATTGGAAAACGAAAGACTTACTGCGGAGGTTTTTGATACCCTGTTTTCACTGGAAAATTTACAATCTTTGAAATTGGGCGAGATTATGCGAAGGGCTAAAAACAATAATTGGCAGGATACCATAAGAGTAAATGCAAGAAAATTTGCATTGATTGCCGATCCGTCTATGAGCCTGGCTATACCAAAACATAAAATTTTGGTAACCTCAATCAACGATATACCCTTAGAGTCTTTTACTGACACAATAGGTGCGTTACAACATGTCAAAATCAGTGGTATAATAACAAATCAAACAGGGCAGGTGCTCAATAATTTTCATGGTACCGTATTCCCTACAGTGTTCGATAAAAAGTCTAAAATCACGACACTTGGAAACGAACCCAGGAGCAGGGTTGAAGATTTTGAGTTATTTAGCTCTATATTGTTTAAAGGATCCGCAACGGTGAGTTCCGGCTTGTTTGATTTTGATTTTATAGTGCCAAGTGATATTAATTACACCCCTGGGTTTGGCAGGATAAGTCTATATGCTACAAACACTTCCAACGAAGATGCTGGTGGATTTTACAATCAAATGACTATAGGTGGTGCCGCTTCCAGTGAAATTGCTGATAAAGAAGGACCTGTTATTGACCTGTTTATCAATGATGAAAATTTTATTACTGGTGGTATCACCAACACAAGTCCTAATCTGATCATTAAATTATTTGATGAGAGTGGAATTAATGTGACAGGTGCAGGTATAGGTCATGACTTAACGGCTGTTTTGGACGGAGATGAGCAAAACCCTATTATACTCAATGAGTTTTATGTTGCGGAAAAAGATAATTTCAAAGCAGGGTCTGTGGAGTTCCCTTTACATAATTTGTCGCCAGGCCATCACACTTTAACTGTAAAAGCCTGGGATGTCGTCAATAATTCATCAGAATCCTATATAGAATTCAGAGTAATAGAAAGTGAAGACGGAGCTATAGAAAGGGTATTCAACTTTCCTAATCCCTTCAGCACAAATACAGAATTTATGTTTGAACATGACCTGGCTGGAACCGAATTGGATATTTTATTACGTATATATACCATTAGTGGCAAAATAGTCAAAACCATAGAACACACTATTTTTTCACCAGGTAACAGAATTTCTGAAATCTATTGGGATGGACGCGATGATTATGGTGACAAATTAGGCATAGGAGTATATCCTTATAAAATATTAGTAAAAGATAAGGAATCAGGGCTTAAAAGAGAAAGTAAATTTCAAAAATTAGTCCTGATCAGATAAAATAAAACACTTAAATTCCAATGCAATATTTAATCTTTAGTTCGTTTAATAGAAATATTTTTGATATTTGCACTTTTTAGGCATATTCTCAAACAATCACTATCTGAATTTATAAGATGAAACGAATACAAACTCTTTACATAAGTACTTTTGTTTTAGTTATGAGTTGTTTTTCTGTTAATGCACAAGTATTTGATCCGTTGAAAGGTTGTGTTATTGATGCAAATGGTGAATGTGTGCCCAATACGGTATTATCTGCCATGCCATTTTTAAGAATCATCCCCGATGCGCGTGGGGGAGCTATGGGAGATGCCGGTATTGCCACTTCCCCTGATCCGAATTCAATACACTATAATGCATCCAACCTTGCATTTTCAGAGAAAGACGCCACCTTTTCTGCAACCTATACCCCATGGCTACGCCAACTTAATCTGAATGATATCTATCTCGCATATGTATCCGGATATAAGAAAATTGATGATCTCCAGACCATAGGTGCAGCCTTGAGATTCTTTTCATTAGGCGACATCAGGTTTACTGATGAACAGGGCACTGAAATTGGAGCAGGTAGGCCACGGGAGTTAGAATTTGCCATTACTTATGCCAGGAAATTATCAGATAATTTTGCCATGGGATTAACAGGAAAATACGTTTATTCAAACCTGGCTACCGGCCAGGAAATACAGGGTACTGAGATTCAGTCGGCCACATCGTTTGCAGCTGATTTTTCGATGACATACAGGAAAGAAAACAATATAACCCCATATGGTGGAGAGTTTGCGGTTGGTCTGGCGATGACAAATATAGGAGCTAAAGTGAGTTATACCCGGGATAATGTCAGAGATTATCTCCCTGCAAATATAGGACTGGGTGCTGCTATGTCTATGAATCTGGATGAATTTAACCGCGTGACATTTGCACTTGACATAAACAAACTCATGGTTCCAACTCCTGTATCGCCTACGATAATAGGTCCCGATGGCAATGTGGTTGTTAACCCTAACTTTGATCCTGATGGAAATGGAATCCCTGATTATAGGGAAAAACCACTTTTTAACTCTATATTCGGATCATTCATCGATGCGCCTGGAGGATTTTCTGAAGAAATGAGAGAAATTGCTGTTTCAGCAGGTGCAGAATACTGGTATGATGACCAATTTGCAGTCAGAGCGGGATATTATTACGAACATCCTCAAAAAGGAGACAGAAGGTATATAACGGTAGGTTTTGGCCTCAAATACAATGTATTCGGATTTGATCTATCGTATTTAGTACCTACAACCAACAGGAGAAATCCTCTCGATAATACTCTCCGGTTTTCTGTTAATTTTGACTTTGAAGCTTTGAAGTAAGGAAGGTCTGAAGGTCTGAAGGTCGAAGGTCTCAAGGTCGAAGGTCTGAAGGTCTGAACGGAAAACAGTGAACGGAAAACGGTAAACAGTTAAACGGTGAAAGTGAACCAAAACCAAAACTAAAACTAAAACTAAAACTAAAACTAAAACCATTTACTACCGGCTACGAACTACGAGCTACGAGCTAAACAGTCTGAAAGTCGAAGGTCTGAAAGTCTAAAGGTCGGGAATAAGTTGAAAGTTTGAAAGTTGAAAGTCTAAAAGTCTCAAAAAAAGCTAACTGCTAAAAGCGAATAGCGAAACGCGAATGCTAAAAGCTAATGATAAAAGCTAAATGTTGAAAGCTATTACTACTACGATTTTGCGGGTATCAGAGTTATAACAAAAAAAATAAAGCATATCTGTAAGCCGGATTCTGTAATACACCCTAAAGTGTATTGTCTATCATTTATCTACGCTGCCTACCCCTTCCGGCCCCGAATTACCGGGATTGAGCGGGTAACTCTTTGAATATTTTCACCGGAGTATATGTGGCATTTCAGCCCGTAAGGTTTATCCATCCTTCCGGTTACCCGGCAGGATCGTGAGCTCTTACCTCACGTTTTCACCCTTGTCTGCTTCGGCACGCGAAACATAGACGGTTGTTTTCTGCGACACTTTCTGTATTACGCAATGCGTAATCCCATCCGTTAGATGGTACGGTACCCTACGCTGTCCGGACTTTCCTCCCCAAAAACTGTATTTCGGAGCGATAGACCAATATGCTCTATTATTTTTTGCCTAATTTTTAGACCTTCTCATTTATGACTATGAAAATTTGATTGAATACTCCTTTTCAATACCATATCAACAATATTTAAGTCAAAACAACAAATATTATACATATATATAATGTGTAATGCTTAAATTAGCTCGATAATTACCACTGTGACATCTAACATCAAAAATAAGTTATCAGCAGTTTTAGTTCCCTCTGCATTAATTATAATTGGGATAATATCATTCTCATTACATAAGTGGGCACAAAATCCCCAAATAGAGCTGACTAAGATCCAGAAAATTTTGGACAATGATTTCAGCATTTTTGAAAACTACATAATAGGAAAAGAAGATCAAGATTTTTCAGTTTTTCCTGCATTCATGAATATAGAGGTATTGAAAGGTGACTCCCTGGTATTTTGGAGTTCTGAATATAGCCGTAAATTCAACTTACAAGAATTTGACTTTGACTATACTGTCAATGATCCTCACAGTGACAGGTTTGGTCATATATTTCAAAACATTTTTCAAGTCGAAGATTCGTTAATGAATCCAGACTTAATAAGGGAAGCCAGGAGTTTATCCCAGTTCAAAAATAACATAAATGCAATAGATGAAAGTTTTGATTTGACCATTGGTAATCGTATTTATCATGTCACGCCGACCCATTTTTTCATCACTTCGATTTCATTTTCAATTTTTATTGTAAGCACCCTGTTATTGTACTTTATTTTTTTATTTTATGTATCCCATTTATTCGCCAGACGAGAACATATAAGTAAATATTTGACCTCTGTTATTTTTCTTAGATTGATACTATTGGTTATTGAAGTAAGTACAGGCTGGAAAGATGGGTTTCTATTCTCAGAGAGTAATGATTTGAGTATTGTACATTCTTCATTGGGGCAATTGTTTGTAAATGGTCTCACGGCCATGGTGGTGTTAATGTACCTGTTTCGCATTTCCTATGATGTGAAAATTCCAAGTCGATTTCACTTATTTATCAATGTAGTGAATGGAGTAATTCTTTCCTTTCTTTTTATTTACTACTGTTTCGTTTCTAAGGGTTTTATCATTAATGAAAATATACAGTTGGATCCCGGAAAATTTCTTTCAATGAATTTAAACGGGATTTTGCTGATTACCGGTTTGATTCTGGGTATTGGACTGTTATTTTTCTATGCATTATTCAGTTTACAGTTTTGCAAGAAATTCGCTGCCAAATCAAATGTAATATTAGGCCATGCCATCGGACTATTGTTAAGCTCTTTATTGTATCCTTTGTTTATTTCTATTCATCCGGTAGTATTGGGTGCCTTTATCATTGCCCTTGTCATCATGATTGACTTATTTATAGATAGTCGTCAGAAAAACGTGGTATGGATCATCTGGTGGATTGTTGTTCTTAGCGGGTTTCTCACAGCACTGATTTATTATTACAACTTTGAAAAAGATAAAACCAATAGAATAAAGTATATCCAAAACACATATACAGAGTCCCGGCTAAATCAAATCCAGGAACTTGATTCCATTCATGCAAAATTATTGCTATCGTCTATTCCAGGCATGATGTCAACCGTACACCACCCAGCTATATTGGATAAAAAAGATTTGAAGGCCTATCTGCAGGATGTACTGCCCATCGAAAAACTGACATCTCTACATTTTGATCAATTGTACCTATTTGATAAAAATAAAGTGGACGTATTCTCTAACAGTAACAATAAAAACTCTTACATAGTCAGGCAATTAAGTTTCAGTCAAGCCTTCCGGGATCATTTATATTATAATCCCTTTGAAGGTATGTATATAATGATTTACGAGTTAGATGGTGGAGACCACCCTTACTCTCCCTTTTTATTCGCTATGACTTTTAAGCATAAGCCAAGACAAACAACTATACCGGATGATATAGTGATACTTAAAAATAGTAATATAATTCATCCTCAGATCCCAAATTATTCCGGTACACTCATTGATTATATGCTCCAGGTTACAGATGATTTTCACTTTAAAGGTTATTCTGGAGTGGTTTGGTCGCCCAATAATGAATATACCATTATTTCATTACAACAGGTAGGAGGCCTGATTAAACCTATGTCATTATTTTCATACCTGTTTACCATTACAGGCATGATAGTGCTGATTTTATTGCTTGGTAATCACTATAAAGAATTTATACCCTTTCCAATACCTATATCCATTTTTGAACGAAGATCATTGAGGTCAAGAATTCAGATAAACATCATATCTCTGATTATATTTTCTTTTGTAACCGTAGGATTTCTTACTGCGTATTACTTTAAGAATATACTGGAAGAAAATAGTGAGAAAAATAATAATCACGTTCTTATAAACCTGCTACAAGCAATCAATGGAGAAATACTCTCATCCGATTCAGAAACCATAGCTATGGGTAGGACACTTCAAACAGTGAGTAATCTTGAGCCATTATTATCTAATCAAATTTATTTATATGACCAAAATGGGAATCAATTAAATATTTCCGGGAAAGACCATAATCTTGAGATGAGAATTCCTTTTGAAATATTCAGGAAGATAAGAGACAAAAGAGAAGCTACAAATAAGGAAGATAATGGGTATACCAATATTGAGGTCAGATATATTCCTCTTTATTTCGGTTCGGACCGTCCATTTGCGTATATAGGCGTCAAGCCGGAAGAAAAAACTCAGATCAAGGACAGCATCCTCGATTTTCTAAGCACTTTATTAAATGTTTACGTATTTCTATTCCTGTTGGCTGGAGCTATTGCAATCGCTATTTCAAATTCCATTACTAAGCCATTAGGCACACTGACAGACAAGTTAAGAGCTTTTAAGTTGGGCAAAACAAATGAACCGTTAGAATGGAACAGGGATGATGAAATTGGAACATTGATCAAAGACTATAATAACCTAATCATAAAACTGGAAGAAAGTGCCTATATCATAGCTAAAACTGAAAGGGACACTGCATGGAGAGAAATGGCAAAACAGGTAGCTCACGAAATAAAAAACCCACTTACTCCGATGAAACTATCCATCCAGTATCTTCAGAAAGCCCTTGATAGTAATGTACCTAATATCGAACCTTTGATGCAAAGAGTATCGACTACTTTATTGGAACAAATTAACAATCTGAGCGAAATTGCAAACGAGTTTTCAAATTTTGGTAAAATGCCACAATCCAATAATGAAAAAATAGTCATTAACGAATTGGTGGAAGCGGTGCACGACTTGTTTAGAAAAAGAGAGGATATGGATATATTCTTATCAGAACCCATAACCGATTTGCATGTCTTTGCAGACCGGGGTCAATTGATCAGAATATTTAACAATTTGATAAAGAATGCTATCCAGGCCATACCTGAAAACAGGAGAGGCAAAATTGAGATCAGCTTACATAAAAAAGGTAAAAATGCAGTAGTTAAGTTTAGCGACAACGGCATAGGGATTCCTGAAGAAATGAAATCAAAGGTATTTACCCCAAATTTCACCACCAAAAGTTCCGGAACTGGACTGGGTTTGGCCATTTCTGCCAATATCATTGATGGTTTCAATGGGAAAATTTATTTTGAATCAGTAGAAGATAGAGGTACTGATTTTTATGTAGAAATTCCATTGATGAGATTGGAAGAGAAAAAAGATGAAAGAAACCGAGTCGTTCTGGAGTAATTTTAGAACAAGAAAAATTATTTCTTTGTTATCTTTGTGCGATAATATAATAAAATATCAGTATGCAACTATTTATTTATATCCTTATTACGCTCGGTACTTTTGCAGCTATGGAGTTTGTTGCCTGGTTTACACATAAGTATGTTATGCACGGAGCTTTGTGGTCATGGCATGAAGACCATCATAAACCCCATTATGAAAAAGAAGGTTTTTTTGAAAAGAATGATCTTTTCTTTTTAGTATTTGCCATACCCAGTTTCCTTTGTTATGTATTTGGTTCTTTATTCGCCAGTACTCACTTTTTGCTCTATATAGGCATAGGTATATCACTGTATGGTCTGGTTTATTTTCTGATTCACGATGTATATATTCACCAACGCTTTAAATGGTTCAGGCAACTAGACTCGAGGTATAGTAAGGCTATATTGCGGGCACATGGAGCACATCATGCCAATCAGGAAAAAGAAGATTGTACATCGTTTGGGCTTCTGGTAGTGGATAAAAAGTACTTTAAGAAACTCACTCAAGGAAGAGTAACTTCTCAGCAGTAGTATATATTTTCTACAAAGACCTAATAACAGATTCTCTTCAGGTTACCCCCATTAATATGGTAGTTATATTGTATGAGAAATGAAAATGTTCTCGTAAAATAATCAATAATACAAGAACTACTGTCAGGAGAAATAAATGTCAATTTTGATCGCTGTATAATCATTTGGAATTTCAAGAATCCACTGTGGATTTTCAGGCTTTGCCTTATATAAAGCAAGACTGCATTATCTACCCAGGACTTTTCTCATAGTTTCACCTATATCAGCAGGAGAATGTACTACATGTATTCCGCATTCTGCCATAATTTGCATTTTAGCTTCAGCTGTATCGTCCTCACCTCCGATAATGGCTCCGGCATGTCCCATGGTTCTCCCTTTGGGAGCAGTTTGGCCGGCGATAAATCCGACTACGGGTTTCTTATTTCCCGTCTCTTTTACATAATGTGATGCAACCGCTTCATAATTACCTCCAATCTCTCCTATCATCACAATCCCCTTTGTTTCAGGATCATTCATTAGTAATTCAATGGCATCCTTTGTTGGGGTACCGACTATAGGATCACCTCCAATACCTATTGCTGTAGATATACCTAAACCGGCCTTTACTATTTGATCAGCAGCCTCATACGTCAAGGTTCCGGATTTTGATACTATTCCAATATCTCCCTTTTTAAAAACAAATCCCGGCATGATACCGACTTTTGCTTCATCAGGAGTAATTACGCCCGGGCAATTTGGACCTACGAGAGTACATTGCTTTCCTGAAAGGTACGCCTTCACTTTTATCATATCCTGGACAGGTATACCTTCTGTTATACACACAATTACTTTAATACCGGCATCGGCTGCTTCCATTATAGCATCGGCTGCAAAAGCAGGTGGAACGAAAATAATTGAAGTATTAGCACCAGCTTGTTCCACCGATTCCTGTACAGTATTAAATACAGGTTTCCCTAAATGCTCTTGTCCGCCTTTTCCTGGAGTAACTCCACCTACTACCTGTGTGCCGTACTCTATCATTTGTGAGGCATGAAACGAACCTTCTTTCCCGGTAAATCCCTGTACCACAATTTTTGAATCTTTATTAACCAATACGCTCATTTTACTTCTTATTAGGTATATTAATGATAAATATTTCTTCGTTGTCTTTGTGCATCAGATACATTTCACGGGCAAATTTCTCTTTGTTTACTTCTAGTGTCTGCTTCTCATGCTTGGCTGCAATATACAATTTCCCATACTTAACTTTCTCAGACTCTAACTCATTAATTATATTTTTGAGCCTTTTTTGTACAAATAAGTTATGATTGTCTATAAATAACATCCAAATAAAAAATACACACAAAGTGATGGTAAACTTGTTGATGTACTTCCTATTCCATAGTAATGGATTAACTATCTCATTAATTGCTTTCATCTTCATTTGTTATTATCCAGGCATCAGTTAAGTAAATAAGCCTATTGAAATATAAATATACAGCTAAATTTCAATAATATATAAATAACAATATTAAATAATATATTATTACTTATGAAAGCAACGCCCTACCGGGATATACTGCAGTATGACCCAGTTCTTCTTCTATTCTCAATAATTGATTGTACTTCGCAACTCTATCGCTCCTCGATGCAGATCCTGTTTTAATTTGACCGGTATTTAAAGCAACCGCAAGATCAGCGATCGTGGTATCTTCTGTTTCTCCTGATCTATGACTCATTACAGAAGTAAATCCATTACGCGTAGCAAGCTGAACCGCATCGATGGTTTCTGTTAAGGTTCCGATCTGGTTCACCTTAATCAAAATCGAATTGGCTGCGTTCATTTCAATTCCTCTTTGCAGTCTGCTTGTATTGGTCACAAAGAGGTCATCACCTACCAGCTGAACCCGGCTTCCGACCGCTTTATTCAGCTTTATCCATCCGTCCCAGTCATCTTCATCCAGCCCATCTTCGATTGAAAGAATCGGATATTGGTCAATCCAATCCTGCCAATAACCAATCATTTCATCGGAGGTTAATTTTCTTCCATCAGATTTGTGAAAGTGGTACACTTTATTTTTTGCATCGTAGAATTCTGAGGCGGCTGCATCCATCGCTATCATCATGTCTTCACCGGGTTTAAAACCAGCTGTTTCAATAGCCTTAAGGACGATTTCTATAGCTTCTTTATTGGATTTTATATTGGGTGCAAACCCACCCTCATCACCGACATTAGTAGAATAACCTTTACTTTTAAGTACTTTTTTAAGGTGATGAAAAACCTCAACACCCATCCTCAGACCTTCAGAAAAAGTATCAGCTCCTACCGGCATGACCATAAATTCTTGAAAATCGATGCTATTATCGGCATGTGAACCTCCATTCAGAATGTTCATCATAGGAACAGGCATCACATGTGCATTTACTCCTCCAATATACCTGAAGAGGGACTGACCGGATTCTTCTGCTGCTGCTTTTGCCAATGCGAGAGATACACCCAACATGGCATTGGCACCCAATCTGCTTTTATTTTCAGTACCGTCCATTTCTATCATCATCTCATCTAAATCTCTTTGCTCAAAGACATCCTCACCAATTAAAGCATCCGCAATTTTTTCATTGACATTCTCACAAGCATTGAGTACTCCTTTTCCCAAAAATCTATCTGGATCTTCATCTCTTAATTCTACCGCCTCGTATTTCCCGGTAGATGCCCCTGAAGGAACTGCTGCCCTTCCAAGACAACCAGTTTCAGTTAAGATCTCCACTTCTATCGTTGGGTTTCCTCTGGAATCAAGAATTTCTCTGGCTCTGATATCTATGATTGTACTCATATTTTTAATTTTTATATTGTTTTAGTAAGGAAATAAATTGATCGAAGAGGTATCGCGAATCATGAGGACCCGGTGAGGATTCTGGATGATACTGAACAGAAAAGGCTGGTGCATCTTTCAAGCTGATACCTTCAACTGTTTGATCATTTAAATTAACATGTGTGATTTCGAGTTTTTGAGTATGGGCCAATAACGCCTCATGGCTAACGCCAAAACCATGATTTTGGCTGGTCACCTCACATAAACCGGTTTGTATATTCTTGACAGGATGGTTTATTCCCCGGTGTCCATGATGCATTTTATAAGTTGGAATATCTGCAGCCAATGCCAGCAATTGATGACCCAGACATATACCAAATAAAGGTTTTCTAGTTTTCAATATTTCTTTTATGGTATCAACTGCATAAGACATAGCAGCGGGATCTCCTGGTCCGTTCGATAAAAAATAACCATCTGGCTGGAAAGATTTCAACTCATCAAAAGGTGTTTTCGCAGGAAAAACTTTGATAAAGCACCCCCTATCGGTCAAACATTGCAAAATGTTTCTCTTCACACCATAGTCATAAACCGCTACCCTCAGCAGAGAATCGGGGTTTCCAATGGTATAAGCTTCCTTTACGGATACCTTAGAAGCCAACTCCAGTCCGGACATGGACGGAACTTCGGAAAGAATTTTCTTTAAAGTTTCAATATCGGTACCATCATTGCATATGATTGCATTCATAGCACCTTTCTCTCTTATATGTCTCACCAATTTTCGGGTATCTACTCCTGAAATACAAACAGTTTGATTTTTAATAAAAAACTGGTCGATATCCTGGTCAGCCATGATCCTTGAATAATCGGTGGTAAAGTTTTTACACACCAGACCGGCAATTTGCATGCGATCTGACTCAACCTCTATTTTGCGGGTTCCGTAATTTCCGATATGGGCATTTGTAGTTACCATGATCTGTCCAAAATACGACGGGTCGGTAAAGATTTCCTGGTATCCTGTCATACCGGTATTGAAGCAAATTTCTCCGGTAGATATACCTTTAAAACCTGCGCCTTTACCTTTCATCACCAGGCCGTCCTCCAATACTAAAACGGCCTGCGAAAATTGTTCTTCAAACATTGTTCCCGCTGTGGATTAATTTGAGCGCAAATATAGAAAGATTCGTAATAAAACCATGTCTGATCAGAGTTAAGAGTAAGTTTAAAATTCAGTAATTGCAAACCACCCACAATGTAACCGGAAAAAAGGACAGGTGGAATTCAGGGAAAAGGTAAATAAAAAAACATTTTATTACCCCCTTCTTCTCATAATCACGCACTCAATGTTTCGTAACTAACTTTCCATTCTCATAAAAAAACCGGTACCCTACGCTGATCCGGTACTTAAACGGGTTATACAGGTCTACCACAGGCCCATTATTCTGAAAAGCATCATCTCTAAACTTGCTGTTAAGAAGTCTGACACCGAAATCAACCCGTACACGATCATACAGCTCCACATACAGTGAGGGATATAGCTCGAATGATGCAAGGGAGGCATTTTTTGACCATAAACTAAAACTATTTCCAAAAGGATTAATCTTTACTTCTTTGCGATAGGTGATATTGCTTACTAATCCCAGGTTGGCACCCAGCACAAATGCCTTATGGTAGACCAGATCATAGCTCATGGCCGGCGTAATCTGTATGGAATGATAAAATCTTCTGAATGCTGTACGGGGGGGAAGACTTGGCTTAAAATGCTCACCATTGGTATAAACCGGAACATCACTTAATAGTCGGGAGTAGCCCACATTTACCCCGATACCCATTCTTTGAGTCAACTTGTACCGGTACAGGGCTTCGATGAAGTATTCATTATCATTCGTTATTTCCACTGGATATGGATATGAAACTACAGGAACTCTGTTTCGGGTATCCGGCCTTCCGTCGCCATATCCTGCATTGATATAAAACCTGTACTTAGACGCTCTGGCGTGTAATGACTCTTTGGCCATAATGGTGTCGGGTTGTACCTCATGTGTGGTGGCCGATGGCGAGCTGCTTTGTTCTCTTTGCCTTTCGATTCTATCCCGTATCCGGAGGTGGTGATTGCGAACATCTTTAGTGGCTTTCACCTTACGCACTTGAGGCTCACCTCCTGCAATGCGAAAGCCGATACTCATTCGGTATTTATAGAGATTATAGGTATCTATTTCCAGTCCATTGTTTGCTATAGCATCATCCCTGTACTTTCGGTGACGGAGCCTGATGCCAAATTCCAGACGAACAGCATTATAGAGTTCCGCATACAGTGAAGGATAGAGCTCGACGGATGCCAGCTCCATTTTGTTAATGAAAAAAAAAATATCATCCCGATTTCTAATATTATTAATTCTTTTGTAATAAGAGACACTACTCACCATTCCGAGATTTACACCTGCGGTGAGTTTTGCTCCCTGCACTACATCCATGCTCACTGAAGGCATAACTTGTACATGCCGGTAAATTGACCATTGCCTATATATTCCTGCATAATGATCAATTTTAAAATACCCGTTATTGGCTCTCATTGTAAAATCATTGTGCAGCTCGGAATAACCTATATTTATCCCCAGGCCAAATCGCCTTGCTATCCTGTACCGGTAGCCCAGGTCGATAAAATATTCATTATCATTGGTGGTCTCCGGTAAAAACAAAAGTATTGTTTCTCTTTGGAATGGGGGTATAAAATCAAACCGGGTATCAGGGTGCCCTTCGGCATATCCAAAGTTAAGAAACAGGGAATGTCGAGGTGGCTGCCCTTTCACGATCGTAAGACTGGTGAATAACAGTAAAATCAGTGTGTATAAGGACTTTTGATCAATGTTCATGATTTCTGATTTTAATATTCCACCTCCGCTTCAAAGTTAATTTCGGGTTGAAGGTGATATATAATGTCATGATCCACCGGGTATGGCATAAAATGGTCAAACTGAAGGTCGTCACCCAATACCCTGGTGGTTACTTGTGTAAATGTCTCTGTCGTAAATACCGTAATGACGAGAACCGAAAGGGTGAAAGTTAAGTTGAATTGCTTCATAGTAAAAATGGTTAAAAGTTAAATATTTTGATTTAATCCATTATAGACGGGATTGTAAGAGTAAGTATATACTTCATTGCCGGTTAAAAACATTGTGCTACTGGTTTCTGAGAGAAAATCCGTCGCTTTGGGTCATACCCAAATCATGCTGTAATCCTTAAGATGAAATTATATATCAATATTTCATCTTATGCCGATATTCTATTATAGAACGGCGCCAAAACAGGTAATGCTTAGAAAGAAAAGTCAGTTTTTTACAAAAATTATTTATATATATTTTATTATTATTTATATCTATTTTATTATCAATACTTTACCAGATATAGAATTTGCAATAAAAATTTTATAAAAATAGAGGTTGGAAATGACAAAAAATAATGGTATTAGATTGAAGATAGCCAGGTGGATATCAATGGCAGATAAAGTTTCAACTACACCGCTAAAATAAAAAGAGGAGGGCATGCCCCTCCTCCATATAAGCTTTATCATCAAAGAACACAAAGGAGCAGATTTAAACTCTACTCCTTTCAGTGATTATTCTTCTTCCGAAGCTGTGATCGCAGCTCCGGCAGCGGCTGCTGTTGCAGCGCCGGCTCCACTCTTTCTTCTTCTTCTCCGTCTTCCTCCGCCGGTTTTGGTCGTTGCATTGGCCAACATTATTTCATTGAAATCAACCAATTCGATCATCGCCATTTCCGCAGCATCGCCTTTCCTGAAACCCGTTTTGATAATTCGCAAGTATCCACCAGGTCTGTCTCCTACTTTTTCAGCGATAGGGCCAAACAATTCTGTGATGGAATTTTTGTCTTGCAGGTAACTGAATACTACTCTTCTGTTATGGGTAGTATTGGTTTTGGCTTTCGTTACCAATGGTTCAAAATATACGCGTAAGGCTTTGGCTTTGGCAAGAGTGGTGTTTATACGCTTGTGCTCAATCAAGGCCATCGATAAACTTTTAAGCAATGCTTTTCGGTGAGCCGTTTTCCGACCCAGAGGATTAAATTTTTTGTTGTGTCTCATTATGTGTTAACAATTATCGCATCACTACCCTGACATGGCATACGGTTTTTATAAAATTCTGTCAGGATGGTAATATGCATATTTTTAAATAAGAGCCAGAAAATTTTCTAACCGTAACGGCTCTAGTATAATTATTAATCTTCGTCTAATCGATATTTTGCAAGATCCATACCAAAGGTTAGACCTTTGATCTGAAGTAATTCTTCAATCTCCACAAGTGATTTCTTACCGAAATTTCTAAATTTCAACAATTCATGCGTTTCGTATTTAACCAATTCGCCTAAGGTATTGATTTTAGCCGCTTTAAGACAATTATACGCTCTTACTGACAGATCGAGATCTTCCAATGATGTTTTGAGTAATTTTCTCATATGGAGAATATGCTCATCTACAATCTGATCGTCCTTACTACCTTCATCGCTGAATGTAATGTTTTCGTCAGTGATCAGCATCAGGTGTTGAATAAGAATCTTAGAAGCTTCCTTAACAGCCTCTTCGGGATGAATGGTGCCATCAGTTTTTACCTCGATGGTCAGTTTTTCATAATCCGTTCTTTGTTCTACCCTGGTATTTTCAATCTTATACGCGACTTTTCTGATAGGAGTATAAATGGCATCGATGGGAATAACTCCAATAGGAGCGTCTTTTGGAAGGTTATCATCAGCGGGTACATATCCTCTACCTTTGGTTACTGTCAATTCAACTTCCAGGCTTACTGAGGGTTCCATATGACAGATAATAAGATCTGGATTCATGACCTTAAAAATACCCGTATGCGCTTCAATATCACCTGCCACAAAATGTTCTTTTCCAGAAATAGTCAGGTATATTTTCTCTTCAAGAGTATCATCTGAAATGACAATGGGTTTCAGTCTAACCTGTTTTAGGTTAAGTATAATATCCACCACATCTTCAACGACTCCTTTAATGGTTGAAAATTCATGATCTACACCAGCAATCCTTACAGCTGAAATAGCAAAACCTTCTAAAGAAGAAAGTAAAACTCTTCTGATTGAATTACCTATAGTTTGGCCAAATCCAGGTTCAAGTGGTTTAAACTCAAACAAACCTTCAAATTCATCGGCTTTTTGTAAAAGGATTTTGTTGGGTTTATAGAAATTTAGTATGCTCATCCGTATTTTTTTATCCTTTAATAATTGAAAGTTTGAAAAAAAAGAAAATGCCAACATATATATGTTAGCCTGTTGCTGGACTATTTAGAGTATAATTCAACAATCAATTGTTCGTTAATGTTTTCGGGTATCCTTTCCCTAACAGGGTATTCAAGGAATTTCCCTTCCATTTTATCGGGATTCCACTCTAACCATCCGTAATTTCTCACATCTGATTTGGAAGAAATTTTATCTTTAATGATTTCAAGGTTTCTGGATTTGCTTCTAACACTGATGATATCCCCTGGACGTAAAGTAAAGGAGGGAATATTGGTAAGTACACCATTGACCATTATGTGCTTATGGCTCACAAGCTGTCGTGCACCACTTCTGGTGGTTGATAAACCCAGTCGGTAGACTGTATTGTCAAGTCGGGCTTCTAGAAACTGAAGTAAATTTTCACCGGTTACCCCTTTTTTACTGGATGCCTTTTCAAAAGTGTTTCTAAATTGGCGTTCCAAAACACCATAAGTGTATTTTGCTTTTTGCTTTTCCATAAGCTGCAAAGCGTAATCTGACTTTTGTTTCCTTCTTTTTGTCACCCCATGCTGGCCGGGTGGATATTTTTTCTTCTCAAAAGCTTTGTCATATCCGAAAATGGATTCTCCAAATGCTCTGGATTTTTTAGTTTTAGGACCGGTATATCTTGCCATGAAAAATTATTTATCTTTATTTTCGCTATTCTTAAAAATCACACTCTTCGCTTTTTAGGTGGTCTGCAACCATTGTGGGGAATGGGAGTCACGTCTTTTATACGCAATACCTTAATCCCTGTGGTATCGATCGCCCGAATGGCAGCTTCCCTCCCGGCTCCCGGGCCTTTTACAAATACTTCGACTGATCTCAGACCTGCATTATAGGCAGCCTGGGCAGCGTCATTTGCCGCCATTTGAGCAGCATAAGGGGTGTTCTTTTTAGACCCCCTGAATCCGGCCTTTCCAGCTGATGCCCAGGAAATAACCTGACCAGCTTTATTGGTCAGGGAAATAATAATATTATTAAAACTTGCCTGAATGTAAGCCATTCCTTCCGATTCGACTTTTACATTCCTCTTTTTAACTTTTCTTCCTTTCGCCATTATATTAGCTTTGTGTGTTTGTCCAACTTTATTTGAGAAGTAATTCCTCTCTATTCATATTATTTAGTAGCCTTCTTCTTGTTGGCAACTGTCTTCTTTTTACCTTTTCTCGTCCTGGCATTGGTTCTGGTTCTCTGCCCTCTTAATGGAAGTCCTTTTCTGTGACGGAGTCCTCTGTAACAACCAATATCCATCAATCTTTTAATATTGGTTTGCACTTCACTTCGGAGTTCACCTTCTACGGTATACAGATTCTGTATCATCTGGGTGATTTCTCTTACATTGTCGTCAGACCAATCCTGAATCTTTATGTTTTTGTCAATCTCAGCTTTTTCCAATATCTCTTTGGCCAGGCTATCGCCTATGCCATAGATATAGGTTAATCCTACAGATCCTCTTTTATTTCTAGGTAAATCTACTCCAGCTATCCTTGCCATTTAATCTATTTTTAAAATGATATTAACCTTGTCTTTGCTTAAACTTGGGATTCTTTTTATTAATAATATAGATTTTCCCATTTCGTTTGACTATTTTACAATCAACGGATCTTTTTTTAACAGAAGTTCTAACTTTCATTATACTCTTTATTTATTAGTGATGCCCAAAACATCTTTATAAAATACATTCACTATTTATACCTATAAGTAATTCTTCCTCTGGATAAATCATAAGGTGACATTTCTACAGAAACCTTATCACCAGGTAGAATTCTAATATAATTCATTCTCATGCGACCCGAAATGGTCGCAGTTATGATGTGATCATTTTCAAGTCTCACTCTAAACATTGCATTAGAGAGTGCCTCTTCTATGATTCCATCTTGCTTTATTAAGTCCTGTTTTGCCATTTCAAAATTTCGGAGTGCAAATATCTAATTTTTTATTGATATTTCCTTGATAAATGTATTATTTTTCAGAACATCACAAATTATTGTATGATCTGAAAGAATATCCGGCTGACCATTTGTAATGGCTATAGTATGTTCATAGTGCGCAGACTGCTTCCCATCTTTTGTAATAATGGTCCAGCCATCTTTGGATTGCCTCACATCTTTTCTTCCCAAATTGATCATGGGTTCTATGGCAATGACCATCCCTTCCTTCAGCATGGCTCCTTTCCCTCTTTTACCAAAATTGGGAACATCGGGCGGTTCGTGAAGGTTTTTACCTAAACCGTGACCTACCAACTCACGAACAACACTGTAACCGGAAACTTTCTCCGTAAACTGTTGAATAGCATAACCTACATCACCGGTTCGATTACCAGCTACTGCTTGTTCTATTCCTATATACAATGACTCATTAGTCACCTCACATAATCGAACTACTTCCTCAGAAACTCCAGCAAATACAAAGGTGTATGCCGCGTCTCCGTAATATCCATTTTTTAATACTCCACAATCAATGGATAGAATATCAGTATCTGTAAATTCAATACCCGAAGGAATACCATGTACTACTTCATCATTTACAGAAATACACAATGTAGAAGGAAACCCTTGATAGCCTTTAAAGCCAGGAACTGCTCCATGGTCTCTGATAAAGGTCTCGGCTTCTTTATCCACATATTCTCCTGTTATCCCAGTTTTTAAGATTCCAGCTATAAGCGCAAGTGTTTTACTTACTAACAAACAGCTTTCTCTTATCATTTCAACCTCTTCAGGCGTTTTATAATAAATCATATTTTTTTCTTACATACTGGCTCCGATCTGGATGCCACCACTACTTCTACCTTTTAATTTACCAGATTTGACAAGTCCATCATATTTTCTCATCAACAAATAGCTCTCTATTTGCTGCAATGTATCTAAAACGACACCTACCAGAATGAGTAGAGATGTTCCGCCAAAAAACTGAGCAAAAGAAATATTGACTCCAAAAAGTGCCACAATTGCAGGCAATATGGATATAATACCTAAAAATATGGAACCTGGTAAAGTTACCTTGGTAACCAATGAATCTATATAATCCTGAGTTTGCTTTCCGGGTTTAATACCTGGTATAAATGAGTTTTGTCTCTTCAAAAACTCTGCATATTGTTGTGGATTGACAAGTAAGGCTGTGTAGACATATGTAAATATCACTACTAAAAAGAAAAATATAATGTTATACGGGAGTGATAACCAGTCATTTAAACTTTGCATTACTCCACCGGAGGCAGCATCCTGACTCACCCACCCAACTAATGTACTTGGTAAAAACATAATGGCCTGAGCAAATATAATGGGCATAACTCCCGCAGCGTTCACTTTCAAGGGTATATAATCTCTCGCTCCTGCTACAGGTATATTACTTGAAGTTCTTCCCACCATTCTTTTTGCAAACTGGATGGGAATCTTTCTTACTCCTTGTACCAACAGTATAGTGCCGAGCACTACAAAGAACAATACAATCAATTCAAATAACAACACAAACAAACCACTTTTAGCTAACTGATTTTGGATTTCAGCGACAAAAGAGCCCGGTAAGGTTGCAATAATACCGATCATGATGAGCAAAGAAATACCATTTCCAATCCCTCTGTCTGTAATTTTTTCACCCAACCACATAGCAAATACGGTACCTGTTGATAGAGTTATGATATTACTAAACCAAAAAACTGTTGTGTTGATATTGGGGTCAACTCCACCCAGGGAGCTTATAAATGCCAAATAACCACTTCCTTGAACCAGGGTAATTGCCACTGTCAGAAGCCGGGTAATCTGTGTGAGTTTCTTTCTTCCTGATTCTCCCTCTTTCTGTTGAAGTCTCTGGAAATAAGGAACTGCAAAACCCAAAAGTTGAATAATAATAGAGGCTGTGATATAGGGCATAATCCCCAATGCAAATATAGAGCCCTGGTTAAAAGCTCCTCCCGTAAATGCATTGATTAGACCAAGAATATCATTGGCACTTCTTCCTGAAGCCGCCAACTCAAGAGCTTGATAATTTACACCCGGTAATACTACAAATGATCCAAATCTGAATACAAAAAGTAAACCCAGGGTAAAGATAATTCTCTTCCTCAGCTCCTCGATCTTCCAAATATTCTTTAAGGTCTCTATTAACTTATTCATCAGATATTTTTATATAATATTGACAGATCCACCGGCTGCGGTGATTTTTTCCTGAGCTGTTTTTGATGTACCATTGGCAGTAATAGTCAATGCTACAGTGACATCTCCATTTCCCAGTACCTTGATCTTATCGTCCTTTTTTACAATACCAAGTTCATATAGAATTTTGTGATCCATTTCAGAAATGTTATATTTCTCATGAATCTCCTGAAGTCTTGACAGATTTAAAGGAACATATTCAACTCTGTTTGGACTTTTAAATCCTCTTTTGGGTAAACGCATTTGAAGTGGCATCTGGCCTCCTTCAAAGTTTCGTTTTTCTTTATACCCTGATCGTGATTTGGCTCCTTTGTGTCCTCTGGTCGATGTACCACCACGTCCAGATCCCTGGCCTCTACCGCGTCGTATATTATTTTTAACAGAGCCTTTTGCAGGTTTTAGATTATGCAATTCCATTTCAGATATTCGTTTATTCTTCCTCTACTGTTACTAAATGAGCCACTTTAGCAACCATCCCTTTTATTTGGGGAGTTGCATCCTGTATGACACTTTGATTAACTTTTCGCAGGCCAAGAGCCTCCAATGTTCTTTTTATCCTTTTACTTCGATCAATTGAACTTTTGATCTGCGTTATTTTTATCCTTTCCATAATGTCGATTCGTTATTTATCCCTGAAAAACTTTTTCAAGTGATATATTTCTGTTTTTAGCAACTTCCTTTGGAGTTCTCAATTTAGTCAAGGCATCTATAGTGGCTTTCACTACGTTGTGCGGGTTGGAAGATCCCTGTGATTTGGCCAAAACATTATGAACACCGGCAATTTCCAAAACGGCCCGCATTGCACCACCTGCAATAACACCGGTACCATCGGCTGCAGGTTTGATAAATACCTTGCCCGCTCCATATTTACCTTTTTGTTCATGGGGTATGGTACCTTTCATTATGGGCACCTTAACCAAACTTTTCTTCGCATCATCAACGGCTTTGGCAATAGATTCTGATACATCTCTTGCTTTACCCAAACCATGACCAACTGTTCCATTACCATCTCCAACTACCACTAGTGCTGAGAAACTAAATGTTCTACCACCTTTTGTGACTTTGGCAACTCTTTGCAGGCTGACTAGTTTTTCTTTTAACTCAGTGTCTGCTGGTTTAATTCTTTTCTCTGCCATAATAATTTAAAATTTTATACCTGCTTCTCTGGCACCATCTGCTAAAGCCTTTACTCTTCCATGGTAAAGGTAGCCTGATCGGTCAAATACAGCGGTTTCTATATTTTTTTCTACTAACTTTTTTCCAATTTCTTTTCCTACTTCCTTCGCGGCTTCTTTGCCTTTTAGAGTAGATTTTAATTCTTTTGTCGAAGAAGAAACCAGTGTGACTCCCGTCAAATCGTCTACAGCCTGTACATAGATATGTGCGTTACTTCTGTATACTGACAATCTGGGTTTTAGATTGGTACCGACGATACTTTGCCTAATGCCTAGATGTATTCTTTTTCTTCTTTTTACTTTTGTATTCATCAGAAATTCAATTTTTAATTTTTGCGAATTGATGGCTAACTGATCAGCTTACTTCTTAGCTGTTTTACCAGCTTTTCTTCTGACAATTTCATCAGAATATTTAATACCTTTTCCTTTATAGGGTTCGGGTTTTCTGAAGGATCTGATCTTAGCAGCTACCTGACCGATCAGTTGCTTATCTATTCCTTCCAATACTATAGATGGGTTTTTACCCTTCTCCATCAACGAAGAAACTTTAATTTCATCGGGAATGTAAAAGTAGATCGGGTGAGAATATCCAATTGTCAATTCAAGAAGGTTTCCTGAATTATTAACTCTGTAACCCACTCCCACCAATTCGAGTTCCTTTTTATAGCCTTCACTCACTCCAATAACCATATTATTGATTAGAGACCGGTATAAACCATGCATCGCTCTGTGACGTTGTTGCTCTGTGGGTCTTTCAACAATACAGTTTCCATCTTCAATTTTTACACTTAGATCCGGATCAATCTGTTGTTTAAGCTCACCTTTTGGACCCTTTACTTTAACTACGTTCCCTTTGGATACTTCGATTTGTATCCCCGTGGGTAGTGAAATAGGTGATTTTCCAATTCTAGACATAACAAATAGGATTAAGTGATTTTATTAATATACGTAGCAGAGAACTTCTCCCCCAACGTTTTCGTGTCTTGCTTGTTTATCTGTCATAAGACCTTTAGAGGTAGATACTATGGCAATACCGAGGCCATTGATAACTCTTGGAATATCCTTTGTAGAGGAATATTTCCTTAGGCCGGGTTTGCTAATTCTACCCAATGACCGGATAATTGGCTCTTTTGTCTGAGAATCGTATTTTAGAGCGATATCTATGATACCTTGCTTTCCAGCTTCATCATCAAATCTATACTTCAATATATAACCATTGTTGTATAAAATCTCTGTGATACTCTTCTTCAAATTAGAAGCCGGAATAGAAACAGTTCTATGTCCTGCTTTTTGAGCATTTCTTATTCGAGTCAAATAATCTGCTATCGGATCAGTTACTGCCATTGCAATATATTTTATTCTTTTTCTTCAAAAATTAAATTACCAACTGGCTTTAGTTATTCCCGGGATTTTTCCAGATAATGCTAATTCTCTGAATGTGACCCTGTTAACTCCAAATTTTCTCATATATCCTTTAGGTCTGCCTGTGAGTTTACATCTGTTATGTAATCGCACAGCTGAGGAATTTTTTGGAAGTTTATCCAGTTCTTCCCACTTTCCTTCCTTCTTTAGTTGTGCCCTCAACTTGGCATACTTTTTTACCATTCTTTGTCTTTTTGCCTCCCGGGCAATAATAGATTTTTTCGCCATTACTATATACTAGTTATTTTGATTTTTAAAAGGCATACCCAATTCCTTTAACAGTGCATGGGCTTCAGCATCAGTTGTTGCTGTTGTCACAAACGATATATCCATGCCAGTAATTCTATTCACTTTATCGAGATCAATTTCAGGAAAAATGATTTGTTCCTGGATTCCCATGGTAAAATTTCCTCTACCGTCAAAACTTTTATCATTGATACCCCTGAAGTCTCTTACTCTGGGAAGTGCCACTGAAATCAATCTTTCTAAAAACTCATACATTCTTTCATCTCTTAGCGTTACCCTTGCCCCGATGGTCATACCTTCTCTCAATTTAAAATTGGAAACGGATTTTTTGGCTTTTGTAGGTACTGCTTTTTGCCCCGCAATCAAAGTAATTTCTGATAAAGCATTCTCAACCAATTTCTTATCCTGAGTAGCTCCACCAATACCCTGGTTTATACAAATTTTAACTAATCTGGGTACTTCCATAATGGATTTGTAACCAAATTTTTCTTTCAACGCGGGTACTATTTCCTCGTTGTATTTTTTCTTAAGTGCTGGTGTATAACTCATTACTTTAATATTTCACCTGATTTTTTAGAATATCTGACCAATTTTCCATCAACTTCTTTTCGTCCAATTCTGGAAGTCTCGCCGTTTTTAGGGTCGATGATCATTACATTAGAGATATGAATAGGCGCTTCTACTTTATTGATACCTCCGGGGTTGTTCTGTGTAGGTTTAGTATGCTTCGTTGCCATGTTGACATCTGAAACGATGACCCTTTGATCGTTCACCAAAACTTCTCTTACCTCTCCTTCATAACCTTTATAAGCACCAGCTATGACCTGAACTTTATCTCCCTTCTTTATTTTCATCTTAGGAGCAAATCTTGTTACCTTCGCTTTTTTCATATTCTCTTATAATATTATAGCACTTCCGGTGCTAATGAAACAATTCGCATAAAATCCCTATCCCTTAATTCACGAGCAACTGGTCCAAAAATCCTGGTTCCCCTTGGCTCATCTGCAGCATTGAGTAGAACCACTGCATTATCGTCGAACCTGATATAAGAACCATCTTTTCTTCTGGTCTCTTTTTTAGTTCTTACGACTACTGCTTTGGAAACAGATCCTTTTTTAATTCCACCCGGAGTAGCATCTTTCACCGTAACGATGATGGTATCACCTATATAGGCATACCTTCTCCTGGTTCCACCTAAAACCTTAATGCAAAGTACTTCCTTTGCACCACTATTATCAGCCACTTTTAATCTGCTTTCAGCCTGGATCATTTCAACTTATTATTTAAAAAAATGATTTATATTATTTCGCTTTTTCAAGCACACTTTCTAATCTCCACCGCTTTCTTTTACTCAACGGTCTGCATTCGACAATTTTTACCAAATCGCCTTCACTACAGATATTGTTTTCGTCGTGAGCCAAGAATTTCTTACTCTTTTTTACAAATTTACCGTAGATAGGGTGTTGTAATTTTCTTTCTACAATAACAGCAACCGTCTTATCCATTTTATTACTGGTGACGATCCCGACTCTTGATTTTCTTTCTTTTTGTTCAGACATGGGTATAACTATTAATATCTTTATGAATTTCTTCTTCTACTCCTGATCTTACTTCGACCCTTAATTTCCTGTTCTGTCATGGCCGCTATTTCTCTCTTTCTGACTTCGGTTTTTATCCTGGAAATATCTCTTCTCACGTCTTTAATTTTCATGGGATTATCAAGACCTTTCACTGAATGATCAAATAGAAGTTTATTATAAATATTCTCCGTTTCCCTTAATTCATTAAGTAGATCTTCTTTAGAAAAATCCTGGAGTTCTATAAATTTTTTAGTTGCCATATCTTAACTCTTCTCAGTAGTTTTTAAATTAATTTTCCTTCATAATCCCTTCTGACCACAACCTTAGTCATGACGGGCAATTTTTGAGCCGCTAGTCTGAGAGCTTCTTTAGCTACATCAAACGGGACGCCATCCAATTCAAACATAATTGTACCTGGTTTTACAACAGCTACCCAGTGATCCAAAGCACCTTTACCTTTTCCCATCCTAACCTCCTGAGGTTTTGCTGTAATAGGTTTATCAGGAAATATCCTGATCCACACTTTACCTTCTCTCTTCATATGCCTTGTCATGGCTACCCTTGCAGATTCTATCTGTCTATTGGTAATACGTCCAGGATCCAAGGATTTAAGCCCGAAAGAACCGAAAGAAATTGTACTTCCCCGGTGGGCATTGCCGTGTATCCTACCCTTTTGCATCTTTCTGTATTTTGTCCTTTTTGGCTGTAACATTTTTCTATGTTTTTTCTGTCATGACTCGCCCACTTCAAAAGCGGGGCAAATTTACAACATAACTTTTATTTAATATCTTATCTTCTTCTATTTCTTCGTCCTTGTTGCTGACCTTTTTGCGCTTGATCCACTCCAATATTGGGAGACAAGTCTCTTTTACCAAGAACCTCACCCCGACATATCCACACTTTCACACCGATTTTTCCGTACACTGTTTGTGCTTCAACCAAAGCATAATCAATATCAGCTCTAAATGTGTGGAGTGGTGTTCTGCCATCTTTATACTCTTCACTTCTCGCCATCTCAGCACCATTTAAACGACCACTGATCCTGATTTTAATTCCTTCAGCACCTGCTCTCATGGTAGATTGTATTGCCATTTTTATAGCTCTTCGATAATTAATCCTTGCTTCGATTTGCTTTGCAACTGTTTCTCCCACTATATAAGAATCCAACTCAGGTTTTCTAATTTCAACAATATTTATCTGAACTTCCTTACCACTGAGTTTCTTTAGTTCTTCTTTTATCCTGTCCACTTCCTGGCCTCCCTTACCAATGATAATTCCGGGCCTTGAGGTATGAATAGTTACAGTAATTCTTTTTAAAGTTCGCTCGATAATGATTTTAGATATCCCACCTTTATTGACCCTGGCTCTGAGATAGGTTCTAATATTTTCATCTTCTACCACCTTTTCGGCAAAATCCTTTCCTCCATACCAATTAGAATCCCATCCTCTGATGATTCCTAATCTGTTGCCTATCGGATTTGTCTTTTGACCCATTAATATAATTTTTAAAGTGTTGTGATATTATTCATTTTCTTCAATAACTTCATCTATTACTACATTTGCCTCCTCGCTTAATGCAATTCTATTTTTCAATTTTATAGTAACATGACATGTTCTTTTTCTGACTCTATGAGCCCTTCCCTGTGGAGCAGCCTGAATTCTTTTGAGCATAGTACCTCCATCGGCAAATACTTCACTTACAAAAAGGTCGTAATCATCTGCATTATAAAGCATGCCGTTTTTATTCTCCCAATTGGCTATGGCCGACAATAATAATTTGGACACCCATTCTGCAGCTTCCTTTTTGGTGTATTTTAAAATACTCAATGCTTCGTCCACAGATTTACCTCTGATCAAGTCGATCACGAGCCTCATTTTTCTGTCCGACATTGGGCAATTTCTCAATTTTGCTACTGATTCCATAATATTATATTTTAAATGCGGCTTTCATTAATGTATTATCGTCTGTTACCTGCATGGCCTTTAAATGAACGGGTTGGAGAGAACTCTCCCAACTTATGACCTACCATGTTTTCTGTGACAAATACTGGAACAAAAGTTTTCCCATTATGCACTGCTATGGTTTGTCCCACCATGTCGGGTATTATCATTGAAGACCTTGACCAGGTTTTTATAACTGTCTTTTTCGTAGATTCTTGTGCCTTCTCTAATTTCTTAACCAAAGAATGGTGCACATAAGGACCTTTTTTAAGTGATCTAGCCATTATTTTACTTTTCTACTTTTTATTTTTTATTTTCCTTCTTGAAACAATCAAATTGCTTGAAGATTTTTTACTATTCCTGGTTTTTTGCCCCTTAGCCATAATTCCCGTACGTGATCTTGGATGTCCTCCTGAGGCTTTTCCTTCTCCACCGCCCATAGGGTGGTCAACTGGATTCATGGCAACTCCCCTTGTTCGCGGACGTCTGCCCAACCACCTTTTCCTTCCTGCCTTTCCAAGAACCTGTTGTCCGTGATCTGGGTTTGAGGTTGTGCCGATGGTGGCGCGGCAGGTGAGTAAAATTTTCCTTACTTCACCTGATGGAAGTTTTACGGTAGCATATCTACCTTCCCTGCCCATCAAAATGCAATAAGTACCTGCACTTCTCGCCAAAGCTGCACCTTTGCCAGGTTGCAATTCGATGGCGTGAATACTTGATCCCAGAGGAATTTTTTGAAGTGGAAGTGTATTTCCTTTATCCGGAGATGCATTTTCACCTGACAATATAGTATCGCCAATCTTTATTTTATCCGGAGTTATAATATATCTCTTTTCGCCATCAGCGTAAAATATCAATGATATATAAGCAGATCTGTTAGGATCATACTCAATTGTTTTGATTATGCCCGGTATATTGTCTTTATTTCTCTTGAAATCAATGGTTCGATATTTTCTTTTATGACCACCACCTGTATGTCTCATGGTCATTTTACCATCGTGATTCCTGCCTCCGCTTGCTGACTTTCCTGAAGTAAGACTTTTCTCAGGAATGTTGGTCGAAACTTCAGAAAAAGTGTTACCGATTCTGAAACGGGTACCTGGAGTTACTGGGTTATATTTTTTTACTGGCATAGTTAACTAGTATTTATATCAATTACACATCGCCGAAGAAATCAATCGATTCACCTTCTGACAATTTTACAATGGCTTTTTTATATGAGCTGACTCTTCCTTTCATCACACCTTTTCTTGTATTCCTAACCTTAGCTTTACCTGGCATAGTAGCCGTATTCACAGATTCAACATTTACGCTGAACATATTTTCAACAGCTTTCTTTATCTCCAGTTTATTGGCATCTTTACTGACCACAAAGCTATATTGATTAAGCTTATCCATCAGCAGATCAGATTTTTCTGAGATGATAGGTTTTATTATAATTTTTTTTGCCATTTTTTACTTTTTACAAATGATCAAGCAAATGTCTCAACAATTTTTTCAATTGCTCCTTCAGAGATCAAAATAGTATTTGAATTTAATATCTCGTATACGTTTAAATCTTTAGCATTCACTACCGCAGATTTTTTTAGATTTCTACTTGAAAGAAATACATTCTTATCATAGTCATTCAATACCAGAATGGTCTTTTTTCCATCTGTTTGAAAACTTTTCAGGATGTTTATAAATTCTTTGGTCTTCGGCTGGTCAAAAGTAAAATCTTCAATAACTTTTACACTATTACTTTTAACTTTAGAAGATAGAGCAGATGCCTTTGCTAATTTTTTTACCTTTTTGTTCAGCTTCTGGGTATAATCTCTGGGTTTGGGTCCAAAAACTCTTCCACCTCCTTTAAAAAGTGGATTCTTTAATGAACCCGCACGAGCTGTACCTGTACCTTTCTGTTTTTTTATTTTACGTGTTGAAGCAGTCACTTCTGCCTTTTCTTTAGCCTTGTGAGTGCCTTGCCTTTGTGCGGCATTGTAAGCTTTTACTGCCAGATAAAGAACATGCTCATTTGGGATGATCCCAAAAATACCATCGGGAAGTTCAACATTCCTGCCTGTTGACTCACCATTTATATTTAAAACATCTACTTTCATGATACTGTTATTTACACATCTAAACCAAGATGTTATTTTTCAATTATGATAAATGATCCTTTTGATCCGGGTATAGCTCCTTTGATCAATATCAAATTTTTATCAGCTAAAATTCTAACAACCCTAAGGTTTCTGACTTTAACTCGCTCATTACCCATCTGACCGGCCATTTTCATTCCTTTCACTACCTTTGATGGTGTAGACCCCGCTCCAATGGATCCAGGTGCTCTCAATCTATTGTGTTGACCATGAGTCGCATCACCTACGCCGGCAAATCCGTGTCTTTTTACTACGCCCTGAAAACCTTTACCTTTAGAAGTTCCAATGGCATTAACCTTATCTCCCACGGCAAAAACTTCCTCAATAGAAATTTCTTCTCCTAATGATTTGCCAGGATTGAAATTTCTGATCTCAACCAATTTCTTTTTAGGGGTTGTAGCCGCTTTATTAAAGTGTCCCATTAAAGGATTGGAAGTGTTCTTTTCTTTTTTATCACCATAACCTAACTGAATAGCATTGTAGCCATCAGTCTCGACGGTTTTTATTTGAGTAATGGTATTAGGAAGTGCTTCTACAACTGTACAAGATATATTCCTTCCATCAGCATCAAAAATGCTGGTCATACCTATCTTTTTACCTATTAATCCATTCATTGTTTAGGTTTTTATAAAAAAGATATCAGACAGCTTGAAAATGACTTCACTCTGCTGTTATTCTTTAAAAACAATTATGTCAATTTCACCTGGATATCTACACCGGAAGGCAGCTCTAATTTGGATAGAGCATCAACCGTCTTCTGCGTTGGTGTAAAAATCTCGATCAGTCTTTTGTGGGTACGTAATTGAAACTGCTCACGAGATTTTTTATTTACGTGCGGGGATCGCAGGACGGTAAATATTTCTTTCTCAGTAGGCAGCGGAATCGGACCTGATATTACGGCACCACTATTTCTGACCGTTTTTACAATTTTCTCCGTACTCTTATCGACTAAATTGTGGTCGTAGGAACGAAGCTTAATTCTTATCTTTTGATTCATAACCCAGTTAAAAATTTATCGCTTTCATTAAGCGGATGCAAAAGTATGATTAATTTTTTAATTTATTTCAATATTTATGTTAAACTTTTACAATTCCTTTGGCTTTTTCTATAATATCCTCTGCTACATTTTTAGGAGCTGGAGCGTAATGAGAAAATTCCATCGTAGAACTGGCACGACCTGACGTAATCGTTCTCAATTGAGTAACATATCCAAACATTTCTGCTAAAGGAACATCGGCCTTAATAGATATAGCCCCTCCTGATCTTTGTTCCTGTCCTTTAGGCAGACCTCTTCTCCTGTTAAGGTCTCCAATTACAGAACCTGTATATTCTTCTGGAGTTACTACTTCCAGTTTCATAATGGGTTCCAATAGAACGGGGTTAGCCTTGTTGGCTGCTGCTCTAAATCCTTCTTTTGCACAGAGTTCAAATGCAATGGGTTTTGAGTCAACTGCATGGGTAGAGCCATCATATATCCTGACTCTCATACTATCGATGTTATACCCTGCCAATACACCATTATCCATCATTGCATTGAATCCTTTTATAATGGAGGGAAAATATTCTTTTGGAATAGAACCTCCTACTATATTATTTACAAACTGCAATTTGGTTTTGCCAGCCTTAAAATCATCTGAATCCAAAAACTCCTGATCAGCAGGTCCTAATTCAAATGACATTTGTGCAAATAATCCCGAACCACCCGTTTGTTTTTTAAGTCTTTCAGTGTGATCAACTACAGTTGTCAATGCTTCTTTATAGTTTACCTGAGGTGCTCCCTGGTTGCATTCAACTTTAAACTCTCTCCTCAATCGGTCAACGATAATCTCCAGGTGTAATTCACCCATACCACTGATGACAGTTTGATTGGTTTCATCGTCATACTTCACTTTAAAAGTCGGATCTTCTTCAGCGAGTTTTGCTAAAGCCATACCCAACTTATCGAGATCTTTTTGACTTTTTGGTTCTACCGCCAGTCCAATTACCGGATCTGGGAATTTCATACTCTCTAACACTATTGGTGATTTTTCATCACAGATCGTATCTCCTGTTCTGATGTCTTTAAAACCAACACCCGCAGCAATATCTCCAGCCTCTACCCTATCTATTGGGTTTTGTTTATTTGAGTGCATCTGGAATAATCGGGATATACGCTCTTTGTTTCCAGTTCTTGTATTTAATACGTACGAACCCCCATCCAATTTTCCGGAATAGACTCTGAAAAAACACAATCTTCCTACATATGGGTCAGTAGCTATTTTGAAAACAAGTGCGGAAAACGGATCCGTAATGCTGGGTTTTCTGATCACTTCTTTCTCTGTCCTTGGATCAGTTCCTTTAATGGAACTGATATCCAATGGAGAAGGTAAAAATGCACAAACTGCGTCCAAAACAGCCTGAACTCCTTTATTTTTAAAAGCTGAACCGCACATCATGGGTACAAACTTATTATCCAGTACTGCACCTCTCACGGCATTGATCATTTCCTGCTCTGTGATACTGTTTGGATCTTCAAAAAACTTTTCCATCAATGTTTCGTCATATTCCGCTACTGCTTCAAGAAGTTGTTCACGCCAATGCAAGACAGTGTCAACTAAATCGGCTGGTATTGCAATCTCTTCGAAAGTCATACCCATATCGGTTTCATTCCATATGATCGCCTTATTGGTTATAAGGTCAACAACCCCGGTAAATTTTTCTTCCGCTCCAATAGGAACTTGCAAAGGAATAGCCACCGATCCTAATTTTACTTTAACATCGTTTACGACGCTAAAAAAATCGGCTCCGGAGCGGTCCATTTTATTGACAAAACCAATTCTGGGAACTTTATAATTATCAGCTAAACGCCAGTTGGTTTCTGATTGCGGTTCAACACCACTTACAGCGCAAAAAAGGAAAACCAACCCATCTAATACTCTCAATGACCGGTTAACTTCTACTGTAAAGTCTACGTGGCCGGGAGTATCAATGATATTCATTGTATACTGCTGTTCTTTCCATACCCAGGAAGTCCTGGTGGCCGCTGACGTAATGGTAATACCTCTTTCTTGCTCTTGTTCCATCCAGTCCATGGTAGCTGCCCCATCGTGCACTTCTCCCATTTTATGACTTAAACCAGTATAAAAAAGTACTCTTTCTGTGGTTGTGGTTTTGCCAGCATCAATATGCGCAGCAATACCTATATTTCTAGTAAACTTTAAATCTCTTTCCATATCGGGTAAAACAAATTTTTTATTCTTTAGGACTTACACTTTAAAGTGAGCAAATGCCCTGTTAGATTCTGCCATTCTGTGTGTATCTTCTTTTCTCTTTACTGAGTTCCCTTCTCCTTTACTTGCGGCAATTAATTCTGCAGCTAATTTTTCGGCCATGCCCTTTCCACTTCTTTCTCTGGAAAACCTGATGATCCACTTCATACCTATGGACAATTTTCTCGCAGGTCTGATTTCTGTCGGGATCTGAAAAGTTGCACCTCCGACTCTCCTGCTTCTCACTTCCACAGCCGGCATTGCATTTTCAAGGGCTTTTTGCCAAATTTCATGAGGGTTCTCACCCGTTCTTTCCTTTATTTTATCCATAGCGTCATAGAATATTTCCATAGCTACAGTTTTCTTACCTTCCCACATCAGGTTATTGATAAATTGGGTAACCATCTGATCGTTAAATCTTGGATCTGGTGCCAGAATCCTCTTTTTTGGTTTTCTTTTCCTCATAATAAAATAAAATTAATAATAGGTCTGCTTTTGTTTACTTTTTAGGTGTCTTAGTACCGTATTTTGATCTGCTTTGCAATCTTCCAGTTACGCCAGCTGTGTCCAAAGCACCTCTGACTATAGTGTATCTAACACCAGGTAAATCTTTTACTCTTCCTCCTCTGATCAGGACAATAGAGTGCTCTTGAAGATTATGACCTTCGCCAGGTATATATGCAATTACTTCTATACCATTGGTTAATCTGACTTTAGCTACTTTTCTTAATGCAGAGTTGGGCTTTTTTGGAGTGGTAGTATACACTCTTGTACATACTCCTCTTTTCTGAGGGCATGAATCCAACGCTCTGGATTTACTTTTTGTAACAACTTTTTTTCTACCTTTTCTTACTAACTGATTGATGGTTGGCATACCGAAAAATACGTTTAAAATTTGGTTAAATACACGGTAAATCCGTGCGTTTCTCAAAAGAGATTGCAAAGGTATGATTTTTTTTTGTATTACAAATAATTTTTTGCCGTTCTAGAAAAAAATCTTCCGTTCACCCTCAGCAAAAAAACTACAATCCATATGTTATATTGAAACGAGGAAGCATACACAATATAATCTTTACACAACCCTATTGCATTTCAAATCGGTACCATATATAAAATATTCAAACACGATTTTAAATGTTTGTTTAAACCTCTACGCAACAAAAGTCCATTCTGATCCTAAAAAGTTCATTTAATATGATCAATTTAGCATTTGATGTGCTTTGACACAATACACAATATATATATAGTGAAATCGGATAAAACAATACTCCAATCCATGCAGCCAGCAGTTAGCAGTGATGCAGTTAACCATTAGAATTCATAAAAGTTAATTGTTAAACGTTAATCGTTAATCGTTAAATGACGGCGTAGCCAAATGACGCGTAGCAAATGACGCGTAGCCAAATGACGGAGTAGCCAAATGACGCGTAGCAAATTACCTCCTCAACCTTAACCTCGACTTTCCGACCTTCGATCTATTAAGCTCGCATATCGAATCTGATAGGACTGACTCTCTCTTAAATACGACAGCAGTACTTTAATCCAATGACCAGATCAAAGGCATAAAAAAATAAACCAGAATAGTAATGAGTATAATGGATATGGCATTAAGCCAAATCCCTGCTTTGATCATATCGGGAATTCGGATATATCCGGAACCAAAAATGACAGCATTTGGGGGTGTGGCTACAGGCAACATGAATGCACAGGAAGCAGCGATAGTTGCGCTAATTAAAAGATAATAAGGATGGACATCCATGGAGGCAGCTATAGGCACCAATATCGGAAGTAACATTGCGGTGGTAGCCAGATTAGAAGTAATTTCAGTCAGAAAGTTAACCGTTGTAACCAGTATGAGAAGAAAAACCAATAAACTAACACCATGGAATAATGTAATCTGACTTCCAATCCATGAAGCAAGTCCCGTTACTTTAAATCCTTCTGCCAACGCCATACCTCCACCAAATAAAAGGATGATACCCCAGGGGATCCTGACTGTATCCTGCCAATCAATGAGCGGTTCCCATTTTTTAGATGAGGGAATCAGAAACAATGAGAGTCCGGCTATCATAGCTATGGAAGTGTCATCTATTCCTGGTATTATTTTTTCTACAAATGATCTGAAAATCCAAAGTAAGGCAGTTACAATAAAAACGATCAAAACTCTTTTCTCATCTTTACCCGGAGCACCTAAAGAAAGTTTTAGATTCCTGATTTCTTCCATTCCACCGGTCATTGTAGTTTTACCGATATCGAAAGCAAACCGGGTCAGATATTTCCAACATATATATAACATGACACATGATAAAGGCAATCCAAAGGCCATCCATTGAGAAAATGAGATTTCTGTACCATAATATTCTTTTACCACTCCAGCCAAAACAAGATTGGGTGGAGTGCCAATCAAAGTGGCTATTCCACCAATAGATGCACTATAGGCTATAGAGAGCATGAGTGCTTTACCAAAAGATTTCACTACTTCCCTGTCAGAGGTTTGCTTAAACTGTGAGATAATGGCCATCCCTATAGGTAACATCATAACTGAGGTGGCGGTATTTGATATCCACATCGATAAAAAAGCGGTGGCAACCATAAACCCCAATATGATCCTGGAGGTATCAGTTCCCACTATTTGTATTATGTTTAAAGCTATTCGGCGATGCACGTTCCATTTTTCTATGGCAGCAGCGAGCATAAAACCTCCCAGGTAAAGAAAAACATATTTGTGGCCATATGAAGCTGTTGTGCTGCCCATTTCCATAGCTCCAGTCACTGGAAAAAGTACAATAGGTAATAATGCAGTCGCAGCTATTGGAATAGCTTCTGTGATCCACCATATAGCCATCCAGCTCGTCACAGCCATTACACCCGTAGCTTCATGACTCAGACCTTCTGATTTGAAAAAAAATAAAATTAAAAGAAATGACAAAGGTCCCCCGATAAGACCTATTTTTCTGGTGAAGTATTGCATCTGCTCTTACTGAGATTAAACTTAAGGGTCTTGTTAGTTATCCGAATACATTCATAATTAATACCGCGGATTACAAATCAACATCGAAATTAGTTAATATTGTTATGAATTACAGATAAGCTTATCAAATTTTCCCGATTATGCAGAAAAGAACATTTTTAAAATCAATTCCAATATTAGGAGTATTGGCTACTTCTATTTCAGAGGAGTTATCACGATCACTTCCCACACATAATGATGCAACACCTGAATCCCTGGCGAGAGATGAGAGTTATTGGAAGGCCGTAAGAGCGGGCTACAGATTAAAGCCCGATTATATTAATTTAGAAAACGGATATTACTGTTTCATACCTCAGAGTACACTTGAAAACTTTATCCACCATATAAGAACGGTTAATTATGAAGGGTCATATTATATGCGACTCAAGCAATTCGATAATAAAAAAGCTATAAGTAAAACCCTCAGTGAAATAGCGGGTTGTGATGAAGATGAGATTATTATTACGAGAAATACCACTGAGTCTCTGGATACCATTATAAGTGGTTTTCCCTGGAAAAGTGGAGACGAAGCCATCATGGCTGAACAAGACTATGGTGCCATGCTCAATCAATTTGATTTGTTGGCAAAAACCAAAGGTATAGTAAATAAGAAAATTTCAATTCCCAATCATCCTATCTCAGATGACGAGATAGTTGGATTATATGAAAGGGCAATTACGCCAAAAACGAAAATGCTCATGATCTGTCATATGATCAATATAACTGGTCAAATACTACCTGTTAGAAAAGTTTGTGACATGGCACATAAACACGGAGTTGAGGTTATGGTAGACGGAGCACATGCCTTTAGTCATTTTCAATTTTCCATCCGCGATCTGGATTGTGATTATTACGGAACCAGTCTTCACAAGTGGTTAAGCGTGCCCCTGGGAGCTGGCTTTCTTTATGTTAACAAGGCAAAAGTCAGACAATTAACTCCTGTTTTTGCACCCTGGGATAAAGAGGAAAATGATGTTTTTAAATTGAACCACACAGGCACACATCCTGTACATACCGATTTGGCCATTCTCAATGCATTGGAATTCCAGGATGCCATCGGTTTAAGTTATAAAGAAGCCAGACTTCGTTATTTACAAAATTATTGGAAAGAAAGATTGCAAGATGTTCCTAATGTGGTAATGAATACCCCGTATGCTAAAGAGCGATCTTGTGGGATTGGAAATATAGGACTTTCGAATCTGAATCCTGGCGATATGGCTAAATTGTTATTGGATAAATTCAGAATCTGGACAGTAGCTATTGATGGTGCAGGAGTAAAAGGCTGTAGAATAACCCCAAACCTATATACTACAACCAAAGAATTAGATGCATTTATTCACGCAGTCAAAGAATTATCTCTTATAAGATCCTAATGGTAAAGTCCGAAATCGATATTGGAGTCATTTTCCTGTAGGGAAAAACATTTTTTATGTCAGAGTACATTAAACGATTTTAGTGGTCATGTAGTCTAACCACTTTAAAACATTTAAGAATTAATTTTACCGTACCTCTTTGAAGATCATCAGATTTATTGATCAACTTTATTTTCAAATTTTTTGTTAACAATGCATTAATTGACTGATTTTGCCAACCATATAGTCAATATTGTGTCTTTAATTTAGGTATACATTGATAACGATAGACCAAAAAGAATAAATGAAGCCATTACTCTCTATTCTCGTAGTTGTTTTATTACTGATTTTATTTAAATTATTTTATTTAGATAATAGAAAAGCCAGTGAAGTAAAGGCAGTTAATGTAAGTGGAACAAATGTCGCTTCATCCCAACCAACACTGGAAGTTGATATCCATGTAGCACGAAAAGAAGGAATGGCTAATATTATTTACGCATCCGGAACTATGGTGGCCAATGAAGAGGTAGAAATTAGAAGTGAGATCAATGGCCGGGTTGTAGATTTGAGAATAAATGAAGGTTCACGGGTTGGAAAAGGGCAGTTAATCGCCCGTTTAGACGACAGGGATCTCAGGGCTCAATTAAAAAGATTAGAATTTGAAGAGGAGCTTGCTAGTCAAACCGAAGCAAGGCAAAAAAAATTATTGGATATTGATGCGATAAGCAAGGAAGAATATGACCTGGCAATGAATCAGGTTAAGACGCTTTCAGCAGATAAAGAATTAATCATGGTCAATCTGGATAAAACCCGGATTATTGCTCCGTTTCACGGGAAAATTGGATTTAAAAACATATCTCTTGGCGCTTATGTTACCCCAATGGATCTCATTGCGAATCTTGTTCAAACTGACCCTATCAGAATTGACTTTACTATCCCTGAAAGGTATGCATCAAAGGTTCAATTGAATCAGGATGTGTCTTTTACCATAGATGGCAGAGAAGAAATCTCAACTGCAAAAGTAACTGCCATTGACCCTAAAATAGATGAAGAATTGCGAACCCTAAGAGTACGTGCCATAACCTCTAATAAAAATGATCATTTCCTTCCAGGCATGTTTGTCAGAGTAACTCTCCCATTGGATGAAGAAGAGTCCATATTATTGCCCACAGAAGCGATAGTTCCTATTCTCAAAGGTAAAAAAGTATTTGTCATGCAAAATGGCAGGGCTGTAGAAAAAATTGTCACAACAGGTTTACGGACTGATCGTTATTTACAAATACTAGAAGGTGTATCCCCGGGAGACTCTATCATCACAAGTGCTCTGATCAACATAACTCAGGGAAGCCCGGTAGTAGTAAAGAATATTATAAATCCATAAATTCACATCCATGACACTCTCCACTCTTTCAATAAAAAGGCCTGTTTTAGCGATTGTAATGAATTTATTGATTTTGCTTTTCGGGTTGATTTCAATAGGATTTTTGGGTGTGAGAGAATTTCCTTCTATTGATCCTCCAATCGTTTCAGTGTCCACTTCTTATCCGGGTGCTAATTCCGGAATTATCGAAAGAGAGATTACAGAACCTTTGGAGAAAGCCATTAACAGTGTAGAAGGAATACGCACCATTAGTTCCAGATCGAGTTTGGGCTCAAGCAATATTACGGTGGAGTTTAACCTGAATGCCAATATGGAGCAAGCCGCCAATGATGTTAGGGACAAGGTATCTCAAACTTTAGGTCAGTTACCAAGAGATATGGAAGGCATGCCCCGTGTTTCAAAAGCGGATGCGGACTCTGAAGTAATCATGGCGATCAGTATGTGGAGTAATGAAAAAAGCCTGCTCCAACTGACCGATTTTGCAGAAAATGTAGTAGCCCCCCGTTTTGAGACCATTGGAGGAGTGAGTGGTGTGCGGATATGGGGTTCAAAAAAATATGCCATGCGAATATGGATGGATCCTGCAAAAATGGTAGCCCAGGGCGTCACCACACAGGATATCAGGAATGCTTTGGATAGTGAAAATATTGAACTCCCCAGTGGCAAACTTCAGGGTGATGTAACAGAGTTGGCTGTGAAGACCTTGGGTAGATTTAGAACCGAAGAAGACTTTAACGATCTAATCATACGCTCGGATCTCAATAAGACCATTCGACTTAAAGACGTAGGTTATGCAGTCCTTGGACCTGAAAATGAAGAAGGAATTCTCAGAATCAATCAAAGACCCAGGGTAGCTGTTGCCATCAGTCCACAACCCGGTGCCAACTACCTGGAAATTGCAAAAGAAGTAAGAGATCGATTTGAACAGGTAAAGAGTGATATGCCCGATGATTTAATCATGGAAATGTTTCTGGATTACACTGTATTTATTGAAAATTCTGTAAGTGAAGTACAGGAAACCATATACATCGCTGTGGGACTGGTAATATTTATTATTTTTCTGTTTTTCAGGGATTGGGTTATGGCCATTAGACCTTTGGTTGATATACCGGTTTCATTGATAGGTACATTCTTCATCATGTTTCTTTTTGGTTTTTCTATAAATGTGTTAACACTTCTCGCAATTGTACTGGCTACGGGTCTGGTGGTGGATGATGGTATTGTTGTTACTGAAAATATTTATAAGAAAGTAGAAGCGGGGATGAATCCGATAGAAGCTGCTGTAAAGGGATCCAATGAAATTATCTTTGCTGTTATTTCCACCTCTATCACCCTGGCGGTCGTGTTTTTACCCGTCGTTTTCATGGAAGGTTTTGTAGGGCGCCTTTTCAGAGAATTTGGTATAGTTCTAGCTTCTGCAGTACTTATTTCTTCTTTTGTATCTCTTACTTTAACCCCGATGTTAAATGCTTATTTGATTAGAAAAAAAGAAAAGAGAAATAAATTCTATATGATGACAGAACCCTTATTCAAGGGTATGGAAGATGGATACAAATCAGGATTAGCTAAATTTCTCAACAAAAAACATTGGGTTTTTATGATCTTTTTGGTTGTGGCAGGGATGATTTTTTTATTTGGTAATCTATTGAAATCTGAACTAGCTCCATTGGACGACAGAAGTGTGCTGGTCGTAAATATGGTCACTCCTGAAGGCTCGTCATATGAATATATGGATACATATGTACAAAAAGCGGCTTTAATGCTCGATAAACTTCCTGGTGTAATTGGTGTGATGACTTATACTTCACCCGGTTTTTCAGGGCCTGGAGGAGCAAATACAGCTTTTTCGAGGATAACACTTAAAGATCCACAAGAAAGGGAGTATTCACAAAGCCAGTTAAACCAATATGTAAATGCACAGTTAAAGCAAATGCCCGATGCTAAAGCTTTTTCAAGCGAAAGGCAAACCATTGGCGGTAATAGACGTGGTGGGCTTCCATTACAATATGTTTTACAATCACCTGACCTGGAAACACTGAGAGAATACATCCCCATGTTTATGTCAGAAGTAGAAAGTAGCCCAGTGTTCTCCATTTCGGATATTGACTTAAAGTTTAACAAGCCAGAATTATCCATATCTATTGACAGGGATAAAGCCCAGAGTATGGGCGTTTCCGTTGCTGACGTATCTACCACCATGCAACTGGCATTTGCAGGTCAGAGATTCAGTTATTTTAATATGGAAGGTAGGCAATATCAGGTCATTGGTCAGTTTGACAGAGGTAACAGGGATGAACCATTGGATCTGAAATCTCTCTATGTAAAAAACGCTCAGGGAGCTATGATACAATTAGATAATATTGTAAAAGTCGAAGAAGAGAGTTCGCCTCCTACTTTATACAGGCACAACAGGTGGTTAAGTGCTACCGTTTCTGCCGGATTGGCTCCGGGAAGAACAATTGCAGATGGAATAGATGCTATGAATGATATAAGAGATAAAATTGACAATCCTAACATCAGAACAACGTTGACAGGTTCATCCAGAGATTTTGTTGAGAGTTCTGACAGTACGCTGTTTTCATTCATGTTGGCTTTGATTTTAGTATATCTAATATTAGCCGCCCAATTCGAAAGTTTTATAGATCCGTTTATCATTATGCTCACAGTACCTTTGGCGTTGGCAGGTGCTGTATTTTCTCTATGGATAACAGATCAAACTTTGAACATTTTTAGTCAAATTGGTATCATCATGCTCATAGGTTTGGTGACAAAAAACGGTATACTTATTGTGGAATTTGCTAATCAATTAAGAGCCAAAGGAATGTCAAAATATGAAGCTGCCCTTGAAGCGGCCACATTGAGAATGCGACCCATCATCATGACCACTCTGGCCACTGCATTAGGTGCCCTTCCCATAGCTCTGGCTCTGGGATCAGCAGGACAAAGCAGAATGTCTATGGGTATCGTTGTGATTGGAGGTGTTTTGTTTTCATTGGCACTTACTCTATATGTGATACCAACAATGTATATCTATCTGACCAGGAAGAAAGATTTTGCCAGGATGGATAAAATTGAACAATATGCCCAAACCGGATAAAAACTAGTGTATTTATGATTAAAAATGTATTGTTATTTTTAATTTTTTTAATAACCGAATATCCCATTCGAGGTCAGGATTTGTTTACACTGGAAGAAGCTATAGAAATAGCTTTGGCCAATAACTTTGGTATTCAGATCGCCCAGATGCAAGCAGATGTGGCAGAAATGCAAGTGTACAGATCCAATGCAGGGCTGGGTCCCCAAGTAAATGTAGTAGGTAATTTTAATATGACCGGCAATAATGTGAATCTTACATTTTTGGATGGTAGAGATCTAAACAGGTTTGGATATACAGTTGCACCCAATGTCGGTCTGAATATAAGTTTGCCTTTATACGATGGGAATAGAGGCAAAACCATTTTAGAAAGATTGAATAGAGAAAAGGAGTTTGCAAGCCTTGAAAGCCAGCTCGCGATTCAAAATGTACTACTTGAAGTCATTACTGCATACTACAATGTCATTTTGCAACAAAATATAGTGCAATATCTCAACACCATCATTGTCTATTATAATGATCGGTTGAAAATTACGGATGAGAGATGGAAGTTGGGAAGAGGTTCAAAACTAGAATTTTTACAGTCCCAGACGGATCTTAATACACAACGCTCTGAACTAGCGATCGCTAAAAACAATTTAAACAATAATAAAATACGACTGAATTACTTGCTTAACCGGGATCTAAATACTGATTTTACACCGGTGGACATTATATCTTTAAGAAGGGAGTATGATTTGATGGCGCTGCTTGAAAATGCAAGATCGCTCAATGTAGATCTGCTTCTATTGGATAAAATGAAGAACATCAATCAACTCATGGAAAAAGAAATAGATGCAGGTTCAAAACCTCAAATATTTCTGAATGGAGCAGCCGGCTATAATTTTACGCGATCCAATACGGCGTTTGCATTGCAAAGCAGAAGTGCTGCGATAACTGGCGGCTTATCAGCTGTCTGGAATATCTTTGATGGAAATAATCGGAAAAACCAGATCTCGATCAATCATCTTAACACCCGTATCATTGAAAACCAAAAAGAAGACATGTTAGCGCAAATTATCAGTGATATCACAGCTGCGTATAACAGGTTTAATTCCGATAAGGAAATTTTACAAATTGAAGAAGAAAACAAAGCACTTGCTGAAGAAAATCTTCAAATATCTCTGGAAAAATTTAAACTGGGAGGGTCAACTATTTTGGAATTAAACGAGGATCAGCAGAGATATGACAATGCACTAAACCGCCTGATCAATGCTCAATATAATTTAAAAATCACTGAACTAGAATTATTGAGGCTGAGTGGTGAAATATACTGATATATAATCTAACACTGTATAGCTCTGAAATCTTCCAATAGCTCTTCCACTGCTTGAATTTCACCGTCCAACTCCATCAAATCTATACCAGAGACAAAACACTCTCTGTGTGAAGTGAGTACATCCAAATAGTCTTCCAACTCTTCCCGGGCTTTAATGCAGTTGGTCAATGAATTATTTCCATCGTAAATAGTAAGAGCAGCAATGGCCTTTCCCTGAGCCTCATCCAGTGTGTTTTGCACTTCAATCGAATCAGCGCACAAATCCTTTTTGCAAGAAAAAAGAAATAAGCATGCACCGACTAATGACAGAATGAAAAAATGTTTTGACTTCATAGAATTTTAGTATTTGCTTTCAACATTTATTAAAAATAATTTGACCAAAGTCCGTGATAATAAACATCAAGTATATATGAAAAATTCACACAATAGGTTAAATTATCACCAAAAGAATTGTTTACTTTCAGTCCCAACATTTAAATCCCATATTATAGGTATCATCCTTTGCCTTTGGAGAGCTACATAATATCGAAATTAAAATCTTTATGCGTACTTCATACAACGTAGGACTCCATTACCTTTCAAATGATCCGTAAATTATAGATCAAAAACCATTCTGGTGATAAGAACCTAGCACCCGAGATCCTCTATATCTTCTCTGGTTTGTTCGATTTCAAATTCTAGTTCATCTCTTTCGGCAGCAGTGGGTGCACAGTCTTTATAATCTTCAATAACATCCAAATAATCATTCAGGACATTTTTATAATTATTACAATTTGAAGGTGTAGGATCAAGACCGAAGGCTAAAGCAGCTGCAAAAATTTGACCAAACTCATTGGCAATTATTTGTTCAAAATTATTGCAATCAACCTTGTCCTTACCACAAGAAGAAAAGCCAATGATCAAAAGTGATAATGCCAGAATTTTTAGTAATTGTTTCATTGATATAAAGTTTAGGTATGAAATAATAATCAAATATAAAAAACTTTTTAATTAATCATACTTCAATCTCCTTATCAATAAAACATTGATTTTTTTTAAATGGAGTAGAGTTAATGTTTAAATATTATATTAATACTCGGTCAACAAGTCAACGAATTCCTTGACTGGGTAGCTGAATTGATATCCTGATCTACCTGCTGTTGGCCTGTCGCGTCAAAGCATTCACGCACATCTCTAAGTACATCAATAAGATCATCATAGGCATCTCTTAAGTCTCTGCATAAACTTGCATCAGTAGGGTCTACATTATACGCTGCAATAGAATTATTGAGAGATTGCACCTCAGAACTCAAAAGTAAATTAACAGCCATCGTATCTTCACAATCAACTTTGTCCTTGCTACAAGAGAAAAGGAATAGAACGGAAAGCATTAAAAATAAACCTGCACTTTTTGTTATCATCATTTTTATAATTTTACATACTTAAAATAATCAGGTAAATAAACTCGTATTGATCTAAGTCGTATCATGAATTTTCTTTTTTATTCAGTACTTCTAAATTCAGTACTTCTAAAATCGCATTATAAACCGTTTTAACCACATTAATCATATCTTTGATCTAATTGACATGATAATTATAACACTGATAGACTAACCTGCCTCATTACAAAATTGTTGCTTACCTTTCAGAATTCACAGTGAATGATAATGAGAATTGTACATTATATTTTCCCAATTAAATGCGAACTATCAGGCGTTATTAATCCATTTTGAATAAAAAAGGTTATATTTTCGTAATACCCTATTTTGTCTATAGCATCAATTCAGGGTAGTAAATCATTATTATTACACTTTTAAAATCAGCGAAATATGAAAATTATTTTTTTAGGCCATTCAGGATTTTACATAGAAACCAAAGGAATACATTTAATTTTTGACCCATTTATCACAGGCAATAGCCTGGCAGAAGGCGTCATAAACGTAGAAAAATTACGAGCTGATCATATTCTCCTAACCCATGGACATGGCGATCATGTTTCAGATGTAGAGACCATTGCAAAAAAGAATAATGCACACATTATTTCCAATTACGAAATAGTGACCTGGTATGCCAACAAAGGATTTCGAGGGCATGGTATGAATTTAGGGGGAAAATATTCATTTGATTTTGGAATGGCAAAATACGTTCAAGCCACACATTCATCCATGCTTCCGGATGGCAGCTATGGAGGAAACCCAGGTGGCTTTGTTATATCCAATGATGAAGTGACCTTTTATCATGCCGGGGATACTGCCCTCACTTTGGACTTGCAACTCATACCCCGCTATGGTTATACCCTGGACTTTGCCATACTTCCCATAGGCGATAATTTTACCATGGGCTATGAAGACGCCATTATTGCCGCTGAATTTATTGAATGTAATACCATTATTGGTTGTCACTATAATACGTTTCCACCTATTACCATCGATACCGAAAAAGCGGTGAATGCGTTTAAAAAGGCAGGTAAAAAACTAATATTACCTGAAGTCGGTAAAGAAGTTCATGTATCTTTGCAGTAAAATTATAAATAATACATTAACAAGAATCTGGAAATGGGTAAGGTCATAGCAATTGCTAATCAAAAAGGTGGAGTAGGAAAAACGACAACTGCCATTAATCTGTCGGCTGCACTGGCTGTACTGAACAAAAAAATCCTTTTGATCGATGCTGATCCACAGGCTAACTCTAGTTCCGGAGTGGGCATTCATCTATCAGAAGACGCTTACAGCTTGTACGATTGTTTGATCGATGGCATAAACCCGGTGGATGTGATCCTATCTACCAATACTCCTAATTTGTATCTGCTACCCTCTTCTATTGATTTGGTGGGAGCAGAAATAGACCTGGTAACGGCGAACAATAAGGCAACTGCTCTAAAGGAAATTGTTGATCAATTAAGAGATCAATACGATTATATCTTTATTGATTGCCTTCCCTCTTTGGGTTTGATCACTTTAAATGCCCTCACCGCTGCCGACTCTGTATTGATTCCACTTCAATGCGAATTTTTTGCTTTAGAAGGATATGGAAAACTGAAAGATACCATCAACATGGTTAAGGAAAGTACCAATCCTCATCTAACCATTGAAGGTGTAGTCATGTCCATGTATGACAAAAGGTTGAATATGGCCAATATTGTGATCAAAGAAGTCTCTGAAATCATTACGGATAAAGTATTCGAGACCATTATACACCGAAATTCCAAAATAGGAGAATCGCCCAGTCTTGGATTGCCAGTTATATTATATGATGTTACCAGTAAAGGGGCAAATAATTACCTCAATCTCGCTAAAGAATTTCTTGCCCAAAATGAAGACAGCATTTTTAAAAAACTCAATGACCAAAAGGTAAGATCTATACTTACCAAAGCGGCCACTAATCAATAAATATGAGTAGAAAAAAAGAAGTGGGGAAAGGAATCCGAGCCCTGTTATCCAATATCGAGCAAAATAACAATCCAGAAGTCACCAGGACAAGCATTCGTGAACTGGCAGGTAATGCAGCATTTGTTCCTATTACAAATATTGAAACCAATCCCTTTCAGCCCAGACAAGATTTTGATACTGAAGAATTAATGGAACTTGCCAAATCCATTAAAACTTTTGGTCTTATCCAACCCGTTACTCTTCGCTCAATGGGTGACAGCAAATTTCAACTCATAGCAGGAGAAAGACGTTTGAGAGCCTGTAAAATGGCCGGCCTTTTAGAGGTTCCAGCATACATACGTGTAGCTAATGACCAGGAAATGCTGGAGATGGCTCTGGTTGAAAATATTCAACGTACCAATCTCAATGCGATTGAAGTCGCCATTTCTTACCAACGACTTATGGATGAGTGCAATCTTACCCATGAAGAACTCAGTAACCGTGTAGGAAAAAACAGAAGCACCGTTACCAATTATGTAAGGCTTCTAAAGCTACCTCCCGTTATCCAGGCTGGATTAAAAGAAGAAAAAATAACTATGGGTCACGCAAGATCCATTGCAGGACTGGAAGATCCCATAACTCAACTTAATGTATTTCAGGAAGTTGTCAAAAAACAATTATCAGTCAGAGGTACAGAAGACTTGATCCGCCAATACAATGAGTCTTCCCCGATTCCGAAAAGTAAGCATATATATCAACAGCCCCCAGAAGTTCGAAATATAAAAGATAAACTCAGTTCCCTCTTTGGATGCAAAGTGGATATTAAAAGAAATCACAAAGGCATCGGAAGTATCGTTTTAAAGTTTAATTCAGATCGTGAATTTAATCACATAACAGAATTATTAGATCAAATCGATGAATAAATGCATGATTTTTATATCATTAGAGTGATCATTGTATTTTTCCTGGTTGGAGGAGTGGGTTTTCTGGCGATAGCTCAATTCACTGCACAGCCTCCACCCTACTCAGGTCTTGGTGACAGGCAAACTGATGATTCGGATACCACTGCTACAGAAAGAAATTCCATTTTTGACATATTTACAGGGAAGCCGGGTAAAGCGGCATTGTATTCCCTGATTATCCCGGGAGGAGGACAAGTGTATAACAAAAGGTATTGGAAGGTTCCTCTCGTTATTGCAGGAGAAGGTGCCGCCATTGGGTGGATGTTGTGGAATAACAGCAGGTATAAAGAGTGGAGGAATGCACATCTGGACTTGATCAATGGCGAGATTGATAGCTACCGCGGTGTTTCTAATCCAACAACTTTACGAGCCGTGCGGGATAATTTCCTTAAACAACGGGAATATGGGTACCTGGTAGTGGCATTGGCTCACATTTTGAATGTCTTCGAAGCCTTTATTGACAGGCATCTTATTGATTTTGACATTGACGATGATCTTTCATTTCGACCCCATATTATACAATTACCGGGAATGAATCCATTGCCTGTATTTACGATGTCGATTCCTCTGTATAAAAAAGCCAAAACCCCGACTTTAACTACTTATACTTTTCCGTAGAGAATCCCATTTAGGATTTATAATTGAGTCACCTCCGAGTGCCGTGCCACGTATATTCTTGCCGATCCAAGTCTTGATCTTTTCCAGCCTGTTTTCGAAAAAAAATCCTTACGTAGTGTCTACTATGCGCGGATTTTTTTACTCAACAGCCAGAAAAATACCTGCGACTTAACCGACAGAATACACGTGACACGACACTAGTGAAATTCTATAATCCTTTTAATCATTCTAAGTTTGTGGGTATAGGATTTTATTTCCTTTTGATATATTCCATAGTGGTCGAGCGTGTCTACACGCACCCAATCATGGGCATGGATGATTTTATTATCTCCTAAAATAATTCCTGCGTGTACAATCCTGCCATCTTCATTTTCAAAAAAAGCAATGTCTCCGGCCTGAGCTTCATGCACAAAATGTATCCATTCTCCCTCTTTGGCCTGATGAGCCGGTAATCTCCCCATTCGAATCCCCACAATTTTGTATACCATCTGTATAAATGCACCCGAATCTATGCCAAATGGAGTTCTCCCTCCGGAAAAATAGGGTGTGTGTAGATACTTCATTGCAATTTTTTGAATGATACCTACCTTCAATCTGTTGTCACCCGGCACAAAAACCTGACCGTTATAAAAATACTTTCCATCGGGCATTTGATAGGACAGTCCATCGTACAAAGGAAGTGAAGAACCGATAATCACAGGTAAGACCAAAGATCCAGACATGGCTGATTGAAGCAATTCTAAAGTGTTAGCATACCTGGTAGAAAATTTATTGTATTGTTTTTCGGTTATCAAAGTAATCTGCCGGCAATTGATCCATCCTTCCACCTCATCCCATTCTGTGATAATTCGTGCCCAATCATTATGTTTTTTTGTAATCAACCTGCAAGTATCACCATAGAGCATTTGGCTAATCAGATTGGATTGTTCTGATGGATTAGACCTTACAGGTATAGTACTTAGATGACAAATACCATGAACTTTTCGAGCTATGTACTTCTTTTTTGACTTTTCCATGTATACTGTGCAAAATATCGATTTTTTTTATTTCCCATGTTCAAAACAAACGGCATTATTTATGAGGGATCGTCGTGAAAGGCTGGAGGCCAATAGAAATGGGTGCTCGTGAAGATTTTTTTCCGCAGAAATAGCCCCCAAAGCTTTGGGGGTTGAGGACAGAAAATCGAACACGTGCCCATTTATGAAGGCATCCAGCCTTGTAATAGAAGCCTTCATGAATATTGCCGGTTTTATATTAGGATTACATTTAAATGAAAATGGAGCTACTCAAAACAACAATTGGACTTTTATTCGTTATTATCCCAGCATAGAGATGAAAAACAAAGTTTCATGAATAGATTTTTTGTTATTGGGTGTTTGGCATTTATTTGTATCGTCATTTGTAGTACACAGAGCATACATGCTCAAGACCCGCATTTTTCTCAATTTTATGCAAATCCACTTTTGTTGAACCCGGCTTTGACAGGCACTTCTGATGGCCGGTTTAGAGTGAGTACGGCCTATCGAGACCAATGGAGATCAGCTTTGGATGATCCCTTCAGGACATACACCCTTTCTGGCGATGTAAGTTATCCAATTAATGAAAGAACTTCCAAGTATCCCGACCGATTTGCAGTGGGAATAAACTTTTTTGGAGATCGGGTAAGTACCATAGATTTTAACACCACTCAACTTTCCGTTTATGGAGCCTATCACAAATCATTGGATCAGCGGACTCAACAATTTTTGAGTGCAGGTTTTTATATTGGGGTTGGACAAAAGAACCTCAATTTTGAAAATTTGACCTTCGAAGATCAGTTTAATGCCATTGATGGTTATACATTGCCTTCCGGAGAGTTCCTTCCAAATAACAACTTTGGATATGCTGATATGGGACTGGGAATAAATTACTCCATCAGTCCGACAAGAACCACAAATTTTTATGCCGGTGTGGGTGTTTTTCACATCAATACTCCTAATATTTCCTTTTATAAAGATGAATTTACCAATGATCCAAACCTGGTGACCAGAAATCTCCTTGATCCGCGAATTTCAATATATACAGGTGCGTCATTTTCACTTCCTATTATGTGGAGTATTCAGCCCAGAGTATTAATTCTGCTCCAGGATATTCATAAAGAGTACAACATCGGAACCAATTTTCGGTATCAGCTGGATAACGACGCTACACAATTTTTTCATATCGGGCCTTGGCTCAGAATCACAGACCATGTAGACAAAGCAGGGCCTGAATCTGCAATTCTTGCTGTTGGATTTGAGACCGGAAGTTTTTTACTGGGTCTAAGTTACGATCACAACCTTCGTGATCTCACAAACCGCCGTTCTGGTCTCAACTCATTCGAATTGTCCATCACCTTTACAGGAGACTTCTACAATACTGTGGATTTTTGTCCCAAGTTTTAACAACAATAGCTCGTAGCTGGTAGCTCGTAGTTCGTAGCTTTTAGCAGTTGGCTTTTGGCAGTTATCATTCGCAATTCGCAATTCGTAGTTGACATTATTTATAACCCTCAACTCTCAAACTTATCAACTGCCGAAGGCTCTCAACCTGCAAAGGCAAAAACCTCATCCTTAACCTCATCCTCATCCTTAACCTGCCGAAGGCAAAAACCTCAACTTTGCTAACTGCAAAAAGTATACTGCCTACTGCCCATTGAATACTGCCTACTGCTCACTGCCCTCTGCTCACTGCTAATTATCAAAGGACGAAATAAAAAACCAGCATCAACGGTGTGTTATCAATAGATTTGGGTGATTAATTGCGCACCGTTGGTGCTTGGGAAATAGTATTCCCATTAGTTCGCCCAAAGCATTGGGTGCTTGCTCATCGCACCTTTGGTGCTTTTCCATTTGGTTATATTGAATGATTTTGGTGCAAATAGCACCTTAAAAGATTTTGTCAAAAAGCACCAACGGTGCGGAATCATTAACCTTGGGTAAAGCCCAAGGTTAATGTAAAATCCTTTTTAAGCACCAACGGTTCGAAATAAATTGTTCACTGCCAACCGCTCACTGCTCACTGCCTACTGCCAATTGCACTCCGAGCTACGAACTACGAGCTAAAAATGGTCGAAAGTCTGAAAGTCTGAAAGTCGAAAGGTCAAGGGTTAAGGTGAGGAAGTGAGGAGGTCATTTGCTTCGCGTCATTTGGCTGCGACGTCATTTGCTTCGCTGTCATTTGCGCTATGCGCGTTATTTTAACCATTTAACGCTTAACATTTAACGCTTAACATTTAACTTTCCTAAATCCCTTTATCCCAAATTTCCTTCATACGAGCTAACTGCTAAAAGCATACTGCCCACTGCATACTGCCTACGGAAATCCTAAGCTCTGAAAATAAATTATGGGTAATTTCTCGAAGGTTGTTTACAATAATTTTGAGAAAATAAATAATACATTTACTTTTACCATCCATGATTCGCACGAAGAGTTTAATATGGGAACCCTATAGCAATATCATCCGGTTCACCAATTTGTCGATGTTTATTTCCTTTGTGTTCAAGTTCCATAATGACCACTCTTTCCACGATTTACTTCATTAAATTTTAAGCTCATGTATAACAAATATTTCTACTTCTTTGTAAGCCTACTCTTTTCGTTTGAAAGCATTTCACAGGGCACACAACTCCTTCGGGAACCCACCATATCTTCAACTCACATCGTATTTGTATATGCAAATGATCTTTGGAAAGTAGATCGCAATGGTGGTGATGCCATACGCATGACGAGTAATGACGGTCAGGAATCTCTTCCTCATTTTTCACCTGATGGAAGATGGGTTGCCTTCACTGCAGAATACGATGGTAATATAGATGTGTATGTAATGCCGTCTGAAGGTGGAGATCCAAAACGCCTGACCTGGCATCCGGGAGGGGATTTTGTTCAGGGATGGACACCCGACGGAAAAATCATGTTCAGATCGGGAAGAATAGGAAGGCCCGAACAAACAAATAAGTTTTTTTCAGTTGATCTCAATGCGGGATTTCCGGAAGAAATAGAAATACCCAGAGCTGCATATGGTGAGATATCACCTGACGGAAAATATATAGCCTATACACCCATTACTTCCTGGGATCCTGAATGGAGAAATTACCGGGGAGGTCAGGCCATGCCCATATGGATAGTAGACTTAGATACCAAGGAACTTATGACAACTCCACAACCCACACTGGAAAGGCATTTAGACCCTGTGTGGTATGGTGGAAAGGTATATTATATATCTGAAAGGGATTTTGCGAGTAACATTTGGTCTTTTGATCCTGCTACCGGTGATGAAGAGCAAATCACTTTTCACAAAAAATATGACGTTAAAAGTCTGGATGCAGGTGATGATGCCATAGTATATGAATATGGAGGATTGTTATACTTTCTCAATCCTGTAACAAAAGAGGGGAAGAAACTGGAAATCCATGTTAAGGGGGATATGAGTTTTTCCAGACCCCGTTGGAAGTCAGTGGCTGCCAATGAGTTGGTTCAACCTTTTCTTTCACCGAATGGAAAAAGAGCACTTTTTGAAGTGAGAGGTGAAATCATTTCAATTCCAAAGGAAGATGGAGCTGGAAGGAACATTACTCAAAGTACCGGAACGGCTGAGAGGGCTCCTGCCTGGTCGCCTAAAGGAGATATGATAGCATGGTTTTCTGATAAAGATGGAGAGTACGATCTCGTATTGGCTGACCAATATGGACAAAACTCCAAAACAATACCCATTCAAAATAAGACTTTTTTCTTCAAACCTGACTGGTCACCTGATGGGCGATATCTTTCCTTTACCGATACCGATTATAACATATGGATAGTCAATACTGAAACAGGTGAAAACAGAATTGTTGAAACTGACCGGTACGCTCACCCGGACAGAACCATGAATCCGGTGTGGTCGCCCGATAGTAAATGGATAGCGTATGCACGTCAGCTGGAAAGTCATTTTAAAGCTGTATTTGTATACCATGTAGAAACCAACGCAAGAATTCAGGTAAGTGATGGGATGGCCGACGCCATTACACCTATTTGGGATCAAAATGGTAAATACCTGTATTTTTTAGCCAGTACCAATTATGGTTTAAATTCAGGATGGCTGGATATGAGTTCCTACGACCCACAAATTACCAGAAGTCTGTATGCAGCCATTCTATCCAAAGAGACCTCTTCCCCCACCCTAATAAAAAGCGATGAGGAAGAGTTAAAAAAAGAAGAAAAAGATAAAGATGATTCCAAAGATGATTCCAAAGATGATAAAGTAGAAAAAGACAAAGAAAAGACTGTTTCGATACAAATCCATGATGGCATTCAAAACCGCATTGTTCATTTACCCCTGCCTGCCCGAAACTACACAGGTCTAATTACAGGTTCCGAAGACATATTATTCGTTTTAGAAAACATTCCCAATACTCCGGGTCAAACTTTGCATAAATACGATGTAAAAAAATTAAAAGCTGAAGAATATACAAAAGGAATTTTCACTGTAGTATCCTCTTCAAATGGTGAACACCTTCTGTTTAGAAACAGTGCAGGTTGGCACATTCAGTCATCAAAAAGCCCGTTCAAAGCAGGAGAGGGCTTACTCAAGGTTGACCTAAAGATTAAAATAGATCCAAAAGAGGAATACAAACAGATATTCAAAGAAGGATGGAGATACATGCGCGACTTTTTATACGTTGACAATGCCCATGGCGCTCCCTGGGATGATGTATACCAATGGTATTCTCCCTGGCTTGATCATGTCAACCATAGGACGGATTTGAATTATGTGCTGGACATCATGAGTGGAGAGGTTTCCATAGGTCATTCCTATGTTGCAGGAGGTGAAATGCCCGAAATAGAAAGAGTGCCTATAGGCTTATTAGGATGCGATTATGAAATCCATAATGGGTATTACAGAATTACAAAGATATACAATGGAGAAAATTGGAATCCTGGAGTAGAATCCCCTTTATCTGTTCCCGGTTTAAGCATCAATGAAGGTGATTATATCGTATCGGTAAATGGGAAACAAGTAAATGCCGGCATCAATATTTACAGTCTTTTTGAACAAACTGCAGGTAAAGCCACAAGGATAGAGACCAATGCCAATCCTCAAAGAGAAGGAGCAAAAGAATGGCTCGTAAAACCAGTTGCGAATGAATATGCACTAAGAACCATTGACTGGATAGAAGGCAATCGTCGCAAAGTAGATGAAATGTCTAATGGACAATTGGCTTATGTATATCTACCCAATACAGGAACTGGTGGTTTTACATCATTTAACAGGTATTACTTCGCACAACAGGATAAAAAAGGGGTGATCATAGATGAGCGCAATAATGGTGGAGGCTCCGCAGCCGATTACATGATTGACGTGATGAATCGTCAGTTGTTTGGCTACTTTAACAGCCGGGCCAATGACCGCAGGCCCTGGACTACACCTATGGCCGGAATCTGGGGACCTAAAGTGATGATCATTAACGAAAGAGCCGGATCCGGGGGAGACCTTCTTCCATATATGTTTAAGGAGGCTGGAATTGGACCCCTGATAGGAACAAGAACCTGGGGCGGTCTGGTAGGCACATGGGATACTCCTCCTTTTATTGATGGAGGGCGATTTGTGGCTCCCCGGGGAGGATTCTTTGATGTTCACGGTAGATGGGCTGTTGAAGGTGTAGGAGTTCCTCCAGACATTGAAGTCATTCAGGAACCTAAAATGGTACTTCAAGGACATGATCCACAACTGGAAAAAGCTGTAGAAGAAGCCCTCCGCCTTATGGAGTTCCTTAAAGTTGACCTTAAGCCAGAGCCGGCTCCACCCATAAGATGGATGAAACCTGCCGGATATGAAGATGAACATTGATTTTCATAAAGGGCTTACCCCTGATTTTTAATTTTTATCATTTGGGCAGCTATACTTATGGCTATTTCCTGGGTGGTTTCGCTTTTGATATCGATTCCTATAGGTGAATACAGTTTGTCCAGATGTTCAGGAGGTATACCTTCAGCGCGTAATTCATTTAATAATGTATCGATCTTGGTTTTACTGCCCATCATTCCAAGGTATTTGTATTGTTTGCCTAATAATTGTTGGACAATAAGCTTATCTGTCTTGTATCCAAAAGATATGATGACAACGTAAATGTTTTCTCCTTCCGGTATATATTGGTTTATCTGATTGTATTCTATCACTTTCTTTGAATGTGCAAATGTATTTTCTACCATCGTGTTGAGGTTGTCCCTGTCATCCAAAAGGTGAATTTCAAAATCGAGACGGCTCAACACCTCACTTAACGCAAGACCGACATGACCGCCACCAATGATAAATACTTTATTTTTGTGCAGAACAGGCTCATCCAGGTACCATTTATTACTTCCTTTTACTTCTGAAGAATAATGGTTTATTATTTTATTTGAATAAATCACTCCTGCATTTGTATAAATAATCGTCCCTCTTTCTTTATCTAAAATGAGATTGATCCAAGCCCGGTCGTTTTCTTTAAGATGATAAAATGCAATGTATTGTTCACCTGAACAGATCATACCCGAACGGTTTGATGGGATATCCGGTTTGTGTATCTGGTGCAATATAAACGGCTTATCATCCTTCTTAAATAGAAGACTTCTGCATAACTCTACCAATTTATGCTCCATAATTCCTCCACCTATAGACCCATAAAGAAGTTCATCTGTTACAAGCATTTTAAACCCAATTCTCCCGGGACTACTACCCTTACTTTGTATCACGACCATGATAACACAAGCTTTCCCTGCCTTAATAAAAGCATTCACTTTTCGATAGAAATCTAAAACCATACACTGCTCATTGCATAATAAATTGCCATAATTCCTGAAAAAATGGCACTGCTCCAAAAACGAAATGAGAGGGGAATTTTATTCTGAATCACATAATTCGCTATTATAGAAACAGGAATATTCACTATAAAAGCCCATAGCCCCGTCATAAACAATGAATATGATATCTCTGATGTCCGTCCTGAGAACAAATAGATAAAGCATAAATGCCGTGTGATCCACAACGGATTAAAATAGATTGATGCCATCATGGCTTTTCTGCTTGCTTTTTTCCATCCGTGATAAATAGACACCTTTCTCTCTATAAACCGGAAATATGTTTGGATTTCCCACGCATATAAGGTGCAGCCTATAAAAAAAATACCTAATATCCTCATGACATTAAACTCTGAAATCATCATAGAGGCAATGGTATCTCCTGTCATATAAATTAGCCCTCCGAGTAAAGCACTATAGTTTCTGATCTGAGAGATTCTTTTCACGGTATGCATTTACGTTTTTCTTTCGACCCCGAAAGCAGTCCATCAGCACTTTTTCCGGGGTATACGGTGCGTCAAATGTAAAGTCGCATTCCGGATTAAAAGCCCTGACAGCATTTCTTATAGCAAAATAAGCTCCCAAACCATACATCAATGGTGGTTCTCCCACGGCTTTTGATTTCTTAATAGCCAATTCATGTCCCTGAGATTCGATATGATGGATCTGGATGGCTTTAGGGACTGCATAGATGTCAGGGATTTTATAGGTAGACAACGCATTGGTTATAAGTCTTCCTTCGGAATTGTAAAGTATCTCTTCCATAGTCATCCAGCCTATACCTTGAACAACTCCTCCTTCTATCTGACCATGATCAACAGGCACGTTCATGCTTATGCCAAAATCGTGGACAATATCAACAGCATCAATTTCATAAATTCCCCGTAAGCAATCCACTGTCACTTCTACAATGGCAGTTCCAAAAACGTGGTAAGCAAAAGGATGACCTTTCTCTGTCATTTTATCAAAATGAATTAAGGGCGTGGCATAATGGGCATGTTCGCTTAATGAGATTCTTTTTTGCAAAGCTTTGATCACCAGATCTGTCCAAGCAAGTCCTGTTTTCTTATCTCCAGAATAGACCCAACCATCTGTGATCTTAAAGCTATTTTCAGTATCGGTATCCAGCAAGTCATGGATAAGTGGCAATAGTCTTTGCCATATATTATTACATGCCATTTCCAATGCTTTACCGTTTAAATCCGCTCCGGCACTCGCTGCGGTAGGTGAAGTATTGGCAATACGCAAGGTATTGGTAGACTCGATACGTATTTGTGAAATGGGAATATCAAAGAAGTCCTTTACTATCTGAAACAGCTTTGTGTTGACTCCTTGTCCCATTTCCACTGCACCTGTGCTTATCCCAATGCTGCCATCACCATATATGTGAACTAAAGCTCTGGCGTGATTCATCATGGTATTGGTAAAGGAAATTCCAAAACATATTGGTTGGACGGCTATTCCCTTTTTAAACCTGAATTGGTCGTAATTAAATGATTCGACCTTTTTGATTCTTTTATCCAGATTATATTTTTTTACGCATTCATCCCATGTACTTACTGCCAATGCGTCTTCAGCTATTTGTCCAAATGAAAATTCCTCTCCGTCCTTAATAAGATTGCGTTGTTGGATTTCATAAGCATGAACCCCAAGCGTTTCCGCAGCTTTGGCAATGGCAGACTCCATAACAAACATTCCCTGTGGCCCACCGAAACCCCTGAAAGCTGTGTTGGGAGGTAAATTGGTTTTACAACTATATCCCGTAGCCAAAACATTGGGTACATAATAGGCGTTGGTGGCATGAAAAAGTGTCCTCTCCAGGACTGCCGGAGAAAGATCAGCCGCTGCTCCTGCATTTTGATAAAAAGTGACTTCATATGCCAAAATCTTCAGATCACTGGAAAGACCGATTTTAAAATCAGAAGTATAAGGATGTCTTTTTCCTGTCATCAGCATATCGTCCATCCTGTGCATAGACATTTTAACAGGTTTTCCTGTATGAAATGTCGCCAATGCTACCATAACTGCCCAAGGAGTAGCCTGATCTTCTTTCCCGCCAAAACCTCCACCAATGCGCACAACGTCTATCTCCACTTTATGCATGGGAATTCCCAGCACTCGAGCAACCGTTTTCTGAACAGCTGTAGGCCCCTGGGTAGAGGAAGAAATGACCATGCTCCCATCTTCCTTCATTCTTGCATACGCTCCCTGTGTTTCTATATACAAGTGTTCCTGACCATTTGATTCCACTCTGCCTTCCACAATGGTAACACATTCCTTCCAGGCTGAATCTAAATCTCCCAATCTGAAAGCTCTGGGAGGTGCAATAAGGAAATTTTTCGACTTCGCTTCCCGAGGGCACGTAATAACTGGTAAAGGCGTAAACTCAACGTGGATTTTTTCTCTGGCAATTCGACAAACATGTTCTGAAGTGCCCACTATAATACCCAGAGGTTGACCCCAGTAATGAATCTCATGTACCGCAAACAAAGGTTCATCGGGAATAATTCCGCCTATTTGGTTGTCTCCCGGTATGTCCGCTTCTGTATATATCGCTTTCACCCCTTCATGAGAAAGTGCTTTTGATGTATCTATATCTACGATTTTTGCATGGGCTACAGGAGCATAAAACGGAAGAGCATATAAAGCACCATTGATTTCCCGGATGTCATCCAAATATACAGATGTGCCTCTTACGTGATTTTTAGCATCTATATTTATCATACCAGTGATTCCATTTGAATGTATTGTGGAAATAATGTACAAAAATGACTGTAAAATAACTGACGAGCCAGAAGTCTTTTGTATTCTTTGGATCCCCTGGCATCACTTATGGGTGCAATTTCGTCTTGCATCACTTCAGCAGCTGATAGTATAGCATCATGATCCATAACGCTACCTGTTAAAAAGTCAGATGTGGCACTTAAATACTTTGGAATAGGGGCTACACCTCCTATTGAGCATTGGACCGACTCGATGGTGTTTCCAGTTAATTGAATTCTAATCGCTGAATTTACGCTGGCAATATCCAGGTACTTTCGTTTACTTACCTTTTCGAAGTGAAACTTTTCACTGGCATCAGGAATTTCAAAACTAATTTCTTTTACTATTTCATTTTCCTTCAGATCCAACTGTTTATAATCTAAATAAAGGCCTTTCAAAGGAAGTTTTCTTGATTTCCCATCTTGTGTGCTCAACAGAATGTCCGAGCCTAATGCTAAGAAAATTACGGTCAAATCACCAATGGGTGATGCATTAACCAGATTTCCTGCCAGAGTTCCTATATTTCTAATAGGCGTGGAGGATACCAGTTTCATATAATCATGCCATCCAGGTATATACTTTTTAAATATTGGACTTTCTATGAGATCTGTCGCAGTAGTGGAAGCCATGATCCGGCATTGGTTTCCCTCCTGATAAATTCCTTTCAGCGAAGGGTCATTAAATAGAAATGTCAAATCTGCATCGTGAAGTTCGTCGTGTTTCTGGACAAAGAGATCCGTTCCCCCTCCTATTATTGGGTTACTTATGCCATTGACAACAGGTGTGATTTTTATTGAAATGAGTCTTGCCTGTATACCTGAGAAATATTCAGGTATAACCCGATGCTTAATCAGCCATGAAATTGGATCATGTTTATCCTTCTTTATTAAAAGGTCTGCCAATTCCCATGCAGCTCTTTCAATAGATTTATAACCAGTACACCGGCATATATTACCATCAATGGATGAAATCGCCCCCTCATTTGAAACAGGTTTGTCTGAAAGTGCATATCCACAAAGTGATACCACAAATCCAGGAGTACAGAAACCGCATTGGGTTGCGGAGTGATCGATCATGGCTTGTTGTACGGCATTTGGGGTGTTGAGATTGAGTCCTTCCACTGTAACAACATGGGCCCCATGAATATTAGCCAATGGTGTAAGACAAGAAGTTACAGATTCATATTTAAGCCGATCGTTTTGAATTTTTCCAATTAACACAGTGCATGCCCCGCAGTCTCCTTCCCTGCACCCTATTTTAGTTCCACGAATATTTTGTTCATACCTGATAAAGTCTAACAGAGTCCTGCTACTTCCATAAGAAGTCTTTATCATTTCATCATTTAAAATAAATTGGATCATAATTCCAAAATTGAACTTGAAGAAGTTATATACATCTTTCAAGCTATGACAATATAAGATTTATTGCTCAATCTCTTATAAAGTATGGTTTTAAAAGAGTAAGATTTACTTTCACCTATGGTTAAACTACATATAAATAAAAAAATGTATAGACTCAGGATACTGAATCTATACATTTTCATGTAAGTTACTCCTAAGAGTAAAGGGTATTTCTATATCAAATATCCCAGAAGACCCTGTCCAGCATTGATCTGTCGGGTACATTGCTTTGATTTCGTTGAAGTTCAGAGTCCGGATACCGTGCAAGACGGATCATTTGACCACCCAATGCAGAATTTGCCGGTGCCATGAATCCCTGGTATTGATAATCATATCTTCTGGCGTCGTTCCATGTTTCTGGATTTAGAAAAGTAGCTACATACTTTTCTTTCATGATATGACCGATATTGAGATTATTCATACCTACTGAAACGGATGGATGAGACCAGTACGAATTGATATCAGCACTTGATACTCCAAGCTTTTGCATATGAGATCTAATTCCGGTTTCATATGCCTGGTATGCTCTTTGCCTGTTTCCTGATGCCAATGCTGCTTCTGCTTCAATAAATTTGAGTTCTGCATACGTCATCATTTCGAGTGGCTGGGTAGCACTTAAAGCATAATATGAACCTACAGCAAGTACTGCTCTTACTCCCTGTTCGGGTGCACTTCCTCTTCCAGCTCCATTTCGTGTTCCAATATACTGTCCGATTAAATCCGGAAAATTAGGATTGACTGCAGGTGCTGTTATAAAATTGATCCTGGGATCAACCACTCCGAAGGTAGTACCGTTAAGTTGATTGACTATTTGAGTAGATAGCCAGCCACCTAGATTGAGACCGGCATTTAATACTGCTGTCCTATACCATTGGTTCTGAGCAGCTATCGGGCTGGAGAAAAAATTCATTTCAAAATCATCAGCATTGCTCTGAAACGCGTTATCGACAGCACTAAGTACAGCAGAAGCATTGTAGGTACTGGTCTTGCTAAGATGGTTTAAAAATCTGGCCTGAAGTGCAAAAGCAGTTTTCCTCCAGGCATCCATATCACCACCAAAGATAAAATCATCATCGCCTGGAACAGCGGCAGAACTTCCCGAATTCAAATCTGCTATCCCATCGGTTAGGAGTTGGAACATTTCCTGGTAGATAGATTCTGAATTATCATATGATGGCTGTAGAACATCCGAAGAAAAGGCATTGGAATAAGGAACGTCTCCAAATAAGTTAACCAATAGGCTTAAGTTGTAAGCTTTCATGATTTTTGCCGGACCGGAATAAAAAGTAGCACCTATAGCTTCAGCCTGGTCAATCAGAATGTTTAAGTCTCCAAGATTAAAATAAAGAGTAGACCATTGGGTGCCATAAGAAACTGCATCGTGAATATCAGTACCTGTAGCTTCATTGGGTGAAGCAAAATGCTGTACAAAAAAAGAGGTGACACCTCCAACCCTTTGCGTATTTCTGGCAGTTTCAAAGGTGGTATTGATCATCAATCCTGTAATAGGAGCACTGGTAGGATTATTAGGGTCATCATTGATATCGAGAAATTCACTACAGCCTACTCCCATGCAGGTCACAATGAACAGGGGTAATACAATTTTTATAAAATTTTTCATAATATATTATTTTTAATTTATGTGTTATATACCTGGATTATTTATAACAGACATTGAATATGTATTAGGCGATACACAAAGCATATTATTAATCTGATATATAAAATACATTATTTATAATTATTTATTCTTACTTAAAACGAGCAATTGATTGAGAATAAAATATTTCTTGTACCAGGGTAAGCTAAGTCAACCAATCCAATCAGGTTACTTCCTGAGCTTACGAAAGCTTCAGGGTCGTACTGTGTCCATGGAGACCAAAGCATAATATTATCAACAGTAACACTGGCCCTAAATGCCCGGAATGCAGTCTTACTCAGAAGAGACTGAGGAAGAGAATAACCCAAAGTCAAACTTCTCAACTTGACAAAAGACGCATCTTCAACCGATTGTTCTACCGCTACCCTGTACACATTACGGTGAAATCCTGCTCCATAATTTCTGTTCGTTTGTGGATCCACTCCCTGACCCAACCATACTTCCTGAGTATTTGGATTGCCTTCAGCAGTTACTCCATCAAAAACTACATAATCTGTTCTGTTTAAGGTTTTTGTTGTATGTCCGAAGGCAGAGTCCCACTGATCTAGTTTATTGTATTTATCGACGCCCATTACCATATCGATGTTGAAAGAAAAGTCCCAGTTTTTGAAATTGAATCTATTGGCAATATTGGCGGTCCAATCGGGCAATGCATTACCCACGATGGATGGAGTGGTGTTGATCACTGGAAAGCCATTGGCACCAATGAGAACAGGTAATTCTTTATCCAACACATTATTCTCAGGATCAGAACCAAACCTGGCATAACTTGTACCCCATATAGCTCCATAAGATTCGCCAGGCACCAATTGCATAAATGGTCGATTAATATAAGCCGCGATATTCCCAAGGAAAATGGCATCAACTCCATCTCTGATACTGATTACCTTATTTGCATTGGTTGTAAAATTAGAAGACACATTCCACTGGAAGTCTCTTTTTTCAACAAGACGTGCACGTAAGGTCAATTCAATGCCCCTGTTTTGAATTTCCCCTGCATTGGTGATAAATGTAGCGGATCCGGTGGCATTGGATACCGGTACAGGTATGATCATATCCCGGCTATTTGCCTGGTAAAATGTGACATCAAGACCGAGTTTATTTCTGAAGAATCTAAGGTCAAGACCTATTTCAGTTGAAACGGTTCTTTCCGGCCTCAGGTCAGCAGATGCTATGGTTGCCCCTCTTGAAAAACCAACCTGGTCATTCAATGGAAAGATAGAAGGGGAAAAGAATACACTTCGGGTAGAATACGGAGGCGCATCCTTACCTACTTCCGCAAATGAGGTTCTAAGTTTACCATAGGTCAACCAACTGGGAGTCTCAAACAACTCTGTAAGGACTACAGCCAGGTTTACAGATGGATAAAAGAATGATCTGTTTTCTTCAACAAGTGTGGAAGTCCAGTCGTTTCTACCCGTAATATTTAAGTATACAATGTCCTTGTAGTCAATATTCATATCTGCATACACACCGACAAGTCTTCTTTGAGTAAATCTTTGGCCTATATTTAAATCTCTGGCATTGCTAAAATGACTGAAATCAGGTACGACAAAATTAGAAGCATTTGCTCTTACGAGATCTGTTGACCGCTCAAAAACATCATTCCCCACTCTAAGTGATAAATTGAAGTTATCCGACAGCTGCTTGTTAACAAAAAGGGAGATATTAGAAGTGAGATCCCGGCTATTGATCCTGGTTTCCTCTCTGAAACCTCCCACAGCACTCCAAACGAACTCCTGATCCAAACCAAGAGGTCCCGGTTCTATTTCCGTTCTTTCATCAGAATAGGTATCCAATCCAAGCAAGTATTCAACACGCAACCAATCATTCAATTGATAAGAAGTCCTTATGTTTCCAATAAATCGATTTACATCATCAACGTAGGTATTGGTATTTGCATCATAGATAGGGTTTCTACCAGTCCCTCTTCCTGCAAGGTCATCTGCTCTCATAGTACCATCATCAAACCTCCAATCAGTGACATCGGCGCTGGTGTTCCAATAAGAAAGTCGTTCCATAAAGTTGATAAATGGAACCCTGCTACCTCCGGAATTGATATAATTTGTACTGGCTGACAAAGCAAATTTACCTTTGGTAATCTCACCTGAAGCTCTGACTGAAGTCCTGGTCCAATCATTATTGGGAATTACTCCTTCATTATACGAATTGGAAAATGAAGTGTAAAAGCGAGCTGACTCCGTTCCACCTGACACACTGAGTGAATTATCAAAAGTAAAACCATTTCTCATTGAATTTCTCCAATTATTATGATATGTTAAATCGGGTGTTTCCGCATAAGGAGCTCCCCATGATGGCCAAAAACCATTCGGGTCGGAGGCGAACCCAAAACCCGGGCCGTACACGTCCTGATAATCGGGGAAATTAATGATTTGCTGACTTCCAACACTACTGGTAAAGTCAACTTTTACATCTCCAGCTTTACCCTGCTTAGTGGTAATAATCACAGCTCCATTGGCTGCCCTTACTCCATAAAGAGCAGTAGCCGGAGCACTTCGCAATATTGAAATATTTTCAATATCTGCTGGATTTATATCTATGGCCCGATTGGACATTCCTCTCGCCCGACCAAAAGATTCCTGAGTGCTATTATCAATGGGTATACCATCAACCACAAACAGGGGTTGGTTATCAGATGTAGGGTCCAGGGAAGTAAAGCCCCTGATAAAAATCTGTGACCCCTGACCGGCTCCACCACCTCCACGATTAATTTGTACACCTGCTACCTGACCTTGCAATGCATTCAAAACATTGTTGGCTCCGGTATTCGATATATCCTCTTCAGAAAGATTCTGAACTGAATATCCAAGAGAACGTTCTTCGCGTTTAATACCCAATGCCGTTACAACTACCTCTCCAAGTTGCACACCTTGTGCCAACTCAATTTCAATACTCATTTGATCCGCACCGACAACTATTTCTCTGGCAACATATCCAATATAGGAAATAACAAGAGTGCTTTCTCCTGTTACAATAATAGAAAAATTGCCATCAATGTCTGTAATGGCCCCTACAGTACTACCCTTTACAAGGATATTAGCCCCTATTAAGGGATCTCCGGTATTGGCATCATAGATTGATCCTGTGAGGGTCCTGGATTGCCCAAATAATCCGCTGATGACCATCATGAAAACGGACACCATTGAAAAAATGTAGTTTAGTTTCATATTTCAACTTTTAAATTAAGTGAATTAAATATGTAATGTTAAGTAAGTACTCTATTATACATATAAATTATAATAAAGTATGTAGCTTTAAAATAGGATTATATATTTTACAAAATTTCTGTTCAAGCCTTTAACCATTCAAAGTTGCAAAAATTCTTTCATGTAAAAAATATTTTATATGATAATTTTCATAATAAATATTCTTAGACCTGAACTGGTTTCCAAGTATCATGACCGGTTTTTGCTACCGATCAGTATCTAAACTATTGAAAATGAATGAACGGTAAGAAGGTTAAGGTTGAGGTTAAGGATTTCGCCTTCGGCAGGTTGAAAGAACGGTGAACAGTGAGCAGTGAACGGTGAATGGTCTGAAAGTCGAAAGTCGAAAAATTGAAAATTGAAAATTGAAAATTGAAAATTAACCAAAACTAAAACTAAACTAAAACCATTTCATACCAGATACGAACTATGAGCATAATAGGAGGAAAGTCGGAAAGTCGAAAGTCGAGGTTGAGGTATTTGCCGCCGGCAGGTTGAGAAGTTGAGGAGTTGAGAAGGCAGAAACTGCTAACTGCATACGAGCTACGAAAAAGCGAATCACGAACTGCAAAAAGCGAATCACGAATAGCGAACTGCGAATGCTACTGCTAAAGGCTAATAACTATGGCTACGAACTACCAGCTAAATTGAGGCTGAGGTTGAGGATAAGGATAAGGTTGAGGTTTTCGCCTCCGGCAGGTCGAAAGTAAAAAAAAGGTCAAAAGGATAAAAGATGAATGGTGAGCAGTAAAAAGTAAACGGTGAGCGGTGAACGGAAAACGGATTACTGTAAACGGTTGAGATTATTTAGGCATTGAGAAACTGTGAAAAGCGAATAACGAATTGCGAAACGCGAATAGCTACGAACTACCAGCTATGAACTACCAGCTACGAGCTACGAGCTAATATGAGGTTAAGGATTTCGCCTTCGGCAGGTTAAGGATAAGGATAAGGTTGAGGATAAGGTTGAGGATTTTGCCTTCGGCAGGTTAAGGTTAAGGAGGTGGGACCTCATTTGCTTCGTGTCATTGGCTTCGCGTCATTTGGCTACGCCGTCATTTATGTCATTTGCGCTACGCGTAATTTTTTTTATGAGGTACAGTTTGCCCAGTCTACTGCTCACTGCCCTTTGCCAATTTGCCAACTGCTACGAGCTACCAACTACGAGCTACGAGCTAATATGAGGTTGAGGTTTTTGCCTTCGGCAGGTTGATATTCTGAAGGTTGGAAAGTCAGGAGTGGAGGTGAGGGTGTGAGGAAGTGAGGAGGTGAAGTCCAAAAGTTTAAAGTAGAAAGTGAAGCTTTGTCATGGGATTTGCGTCATTTGGCTTCGCTGTCATTTATTGTCATTTGCGCGCTACGCGCGTTATTTGGCTATACCGTCGTTTGGCTACATGCGTTATTTTTTATTAAGGTATCGATTGCCTACGCTAAAAGCTAACTGCTAAAGGCTAAAAGCTTTTTTGCTACGAGCTACGAGCTACCAGCTACCCTTGGTTCTACTTCCAGATCCTCCTCTTCATCATCTTCCAAAACTGTATCAATTAAAAGATTTATACCTGTTAGTATGGCAGGCATATTATTATTAATCAGAGTTGTAGTAATTTGTTGAACCAAGGCTGAACTCAGATATCCTTTTATGCTTTTGTTTTTTCCTAGAACTTTATAAGTGATTAGATTGGCTCCCATATGCAGACCTAGTGAAGTCAAATTGTGATGTATCTCCTTATCAGATAGCACATCACCCACTATATTCCGAATTGCTCTGGCCGGAGAAATACTATCCACCAGATCTTCTAATGAACCTTTCATTTGTTGTTCCAATACTTGCTTTTCGGCTTGCAATTGTACCATCCGGGTGGTCAGATCTGACTTGCTTATAATGTCATTTGATTTCATATGAATTTGGGGTTCTATGACTCGTTATTTTTAAATATATTGGTTATAATTTTATTGCGAATAGGATCTGTCAATAGTCGTTTTTTGCCTATGTAAATTATTAACCCGGGGATTAAATATATTCCGGCTACAATAGCAAATCCGGTATAGGTATCACCGGATAATTCAGAAATATAAAAGCCCGCCCATAAACTTATAAAGAACAAGAAAAGAAATCCAATTGCTGCGATTAACAGATTACTGATCAGTCCTGAAATTACACCTGAAATACGGTCTGCAGCTTCCAATTTTAATATTTCAATATTGGTAGCGATATACGCTTTAACCTGTTCTGTGATTATTTCTATTCTATCGGGGTCGACCATCTTGGTAGGTAATTTGACAAAAAAGTAAAAAGAGTTGGTTTGGTTATATTTTAATATAATAAAGACCAATTGAGTAGTTTTAGATTCTACTCAATTGTTCTTTATCATAGTTGATTTAAGACTTTATCGAGGATTGCACTTGCTTTGCGTTGGTTTTCAATTCCTCGGTGGATTCACTGGCTATGTTTTTGATTTCCTCCATCTTATGACTTGCACGTTGTTGAAGTTCTTCTGCCTTAGCTTGTAGAGCTTTAGCTTCTTTCTTGATACTCTTCTTAACATCCTTCGCCAAATCTTTGGATCCTTTTGCAATTTTTCCGCGTAATTTACTTCCTTTTTCAGGTGCAAATAAAACACCAACAGCTGCACCAACAAGTGCTCCTGCTAATAATGCTCCAATCAATTTTCCATTTTCATTCCATGAATTTTCCATGTGTTTTTATTTTTGTTGTTTAATTAATGAATAATAATTCCTACTTCCTTTCTGGAAATAAGATATATAAATAAAAGTTATATATTTTTTATAAAAGTATGCGCAATCACGATTAAAGCCAGATTTGTTTTGAATTCTGACTTAATGCAAATTTAATTGAGATCGTAGGTATAATTAAGATGATTATACTTGAATTAATCGCTGATAAAATGCTCATATATAATAATTTAACATTACAATAGATTAAATTGTTCAATTAAATAGCAATTTATTTGAATTTGATAATTATCAATATGAAGCTAATTTCATCAATGCATTAGGTGATCAAATAAAAGGATATTATTCTGTAGAAATGTGAGATAGTTGATTTAATTAAGGCCATTATCCAATATTTATAAATCAAAACTCTTCAATGACTTCCATATATTCTTCAATAAGAGCTTCCAGCTTTTTCATATCTGATTCCTTTTTACCCCTACTGTCCAATCGTTTGGCTGCTGAACTTTTATCGTCGGGGAACATGCCTAACCATTTGCGATATTTTAGAAATTTATCTTGTAATTCCATGAATTCGTATCCATTCCTGGCCTGCATTAAAGATTCGATCACGTAAGGCCAAAAGTTGGAAATAATATTTTGTAAAAATTTCTTTCTTACTACAACTTCTACGTTGTGCTCACCCATATATGGATTGTACCAATATTGCGTAAAACTCTCTGAAAAATACCCCTCAGCAAAAATTAAAGTATCCAATTCCCGCTCTTTAAAAAAGCGCTTATACCATTGAAAATAATCCAATGTTTCCAAAAGAAAATTCCTTCTTTCGGTCAAAGAGGGCTCGGCTATATATATTTCATTCCTAAATATAAATTCCTCTTCAACCCAATTGTCTAAAATCTGACTGGCATATAAAGTTGCCTTACTTTTCTGAGCTTCTTCTCTAATTTCCTCCAGTAAATAATACCATTGCTCTTCCAGTTCTTCCAGTGCACCTGTCAGTTGAAGAAAAGATCTCATTTCATCTAACCCCACATATAATTCCTCAGTCATAGAATTCAATTCCTCATCCTTTTGAAGAAAATACTGTAAAACCTCCTGATGATTTCTGAAAATTTCACTACTGTCTTTAATCATTTTGTATGGAGAAACAACACGAGCAGGTGCAGATAAAAACCAGTCGGTTTCTTTTCGCAAATCAGCGGCTTGTGATTTAATCTTTTCAGCGGTAAAAAATAAACTATCTAAAGCGGGTTGAGCGCTTCGTCTCAGTAGAAATATGGGTTGCTCCAACTGGTTGTCAATGGCTGCGGCTCTTTCATACGAATGATCTAAAACCATTTGCAGCATTAATTCATATTCCTCTTCAAGTGGGTGAAAAAGTTTAGTAGTGCCTGTTATTTTAGGTAGTTTAAAAAAAGGATGTGATTGGATATCTTTTCTCACCAAATATATCGGTCTAAATGCTTTATCCATTAATTCTGAAAAAACCAGTTGATGATTTGAAACAGGATCGTCATTTTCTTTACCGGAGGACCATATAAATGAATGAGATGTATCTACTGAAACCAAACTGTCTGTCAACTGCAGGAGTTGATTTTCATGTTCAAACACCTCTGTAAATACAGGTACTTCATCATTCTGTATGCCTGTCAAAACTCCTTTATGGTAGGAATATTTTATCTTATCAGATCCGGCTTGCCAATTCCAATTGCCTGTAAAAACACCTGATGATTCGGTGTGCCCGGAAAAATAATGCAATGAGTCTAAGTTAAAAGTCCATTCCTGACTATGGGTATCATAATACAAGGTATTCCAGGATGAAGAGTCTTCTAGTTTGCCGTATTGAAAAGACCATATATCTGTTATAATTCCATTTTCATATTGACCACGGATTAAAGTCCTTTCACCCATTGTAGAAGCGTCTACACCTTTTTCATCAAAATCATTGATGATAAAACGCATGTTGTAATGGTAAAACGTAGCCTGCCCATTTGGAACACCTTTCTTCATTTCTGCATTTATAAGTAACAATTCATAGGATCCATCTACATTTCCTTCATGAATGGATTTCATGGTGTACCAGTTATTGGGTATTTTCAGTGAATCACTCGTTTCATATGAAAATTTTTCAGTTGCTCCGGGAATCATTGACCACATACTTTTTCCTTCATATACAGAATGCTGACTTACTCCGGGTATAACAGAAATTAAAAACAAGTTGAAAATCATAAAATATCTAAGCATTGTCGTAGATTATTTATTAGAAGAAAACAATGAGGTGAGGTCATCCATATTATATACTACACTCATTTGAAAATTATGGTTGATGTCGGGAAGTAAGGCATCTGGTAGAGCAACCACCTGATTTAAGTATCCAATCTGAATATTAAATTTAGGATTGATTTGGTATCCCACAGCAAAATACAGACGGTTTCTGTCAAAAAACTGGCCTGAAAGCTCTCTTCCCAGGTTCATAAATATTTCATTGTACCCTGCTAAAAAGAAATGCCTGAGGTAAGGTGATATATTATACATTGGAACCAAAGCCTGTATACGATATCTTATCCTGTTGTCAAAAATATATTCATTTTTTGTTAGATTTTTTACAAACCGTTGTTCTAACCTGTACCTATGTTCGATAAAAACATTATACGATCTGTGTCGCAAAATCATCTGTTCCCATATTCTGTGCTCAATGGTTGTAAACCCTCCTTCACCGGAAGTGGGTATGGTGTGTATGAAACCATAACCTCCTGTCAACATGGCTGCCGGGCTGAGATAACGGTTTACCCCTACTCTGAGTAAGGTCTGAGTGAGAGTGCCTGGAATAAAGTAATTTCTGGATTGATATTCTGTATGTATTCCATATTTTTTATTAATCTTATTGTCTCCAAAGTACATGATCCAATTACCCAACGATTGTTGTCTCGGCTGATTTTGGCCTGTAAGTTGTATAAGCAGCATATTTAAAAAAATAAAAAGTACAAATCTCTTCATGATATTTAATCCATTGATTGGTCAAAAATCTAAGCTAAAAAATTTTCCTTCAAAAAATACAATGTCTATCTAGTTATTGATCTTGAACAATTACGCCATGTCAATTAACTATTTTATTTATAATATAGCAAGGAATATCAGGTCTTTCTTGTTTAATGTCTTGTGTATTTTTTACAAAAAAAGAAATAGACACCACCTGCACATACATTGTTTATGAAATTTGAAATCTGTTAGATATGGGGATAGGGATTAAATACACGATCAAAAAATGGTTAAGCTCCTGGAATCCTGCAATGTATAAAGGGCTGGAATATGATAGATTGACCCATAAAATCATACAAAAAGTCGTGCGACCCGATTCCAATTGTATTGATGTAGGTTCCCACAAAGGTGAAATCTTGTCAATGCTAATAAAGCAGGCACCATATGGTCTGCATTTTGCATTCGAACCCATTCCTCATCTTTATGATAAACTTGGAAGATCATTTGGCCAAATTGCCAAAGTATATCCGTATGCACTATCTAATGAAGTTGGCCAATCCAATTTTTATTACATCGAAAATGCTCCAGCTTACAGTGGCCTCAAAAAAAGGGATTATCAGGTCAGGAAGCCCAATATTAAGGAACTCATAGTTCAAGTAAGTACATTGGATGAAATATTGCCTGATGGTATTGTCATTGATTTTATAAAAATTGATGTGGAGGGAGGGGAATTTAATGTATTAAAGGGAGGAAAGAAAACCATCCTGGCATCCCGGCCGGTTATTATTTTTGAATGCGGCCTGGGAGCCAGTAATTATTACCATACTGACCCCTCAAAACTGTATGATTATATTTCTGAAGTCTTAAACCTGAAATTACATACTTTAAAGTCGTACCTCGCAGAAACAGCAGCACTATCCAAACAGAAGTTTATACAACTTTACGATAGCAATGAAGAATACTATTTTATAGCACATCCTTAATAACAGATCACTGTAGGAAAGGTCAAAATGGATAACCGATCGCCAGATTCCATACCAGATTCTCCCTTCTCCATTCTTTGTTACCCGGTCTGAATTCGCTTATCCATCTCGATCCTTGCTCAAGCCATGGCTTGCGTAATGGCGTAGCCAAATCAATTCTGACAACAAAAAAATCAAAGTCAAAACGAAAACCAATGCCCGAGCCCAAAGCCAACTGCCTATACCACGAACGGGTAATAGATGCTCCCGGCAAGGCAGGATTATCATTAAAGAGCCACACATTACCTGCATCCACAAATAGAGCGCCTTTTACATATCCCATAATGGGAAACCGGTATTCAATATTGGTTTCCAATCGAATATCTCCTGCCTGATCAAAAAATGATCCTGCATCCAGCACATCAGGCCTATACGTGCCGGGCCCCAATGAACGAATTCGAAATGCTCTTATGCTGTTTGGGCCACCTGAAAAATATTGCTTTATATATGGAAGGGAAAGTGAATTTCCCATAGGTATTCCTAGTCCGCTAAATGCTCTGAAGATAAGTCTGCTTTCTTTTCCTGTTGTAATATAGTATCGGATATCCAAATCAAATCGGAGATATCTGGCATATTCATTACCAAAAATGAACCCCTCTGAAGAAGGATTCAAGCCTTTTTGTATAAATCCCAAAACATTACCTGCGACATCAGAATGGACATGAAAGAAGAAATGGTTATTTTTGGTTTTATTCCACAATTCATTAAATGTGAATGAATATTCAAATCCGGGAATAAACTGTTGCTCAAAACTCCTTTGGAGAAAAGTATTTTTTTGCAAGATTTCCTGAAATGGTTCTGAACTTCGTGCCAGATTAGAATACGTTATGGAGGCTGGTTTAATTTCATGAAATGCATATCGACTGGAAGACCAGTTATAGCCAAAACCAAAAACAGCGGAGTTCAAACGGTAAAACCCAACCCTATCTAAAATTGATAATGAAAGATTGATTTTAGTTCTTGGTATTCCGTACGTTACAAGATCGTTCCACTGAATAGGTCCTATAATTCTTGGGATGACCAGTTCGCCAAATAAACCTCCTTCAAAAGCACTTAAACCGGTCTGCCGTCCTCCTGCTATTTGAGTTTCATAACCTAAACGCATCCCCACATTTAACAATTCTCCGCCTTTCATTGCGTTCCTGTTTTTCAACTCTGTGGTGAACAAAGGGCCCATAAAATTATTGGATTTAGAAATAGCCTGTAACTCTGATCGCAAACTATATCGCGTAAGGGGAGAAAGATGAATATGGGTTTCAATCGCTGCAAAACCCAATGAATCCCGAATGTCTTCATTGGTTTGATGCCGCACATTTATAAAACCAAAGGCTCCGATTCCAAATAATCGTTGACGGGATTTATCGCTTAATGATTTTTTATAAACATCGCCTTTTTCAAATAATATATATGGATCAAATCCTTCTGGTCGAAAATTTTCATTACTCCCCACCAGTTTGTATCCAGGTAAAACGAGGGTGTCAGAGTGCCCCAGATGGGTTGCTTGTATTGAATGATTGGGGTAAATGTATATCTCTGATATTTTGTAAGGTATCAAAGCTTCTTCAGGTGCTTTTTCGTTGATTCTCAAGTATAGGTCAAACCTTTTATCTTCATAGGCTGCAGTATCCATGCTGTAAATAAGTAAATCAGGAGTAAAATGATAGTAACCTTCTTCCAACAATATCCGTACTATTCTTTCCCGTTCTTCAACCAATATATCCAGATCGTAATTCTTCCCGGGTTTTAACAGTGAAGAAGTCAGAGACGTTTCTATCAATTGGCCCAGACTTGTTGGTAAACCTTCAAATTGGTAAGTAGATAGTTTATAGGGAGTTTCAGCTTCTACTTCATAATTAACTTTGCCCAAAACTGTAGTTGTATCGATATCGAAGTGGGTTTCTGAATTAAAATACCCCTTACTTTCAAGATATTTTGTTATCAAATTCACATTACGAATAGGAACAACATCATCGAGATAAACAGGATTTTCACCGAATCTTTTATTCAAAAAACGATTGATAAAGTTGCTTTTTTTTCCTGTAGCTCTGTAGTAATTTCTGAGCCCGGGTCTAAATCCCAAAAAAGTTTTATTGGGTCTTGGACGCAGTAAGTTTTCCAGTTCTTTTTCTACTTTTCGGTCAGATTTTTTCTCATGCGACTTAAAATCTATTTCTGCTTCCGCATATAGTATTTTTCCTTCAGGAATATACTTTTTAACTCCACAGGATGTGAGAATGAATACAAAAAAACAAATGCCCAGAGTGTACCATTTCATTGTTCAATTTGCTTCTTTGAGGTTGAATCCTGAACTGCCTTAGCTTTACGTCGGGTAAAAAGTTCTGTAAATGAATTGAAGTTCCGATTAAACAACAATGATATACCTGTGGCTATCACCTGACCTTCTACAAGACTTTCAAACTGATTGCGCCGAAATCCTCGAATTCCCCAGCTCCCGTCATCTACAAGGCGCCACTCAATACTGACATCACCCAACATATTTGTTGCATTTTGTCTTTCCGAATCATTACTACCCTCTATATCAATCTGGCCACCTAATTGGACGGTTAGACGTTCATTTATAAGTGACCTCCTCAATCGAAGATTCAACTGAGTGCGATCCTGAGGCACACCTGTTTGATAATCTGTAAAGCTTTCCAGGTCAAAGTCAAGATCAACTGCACTGATATATTTATCAGAAAGTGCATTTAGCTGTCCTGAAAGCATACGGCTTGCACTACTCCTCATCATACCACTCATATTTAATCCTCTGGTTTCATCAGTTTCCATACCCTGTGGTAAAAATCTTCCAAGAACAAGCAGTGAAAATACCTGGGTATTTAACTCGGATTCCATAGTATTTAACTGTTTTATCCTGTTGTACACATTTCCACCGAATTCAAATCTCGAGTTTTCAGGCATGTCGAGTTCAAACTCTATTTGAGGTTGCATCATGTCACCCTTCATATGTAGTATGACATCAAAGGGCAATTCCTGACGATATTGATTCCTCAAAAACTCATCCGCCCCGACAAGTTGATCAGCCATAAGGTCTAGAGCTGAAGTGCGAACACGGTAAGTTGCTTTCACTTCCATATCGGCTTCAAGAATATCTCCAGACCAAACGAGTTTACTTCCCTGTTGCAACTGAAAACGCCTGCTTACGATGTCGTAAAGTCTCATTTCATAAAATCCTTTATTCAGTTCATATGATCCTGATAGAGACATTTTTCCCAAAGCATCAGAATCAAAACTCAAATTTGCTTCTCCAGCTACTTCGATTTGATCCCCGGCGACTTCATCTATGACAATCCGAAAAAGAGCTTCCTGTTCTATTTTTATAATAGATTGTACATCCACACCTATGAATAAAAATGATGATTCATCACTTACCTGCTCCTCAACAACTTTTCCATCCACTCTCTTCTCAATGACCACCACTCCTGCCCTATCTCTAACTTCTGATTCGTATTCTGGTAAAATAAGAGTGATGTCAGAGCCTCTTTTCAATTTGACATCCCCCTTAATAAAGGGTCGTTTGGCATATCCGGAAATTTTAAGATCAAAATCTACAATGGCTTTACCAAAAACCAGGTCGTTGTCTTCTTTGGTAGATTCTATCATAGTAAAATTTTGACTTTTGACAGTCAGATCTAATTTCGGATTAATTATAGATTCCAGACCTATTTCACCTGTAATTGTAGTAGGGTTGTTATCTCTGTCATTGATGATAAAATTATCAAATTGGACGCTATTCTGTGAAAACCTGATGTATTCTGCAGGAATTGAATAAGATGTGCCTGACTGAGAGAGTATAAAACCTACATTATCAAAATGTAAAAAGCCATCATGCCCAAACTCACCTGAAGCATTGTCTAATTTTATTTTTCCATGTACAAGTCCTTTCCCAGATCGTATTGCCCCGTCAGTAAAACTTTCAAGCAAATTAAATTCGAAATTGCTAAGGTCTATTTCAGCTTGATACAGTGCATCGCCATTATCACCAGATTTATACGAACCTGAAGCGGTAAGATGCAAAGAGCCACCTGAAATAGTAAAATTCATTTCATATTCTTCCGGGTTAGAATTGGCAATTTCAGCTTTCAAATTTCCCAGAAGTTCATCTTTATAATGCAGGTCATTTATATTGACACTCGATTTAATATTAAGTTGATCAAAAATATTATCCAACTCAACAAAACCTTCTACTTTACCTCGACCCAACACTTCATCAGAATTAATAACAGAAAGTAAACCCTCTAAAGAAATTCCATTAAAATCAATGCGAAGGAAATCATTTTTGCCCAAAGGGTGGCCTCTGACTACAAAAGAGTTATTTCCATTGCTCAATTCAAAATGACTGACTTCCAAATAATCTTTGGTCACAACCAGACGATTGTTTGGAGCAATAGCCCAAACATCATTATTGATAATAATCCTGTCCGGATTCAAACTTAGGTAAAATGTGTCCTGAGAATATTGAAGATCGTATTCAATGTCCACAATATATCCGGTCTCATTGTCTGAAACCTGAAATAACCCACTAAATTCATTATTTAAAAAATGACTGGAAAGATGAGTTGACTTTATATTTACTACACCCGAATTAATAAAGTCAAATCCTGCATTAAAGGACAGGCTGTCATGACTGGAATGAAATTTTGTAAACATACCGGATACTTCAGTTCCTTTGTACAATATATGGGGCAGTGTCAAATCCATTTGCATATTTTTAGAGATTTGATCAAAATGTACTTTTAAATGTACATCATCCATAGATTCCAATCCTGGCAAAAGCACTTCTTTAAGAAAATCCGTCTCAGGTATATGTATGTTTAGGTCTGCTATTAATTTACCTGTCGACAGGCTATCATTTGATTCAGGAAAAATGAAGCTTTTAGCATAACTCCACATTGCATTTACCGTATTATCTATAGACATATTGCTTGTAAAATGACCCGTAGCCAATTTCGAATTAAAATCTAAGTAGGTTGAATCCCTATTAAAAGTGAATTGGCTCTGTAACTTTTCTAAATTATAGTGTTTACCATCTTTTATTGCATTGACACCGATCAATTGAAAGTTGCCTTCAGCTACATTATTTATTCCGGAAACATTGACCTCTAACTCTCCAAACACCTTAATTTCTTCTTCACTAATATGCAAACCCTTTAGATCCAGATGAGTGAAGTTTATTTTGCCGTTAAAAGCATATCCTAAAGTATCATAACGACCCTTACCCATCAATTGAAATTTTGCTAATTCGCTGTCAGTTATGACATGTAAGTCAGCCTGATTTCCTCTGATCTGGGCAGAAAGATGAAACGGTGCTAAAGACCTCCCTCTATGCAGTATTTCTTTAAAATCCATTTCAGCATCGATATGTAAATTTTGTAAATCAACTCCACTACCTGATATAAAGACCTCCCCCGATACCAACTCAGGAGCTACACTGTCCAGATAATAAGAAGCATCCCAATGATCTACGAGTATTGTCCCTATGTATGATGGGTAACTTTGCATATCATTTATTTCACCCTCTATTTGGAAATGACCATGAGGAATAGTTAGAATAAAATTCATTTCTGAATGATTCAGATTACCATGAATTCTTCCATTTAACTCTGCTATTTCCGGTAAAAGATAGGTAGTATCGGGATTTACAAACCTCTCCATGGATTCTCTAAAGACAACTAAATTTACCTTATCAAAATGATAACTCATCTTTGAAGAATCGGAGATCGATACCACTCTACCTCGCAAATCAAATTGGTCGCTATGATTCCATTTGCCTTTAAAATGGCTGATTTTTAGATCATCATACCTGCCATCTGCTCTTACAGCCATCTGGATTGGCAAATGTAAAATTGGGGCTAAAAATGTATCTTTTGTTAATTCGGGTTTGAAATAAAGAAAATCCAAAGGGACTATATAAGCATGTGGCATATCTAAAGAAAATTGAATAGATTTCGGCTCATTCATAGCTTGATTCAAGTTTTCAAAAGAGGCCATTAAATTACCTCTGAATGAAGAATTGCCTGCTTTGGCATTCAGAGAGTGGAGATGTAAATTTTGATCGGTAATTTTAAGTGAAAAACTTGACCGATCAATTTTAGCTCCCGAATGATCTCGCAAAAATAAAGCAGTAACGTCCATTAGCAATGTCTTCTCTTTAAGTGATAGAGAGGGTATAACCAACGTATCTATCTTCATATCCAAATCAGAAAAGTTAAGAGCACCAGAAGTCGATTTCACAAAATTCTCCCGTAAACGCAATCTTTGGTGATAGAAAGAAAGATTGTTTAAGTTCAAATCGACATTTAGCCAATCAAAAAAATCGACAGGATGATCAAGCCTGTTTTTGTCTACACTATCTGCTACATCCTCAGAAACCTCCATTCGAAAATCCAATACCGAAGTTTGCATAGATGAGCTCTTGAGGGTAAAGTAAGTATTTCCATGCTGAGGAGGAACATATAGAATATCTCTGCTCTCATGTTCGTCTACATTGATTCTAATTATTGAAGACTTTCCTTCATCCGTGTATTTCAATTGAATGGATTGCAGATGCAGCAGATCAATGGAAACAGGATATTCGCCTTCACCTGACGTAAGGGTTTGTTGACCTGCTATGACATCTAATTTATTGTCAACATCACCTTTAACAATATCAAGTACCACATCATCAATGTAAATAGAGTTAAAGTGAAACTGCAATTCTTGGGTATTGATAGGCTGAATATGCAGATTCATTTTACTCAATTGCCCGGTAAAAAATATTTTTTGCACAATGTCCAGATAAGAAAAACGGAAGTCACTAAGGTCTAAAGATGGAAAGAAAAATTGCCATGGTTTAAGATCATTATCTGGTTCCGTGGATATTTCATCTGAGCTAAAAGCATTTATCAGGAATTGAAAGTTGTAGTCTCCTCCAGGGTACTTTTTTATATAGAGAACCAAACCCTTCGAGTCGAAGCTTTTTATGTATACTTTTTTTTGAAAAAGCGGTCTGAATGGTATTCCTAATTCGAGACTGCCAGAATACAATAGAGTATCTCGTAATTCATCTTCAATGTATAAACCTTCCAGCCATATATTTCCTGAAAATGTAACAAATAACCTATCAATTGAAATATGAGTTCCTGTTTTTTCTATAAGATATGTTGTAAATTTTTCAGTGATCCATTTCTGTGTACCGGGAGTACGGATTAGTAAAACCAAGGAGAAAAATAAGACGATAAGGATAACAAAGAAATACAATAACGTCTTCAACAAAGTTTTGCTCCACTTTCTTTTGTTCAATTTATTCTTGCTATCAACTTCTATCAATGGAAATGATTGTACTGTTACAACAATTAAAAATCAATATTCATTAAACTTTCCTTATTACTTTATCTATATAATCTCAAAACCATTGAAATGTTCTCCTTGACAATGATTTTAGGTATCCTTCTACCTTCGTTACACCATAGATAAAGTGTATTATGGATTACAGTTAATGGGTTCACAATATTTGTGAAAAAGAAGGAATGACAAAATGTAACAGCTAACTTCTGTACATAAATTGACTAGTAAACTTATGATTTACATAAAATGACTTTAAACCTACCATTGGTGCTTACCTGTTATAAATCCCCAAACCTTGCGGACTCCTACTTTCTACGTGATAATGGAGATAATATTTGTACATCTTAACACAGACAATTATATTAATAACACTAATGTTTAAAGCATCCATTAAATGGGAGCTTCACATAGAGAAATTGTATACAATATGAGACTACAAAATAGTGAATATGTGATTAAATAATAGATTAAATTTACCTTACATTATTAACTGAATTACAATGTATTAAACAATTTTGTATAATATTCATCAGCCATCCTTTTAGAATCGAACATGGGTATGACATCCCTCATACTGTTTTTAACAATTTCCAGCCACTTTTTGGGCTCCCTATAATACATGGGTATAATCGAAAACTCAAGCAAATCCATCAAATGATTCTGGTCATGTAAGTCTTGTTCATAAATACTTTTTGTGACATCAGCAGGAGGAATTGTAAATCCATTATTACCATGTTTGATAAACTCTGGTATCCAACCATCATAAGTAGAAACATTGACAGCACCGTTCATTGCCGCTGTCATTCCACTGGTGCCGGAAGCCTCTTGTGGTCTCCTGGGAGTATTTAACCATACATCTGCTCCTTTTTTAAGAGCAGCAGAGAGAGAAAGTTCATATCCCGTCAAAACACTGATCCGCGGGTGTTTATATGTTCTTTCACTTATTTCATTAAATTGGTTTATGGCGTCCATGTCCTCAGGATAAGGCTTTCCGGCCCATATAACCTGAATGGGCATTTCTACATCATTGACCAGGCGCATAAATCGCTCATAATCTCTTTTAATCAGATCCGCTCTTTTATAGCCTGCAAATCGCCTTGCCCAAACTATAGTAAAAACATTCTCATCGAGAAGATCTCCTTCCTGATCCGCCACTATTTTAAAAAGATCTCTTTTCATTTGTTTCTTCCTGGATATCAAAGACATATCATCTTCCTTCTGAAGTGCTTTATACAAAGATTCATCTCTCCAATACACTTCATCCTGAGCATTCGTTATGGCCTTTATTTCACATATCCCGCTATAATCCTTCCACATATCTCTGGCAACATGGCCATGTAACTGTGATACGCCGTTGGAAATTCCAGCCATTCGCAAGGCTGATGGAGTATATTCGAAATCATGTCCATACATACCGGTAAGACGCCTTGCTTCATCCATGTCCACATCACAGAAAAAACCCATATCATTCAGAAGATAAATACTTCTTACTGCATTTCCTGCTTTTTCCGGGGTATGAGTAGTAAATACCAATCTTTTGCGCACATCCTCGATATTCCTATACTTACTGTATAGGTGAAAAGCCACGGGCAAGGCATGAGCCTCATTTATATGTATGAGATCAGATCCCCCTAAGATCTCCACTAATTTGGCTCCCCCTACTCCCAGCACTATATTCTGTGCAACCCTGGTAACATCATTGGAATGATATAACCGGGTAGTAATTGACCGGGACAACGGATCGTTTTCAGGAATATCAGTAGTCAGGAAATACATAGGCACTGTACCAAACACTTCCGGTGGAAGATACAGAGCTTTTACCATTACCTTATAACCTTTGATGGTTATGGGAATTAAAATGTCGGGATCTTTCAGGAAAGAATAAAACTTTTTGCGATATAATACGGACATACTTCCATGTTGATCCCTTATTTGATCATAATATCCATATCGCCAAAGCATGCCAACACCTATCATGTTTTGCTTCAATTGATAAGCACTCCTCATATGAGAACCAGCCAGATATCCCAAACCTCCGGAATATATTTTTAAAGACTGGTCAATACCAAACTCCATACAAAAATACGCTACCCTTTTTGAATACTTCTCATTGTATGTATAAGGGTGAGCCCAATTTCCTCCATTACTCATTTCATTCTTGTTTTTAATATTATTTCACTGAAAAATGACGTGCTTATCTTCAATTTTTTACTATATGACACAATGTTCCAGAAGACAAGCCCCGTCAACCATCCTTTCAAAAAAAAGCCGAATATACCAAAAGTGTCATTTTTACACTATTTAGATCTAAATAAATTTGTAGCATTTGGAATGGAAACCTGAAGTGGTGGTATTTCTGCGTAGGAAAGAAATTGGAATTAAATCCTGAAACAAGTCAAATTAAGAATTATTTTCCTGAAAGTTCTTTTAGTCTTTTTTCAAGGCCGATTTCGTCACCGGGGCTGTATCCAGTATGACTGTACACTATATTTCCTTCACCATCCAACAAATATGACTGAGGTATGCTAATTATTCCAAGGGTTAAAGCAAGTTTCCCGGAGTCATCGGCAAGAACGGAATAACTCCACCCTTTTGAACTCACCAAAGCAGGCACTTTCCTTAATCCTCTGGAATTATCAGTGGTTATGGCTATTAGATTTACATTGTACTTTTCTTGCCACTCTTCGTATATACCTGCTATATTGTCGAGTTCACTGATGCAGGGTTTGCACCATGTTGCCCAAAAACTTATAATAACAGGATTTCCCTGACCTATATAATTTGATGTATTCACTTTTTTACCATCGAGTGTTGAAAGTTCTTCTTTTGGAAATTCTTTTTTATACTCAAAGTCATTCACATTCAGAATAAAAGATATAATTAATAGCAATAATATATTCATGGATCATCAATAATTTAAATAATATTTTTAAACTTTGCAAAGTTAATGTAAATAAAGGAATTTGGCATTTTTATACACACTAAATTGTTGTTTTTATCTATACAGAATTAAGTTCTGTATGGTCGTAGTAGCTTCATTTCTTGTCAATGTAATGGTATTAACCGCTCAGGATCAATTAAAAATAAGCGGTGTCATTGAAAACAATATCAATCAGTTTATAAGAGACAGCATTATTGGTGCTCAGGGCATTCCCCAATATGAGAATAATGATATAGGGGGTGAGATCTGGATAGATGTAAATATAGCCTATAAAGGCATCAGAGCCGGAATACGATTAGATGGTTTCCATCATTCCAATCTTTTAAATCCAAATGGATCTTACTCTGATGCGGGTTTGGGTCGGGTGTATGTGGCTGGAGATATAGGAAAATTCTCATTGTATGCCGGTTATATTTATGATCAAATTGGAAGTGGAATCATATTCCGGTCATATCAGGAAAGACCTTTATTGATTGATAATGCACTTGTAGGAGGTAGAGCTACCTATCGATTTAGTGACAGGTTTTCCATAACGGGTTATTACGGGCGACAAAAGCAATTATTTGGTCTTTATCCAAATACCATTAGAGGATTTTCAGCAGACGGTTATTTCACTATAGGTCAGGATGAAGAACTCACGCTGGCGCCTGGCATTGGATATGTCAACCGATTATTATCCGATAAAACCATGGATGGAATAGTGGATGTATTGCGCACTTACATAGAACAAGATCGGGTTGTCCCTCGATTTAATGTGTATATGGGTAGTGTTTACAATACTCTTTCTTATAAAAGTATTATCTGGTATGTAGAAGGTGCTGTCAAATCTTCGGACTTATTTTTTGACCCATTTGCAATACGTACAGAAATTACCGGTAGGGAGGCTTTTGGCAAGTATGTCAAGAGACCTGGCACCGTCTTTTATTCCAGTCTGAGTTTGGGTTTGCAAAACCTTGGAATTACAATGGAAGGAAAGAGGACTCAAAACTTTAATGTCAGGATAGATCCCTTGCAAAGAGACAATTTTGGGTTATTGAGTTTTATTCCACCCATGAATCAACAAAGCACCTACCGACTTTTATCCAGATATAATCCTGCAACTCAGGAAATCAGTGAAATGGCCTGGCAGTTGGATATCCAGCACAAATTCAATAACCAGTTTAGATGGAGTTTTAACCTGTCTGATATCTACACACTAAATAATACGCAATTATTCAAGGAATTTTATTTTTCTTTACAATTCAACAAGGGCAGAAAATGGCAACTTACGCAAGGGATCCAGATTATGGAATACAATCAAGAGATATACGAGGTGAAACCCGAAGTACCTATGCTCAGAGCTTATGTTCCATTTACTGATTTTCTTTATAGAATCAACACTTCTCTTGCCATAAGAAGCGAATTTCAGTATATGCACACCCGACAGGACTATGGAAGTTGGCTTTTTTTTCTACAGGAATGGAGTTTAGCACCTTATTTGCAATTAGAACTTTCCGGAATGTACAATATAGAACCAGCTACCGCATCGCCGGCAGATCCCAACACGGGAGAAAAATTAAAAATCCTTTACCCTACTTTAGGCGTAACATTTTCAAAAGGAGCAAAACGGTTATCTTTGCGATACGTAAAACAAGTTGAAGGCGTTGTATGTACTGGTGGCATTTGTAGATTGGAGCCTGCATTTAGCGGAATAAGAATGAATACCTATGTTCAGTTTTAAATATTTATGTCTGGCTGTATTTTTAGTCCTCTTTTCTTCCTGTTTGGAAAGGGAAGTCATTATCCCTCCATTGCAAATTGATGACAGAGGAAAAACGGTTTTAATAGAAGAGCTCACCGGCGTCAGGTGTCCAAACTGCCCCTCAGCCAATGCCAGGCTTGAATCCATAAAATTTCTGTATGGAGAAAATATTGTTACTGTAGCCATACATGGTGATTTGTTGACCATGCCTTTAGCAGAAAGTCATCATGATTTTAGAAATCATTATGCTTCCCAACTTGAAAATAATTTCCGGCCTTTCGTAGGTAAACCCTCTATTGTAATAAACCGGAAGCTCTTTCCTTCATTCAGCCTGATAGCCAATCCATTACAAGATCAATGGCAGTCTCTTATAGAAAGTGAACTCCAAAAAGATCAAACCTTGAGTATCACTTCTGATATTGAAGATCAAGATAATACCATTACCATGAACTTGGGTATTGTTCCGGTTTCTGACATCCAGGATAATTTGTGGTTACATGCTATGATAACAGAAAGCCATATCATCGATCCTCAGCAGGATGTCACGTCAATCATACCTGATTATGAACATAATTATGTCCTCAGACATATGATAACGCCCATAGATGGATTGTATTTAGGAAGTCAATTTGATCAAAATCAAGTCTATAATCAAAGCATTTCCCTTGATAAAAACGATATACAAGAGCAGTGGGTTTTGCAAAACCTTAGCTTGATCATTTTTGTTACCAACTCTTTAAATGAAGTAGAACAGGCGGGACAATTTCGTTTTATAGAATGAACCAGGGAAATCATTTAAAACATACTTCATTTTATAAGTATACCGATTGATCTAGATTTAGCAATGTGAGACCTAGGTTATAATTTATCGTTACTCCTCAATTTTACTATGGTAAAAATCAATTTTCTTAGACAAATGTCATTTGATGTAAAAGAGTATTTTGTTCAACTACCAGAAAAACTATCTTTGCAGCATAATTCTACAAAGAATAAATGTGGATATTCAGAATCACAGGGTCTAATGATCAATTCAAAGCATTGAGTGAAATCGCTATAATAATACAAGGCTTAAAATTTCATTACTATAAAACCCTATAATTTTATTTTATTTATTTGAAACGTAAGAAAAACCGAAAGAGAAATTAAAATATGAAGGTATCGCTTAATTGGCTCAAAAGATACATCGACTTTGAAAATTCACCGGAAGAAATCGCTGAAATCCTGACAATGATAGGATTGGAAGTAGAAGGTATATCAAAAATCGAAACTGTAAAAGGCGGATTACAGGGGGTAGTTGTAGGAGAAGTAGTAGAGTGTGCTAAACACCCCAATGCAGACAAATTATCTTTAACGAAGGTAAATATTGGTGATACTTCATCGCTACTGCAGATTATTTGCGGAGCACCTAATGTGGCTGAGAGCCAGAAAGTTATGGTAGCGACCATTGGATCTACGATATATCCCATGGATGGAGAGCCTATGACCATTAAGAAAGGAAAAATCAGAGGCGAATACTCTGAGGGGATGATATGTTCTGAATCTGAATTACATTTGAGTAGAGATCATTCAGGTATTTTGGTTTTGCCAAATGAAACCAAAACTGGAATGGCAGCATCAGAATATTTTGAAGTAAAAGAAGATTATATCATTGATATAGGTTTAACGCCCAACAGGTCAGATGCTACTTCTCATATTGGTATAGCCAGAGATCTTGTTGCCTACTTACAGGTAAATCAGGAATTTCCTTATGATTTAAAGTTGCCTGAAACCTCGAGTTTTAAAATTGACATGCATACCGGAAAAATTAAAGTCGTTGTTGAGAATACAACTGCCTGCCCAAGGTATTCAGGTCTTATGATCACCGATATTGAAGTAAAAGATTCTCCAAACTGGTTGAAGAGTTATCTTAGATCCATTGATGTAAGACCTATAAATAATATAGTAGATATCACCAATTTTATTCTTCATGAAACAGGTCAACCCCTTCATGCATTTGATGCAGATAAAATAACCAGCGGTACAGTTGTCATAAAAAATCTACCAGAAGGTACCCTTTTTACTACACTGGATACCATAGAAAGAAAACTCAGCAGCGAGGATCTGATGATATGCGATGGAGAAGAAAAAGGAATGTGCATTGCCGGAGTTTTTGGTGGTTTACATTCTGGAGTTACAGAAAAAACGAAAACCATATTTTTAGAATCTGCTTATTTTGATTCTAAATGGATAAGAAAAACGAGTACTCGCCACAACCTAAGAACGGATGCTGCGCGAATTTTTGAAAAAGGTGCCAATCCCAGTATTACAGTTTACGCTTTAAAAAGGGCAGCCATATTAATTCGGGATATTGCCAATGGAGTCATTTGTTCTGAGATCATTGACGCGTATCCTAAAACAATTGAAAAAGCGGAAATCCACCTGAAATACGAAAATGTCAGAAATTTGATCGGAATCAATATCACCAGAGAAGAGATACACAATGTATTGAGGTCTTTGAATATGGAAATAGAAGCGGTTGACCAGGAAAGCATTATGGTGCATGTTCCTACTGACAAAGCTGATGTAACCAGAGAAGTAGACTTGATAGAAGAAATATTACGCATATACGGTTTTAACAGGGTTGAAGTTGGAGATGACATAATTAGCAAAGTCCACTTCAGTGCAGATATAGATCGACATATACTAAGGAATAAGATTTCGGGAGTGATCACCGACTACGGCTTTTCGGAAATGATGGGTATGTCCCTGATTGAATCTAAATGGATAACCGATTTATCCTTACTGGATGCTCAACGTTTGGTTTTCATTAATAATACTTCCAATACTCATTTGGACACAATGAGACCCGAAATGATGGTGAGCGGCATTCAATCCATTTTGTATAATCATAACAGGCAAAACACACGTCTTAAACTATTTGAAATCGGGCGATCATACCAGCAAACAAATGACCAGTTTGAAGAAAAAGAACATCTGACATTATTTTTATCAGGAGATAATATGGAGGAGTCATGGAAGAACCAGAATAAGAAAAAAGTGGATTTCTACGACATGAAACAGGTGGTTCATGATATACTTAGAAGGGTTGGGATTAAAAGTTATCAAATTAATGAAATCAAAAATGACAAACGGTTTCAATTTGGTTTAAAATATAGTATAAATGAGGCTTCCATTGTCCATTTTGGAATGATTCATCCGGAGATTAAAGAATATTTTGCACTGAAAGAAGACGTATATTATGCTGAATTTGCAATGGAGACCTTAATCAAAGTAAAACAATCAAACCTACAAGTAGAAGAAATCAGCAAGTATCCGGCCATGAGAAGAGACCTGGCTCTGGTTATAGAAGAAAATATACCTTATGCTTCTTTGGAAAGTCTGGCATGGGAACATGGTAGTCATTTGCTTAAAGATATTAATTTATTCGATGTGTACCAAAATGAAAAGCAACTGGGAAAGGGAAAAAAATCGTATGCTATCAGTTTGTTATTCAAAGATGATACTAAAACCCTTACAGATAAAGACATAGATCAAGTCATGACAACTCTCATAAATGCATATGAACAAAATTTGTCTGCCCTGGTGAGAAAATAATCCACGTGTTGTCCAAGGAATTAAGGTGAAAGTACAAATTAATGAAGATTCAAAAATACTTTTTAGGGATCATTTTGATGGACATAACCTTAATCTATTGAAATTTGAAGATTCATTCTTTTATTTCGTCAATTCAAAATAATAAATGATTGCTCTCATTTATCAGGAGGAACCTGCCATTTTTGATGGTGATTTCCATTAGCTTTAATAATTTTTAGCTGTGAATAACCTCAGTGTTTGAAAAACTTTTATATTTGATGAATGCAAGCAATTCTTTCCAAAATAGAGCAAATAGAGCTTAAAGCTAGAAAGCTCCTGCATAAGAATGAAGTGCTTAGCATGGAAAATAAAGAACTTTTGGAAGAAAATGTTAAATTAAAAACAGAACTACAACATTTAAAGAAAGCTAAGTCAGTTGATTCTGATATTTCGAAAAATATGGATCTTTTTTCTACTATTGATAATAAAAATGTAGATCGTATCAAAGAAGCATTAGAAGAGTACATTGAAGAAGTAGATCAATGTATAAAACTTCTTTAGAGATAAATGCGCATGAGTAAAGCAGTAATTAAACGAATAGAATTGACCGTTGCTGGCCGAAAGTATCCTATAAAGGTGACTGATGAGGAGGAGCAACGGGTCAAGGATATCGAAAATCATTTAAATAAACAGATTCACCAATTCCAGCTTCAATATAAAGACAAAGACAAGTTGGATAGTGTGATTATGACTCTGCTAACCGTGGCTTTTGAAAATACAAAAGTCCGAAGCGACTTATCCACGACAGATGACATCATCGAAAAATTGGATCAATTAGAGGGTATACTGGATTCCGCCTTGACTTAGTAATGTTGTTTCCACTTTTGGTTTAACAAATTTCCGGCAGCCTCCATGGTGGAGGTGCATTATTATTTGTTGACTATTTAAATACAATACAGTATGGAATGGACCATTATAAGCCTGATTGGCTTATTGGCAGGTATTATTGCAGGATTTATTGCAAGCTATCTGCTCTTGAAAAAAGTCAATCATGGAAAAATAGATGAAGCCAATAAAAAGGCTGATCTCACCATTAAGGAAGCTGAATTAGCAGCACAAAGACTAATGAATGAAGCAGAAACAAAAGCAGATAGACTAGTAGTAAAAGCTGAACAAAAGAATGAGCAGATTAAACTAAAAAAGATTCAGGAAGCGAAAGAGAAATATGCCAGATTTAAGTCTGAATTTGAAAATTTCAAATCGGAGCATAAGATTGAAATGAAAGAGAAAGAGATAACCCTCCAGGTTTTGGAAAAAGATCTCAATCAGCTCGAAAAAGAGTTTAAAATCAAAGAAGAAAATTTAGAGCATAAAGAAACGGAAATAAATAGCATAAAAGAAAATCTCGAAAAACAACTCAGGATTGTAGCTAAAAAGAAAGAGGATCTGGATCAGGTAAATGAAGAAAAAATTAAAGCTTTAGAAAATATTTCTAAACTCAGTGAAGCCGAAGCTAAGGATCTCTTGTTGGAAGCAGTACGTGCCAAAGCTGAAAATGACGCTATGTCTATCGAAAAAGAAACGATTGCCAATGCTATGGCCAATGCCAATAAAGAAGCTAAAAAGATCATCGTTCAAAGTATTCAACGAATGTGTGCAGAATATACGATTGAAAATACAGTTTCTGTATTTAATCTTGACAGCGATGACATTAAAGGTCAAATCATTGGAAGGGAAGGAAGGAATATCAGAGCATTGGAAGCTGCTACAGGAGCGGAGTTGGTAGTAGACGATACTCCTGAGGCAATTATTATTTCAAGTTTTGATCCCATAAGGCGTGAGATTTGCCGACTGGCTCTGAAAAGACTGGTAGCAGATGGCAGAATTCATCCAGCAAAAATTGAAGAAACTGTGGTCAAGGTAAAGAAGCAGCTGGAGGAACAAATCATTGAGATTGGAGAACGTACAGTTATTGATCTCGATATTCATGGACTTCATCCAAGTTTGGTGAGGATGGTTGGTCGTATGCGTTTCAGATCTTCATACGGGCAAAATCTATTAAAACACTCCATTGAAACCGCCAACTTATGTGCAATTATGGCGGCAGAACTTGGAATGAGTCCCAAGCAGGTAAAAATGGCCAAACGAGCAGGATTGTTGCATGATATAGGCAAAGTAGCTGAAGAAGAATCAGAGCTTTCTCATGCATTACTGGGTATGCAAATGTGTGAAAAATTAAAGGAACATCCCGTTATCCTTAATGCAATAGGTGCCCACCACGATGAAATAGAAATGAATAATATCATATCGCCTATCGTTCAGGCATGTGATGCCATATCAGGGGCAAGACCAGGTGCAAGAAGAGAGATACTGGAGAGTTATCTTAAACGGATTGGCGAATTGGAAGAATTAGCGATGTCTTACAATGGTGTTCAAAAAGCTTATGCAATACAAGCAGGTAGAGAACTTCGGGTTATTGTAGAAAGCGAAAAAGTAACCGATGACTATGCTGACGATCTTGCCTTTATGATTTCACAAAAAATTCAGGATGAGATGCAGTATCCCGGCCAGGTTAAAGTAACCGTTATCAGGGAAAAAAGAGCTACTGCCATCGCAAGATAATGGATATCACACATAAGAGAAAAGCACCGTGATTTTTCCTATAGGAGATACTCAAGTGGTGGGAGGAAACAAACCTATAGTCAGCTATGGGTTGATAGGTATTAATATTATTGTATTTATCCTGCTCACAGGAATGGAACCTGAAATCTATAAATCCTTTTTATATCATTACGGATCCATTCCTGCTCTTATAACCAGGGGAGAAAATCTTCCAAGCCTGTTTATCAGTCTTTTTATTCACGGTAGCTGGTTTCATTTATTGGGAAATATGCTTTTTCTTTGGATTTTTGCAGATAATATAGAAGCCATATTGGGCAGTATTGTTTTTATATTTCTGTATTTAGCGGGAGGAATGTTTGGTTTGATAATGCACATACTTTTCAACGTTGACAGTTTACAACCGACTGTTGGAGCCAGTGGAGCTATTTCTGCTATTATGGGAGCATATCTCATAATGTTCCCCCGGTCTCAAATAAAAGTGTTAATTGTAATCTTTATCGTATATATGCCTGCGGTTGTATTTTTAATACTGTGGTTCGCTCAACAACTTTTGGCAGGAGTAAGCCTTCTGATGTATGATGATTATGGTGCAGGAATTGCATGGTGGGCACATATCGGTGGATTTATTTTTGGCATTGTAATGGGATTCCTATACAGGAACAAAGTGACAGAATTTAATTATAAAAGACTGCAGAATTCCTCAAATTAAAGACAATTTATACAAGGATTGATATTCGTTCTGACATAATGTCCCCATTTCCGGGATGGTATGACATTTGCTCTTTAGACCCATGTTGAACTAAACATAAAAATTATGCAAAAAGGTAACATTTCAGTACAAACAGAAAATATTTTTCCAATCATTAAAAAGTTTCTCTACTCTGATCAGGAAATATTTTTAAGAGAATTGGTCTCCAATGCCATTGATGCTACAACCAAAATTACAACCCTTGCATCAAAAGGTGAATTTAAGGGAGAGTTGGGTGATACGACCATAGATATAGTTTTAAATGAAGAAAATAAAACCCTCACCATTTCAGATCATGGGATTGGTATGACTGAGGAGGAAGTCAAAAAATACCTTAATCAGGTAGCTTTTTCATCTGCTGAAGATTTTCTTGCAAAATATAAAGACAACTCTTCTATAATAGGACATTTTGGCCTCGGTTTCTATTCTGCATTTATGGTTGCTGATAAAGTAGAGGTTATAACAAAATCTTACGATGATAAAAGCCCCGCTGTTAAATGGTCGTGTGACGGGAACCCTGCCTTTACATTAGAAGAAACTACCAGAGAACGAAGAGGAACAGACATCATACTCTATATTAATGATGAAAGTAAAGAGTTTCTTGAGAAAACCAGAATTGAGACATTACTGAATAAATATTGCAAGTTCCTGCCCTACCCTGTTCGGTTTGGGATGAAAAAAGAATACGAATGGGAAGGAGAGGGAAAAGACAGAAAGTCGATAGAAAAGGAAGTAGAGAACATAATAAATCATACCGAACCGCTTTGGAAAAAGAAACCCTCTGAATTAAAAGACGATGACTATAAAGATTTTTATAAAGAGCTTTATCCTTTCTCAGAGACGCCAATGTTTTGGATACATTTGAACATTGACTATCCATTCCATTTAACTGGTATTTTGTATTTTCCAAAATTAGGTAATAACATTGAAGTTCAAAAAAATAAAATTCAACTATACTCCAATCAGGTGTATGTCACGGATGATGTAAAAGCGATTGTGCCAGAATTTCTAACCCTCTTACATGGGGTTATTGATTCACCTGATATACCTCTTAATGTATCGAGATCCTACTTGCAAAGTGATGCAAATGTGAAAAAAATTACTGGCTACATCACTCGAAAAGTGGCTGATAAGTTGCAGGAACTATTTAAAAGCGATAGAAAATTGTATGAAGAAAGATGGCCTGACATTGGGATCTTTGTAAAATATGGGTTGATATCAGAAGAAAAGTTTTACGAAAAGGCCAACCCATTTGCTCTTGTCAAAAAAATTGATGGCACATATCAAACTATAGAAGAACATAAAACAGAAGTAAAGGATCAACAAACGGATAAATACAACAAAATTGTACTCTTGTATACACATAGCCCTAAAGAACACTACAGCTATGTTAAATCAGTGGAAAATTATGGATATCAGGTACTCGAAATGAATCAGGTTATCGATAATCACTTTATCCAACACCTGGAATATAAATTGGGAGATGTAACCTTTGTAAGAGTTGATTCTGATACACCTGACAAACTCGTACAAAAAGAAGAAGAGAAAAAATCTATACTTTCTGAAAAGGAAGAAGAAAAAGTAAAAGAGATCTTTACCCAGGCATTGGTAGGGGTCAAAGAAAATAATATAGAACTTAAACCTCTTTCTCCTAATGATCATCCAGTCGTCATCACCATACCTGAGTTTATGCGTCGGATGAAGGAAATGCAGGCACTCCAGGGAATGAATTTTGATGCTATGCCCGATATGTATAATGTGGTGATCAATACCAATCACCCGCTTGTAGCCGATAAAATGCTAAAAATGAAAAGTGCCGATAAGAAAACGGCTTTCGCATCTTACCTGCACAAACTGGCACAACTCAATCAAAATATGTTGAAAGGTGAAGACCTATCAAAATTTATAAATGAAAGTATAGATTTTTTAAAATAGTACTTCCTTAAAACAAGTGCCTTTCTGAGTTTTAAACCGGAAAGGCACTTGTTTTTATAATCCGAATATTAACCGGATCATATAACCTGAGCCGATTTAACAACGAACTCTAGTTGTTGCATTAAATCTCTTTTATTTTTACCGGGTGCAAAAACAAAAGTATCCACAAATACCATAGTCCCTTTATCTTTGTCCAAAATCAGGTATGATGCAAATGGTCCGCCGAGAAAGTCATTTGACATTTCCCATATACCCCTTATTTCCCTGGTATACAATCCATTGATTTCATAAGTATAATCGTAAATCGGGAGATCTCTGTCATTTATGAGCATAAAAGAACCAGCTTGTTCTGAGGAAACAAATTCTTTTCCATAATCATTTCTCAATTTTTTAATGTTTTCAACTCGGAGCTGATTTTCGTTTTTATATTCAAATTTTCTCACTATCAAATTCATGATAGCATCTTTGTCGTCTTTGCGAAGCCATATAATATTCTCATCTTGATCATCTAAAGCCGCCAGAAACCCGGCCGGTATATTCATTTTAACTCCATATTCAGAAGCAATTTTATTGGAAAGGCCAGGGTTGTCTTTTGAAGCGTAAACTCTGGCTTCTAATATTCCATTATCATGTTCATTGACTCTTCTTGCTATGGTTGGGTAATTCTTTCTTATGCTTGCTGCCAGACCATCTTCTCCCTTCCCCATCAAAAATATGATGAGCTGTCCCTTTGCCCATTTATCCTTACCGACGGCGGTTGTGATTTCTCCATTAACAGCTTTGTTAAAACGCTCCTGACCAAAATCATTTCTAATGACGTCAGTGGTTTTGGAATCCATATCATCTACATCAGCAAGGAAAACATAGGTTCTTAATTCCTGCCTCAAGGGCTCTGCATACAAATCATCAAGGGTGAAATGCCTCACATCGAAAATGGGCTCAGGAATGGGCATAATGGGATAAGCCGATTCGAAATAGTATAGAAATGTATCTTGTATAGAACTATCCCACAAACCTTCATCTGAAATGACGACAATCTCATTGAGTTTACCCATAGCATTGTTTTTTATTCTGACGCCTTCACCAGAAGTATCAAAACAGGACACTATGATCGTACAACACAATATAAAAAATACAGCTCTTCTTATCACTTTCTGAAATTTTCTATCTTGATAAATTTTAATTTGTAATGATATACCATTTTATATAAATACAAAAACTCTCAACCCCTTACTATAGATGCTCTTTACAAATATATAGGTGTGTAGACTATATATATAACCAATAGTAAAGCATGAAGTTTTTCACAAATGATTAAAGAACTTTTGTATTCCTAAGACAGACACTAAAGTATCCATATAAACTTTATTGAAAAGTATCTTTGAGGAGACTAAAATCAAATAATTGGATATACATGAATAAACTAAAAGCTGTAAGTCGGTATTTGTATTTAAAATAGCTCCCTGATGATTTGTTCCACAGTCACACCTTCTGCCTCAGCTTTATAATTTTTTACAACCCTGTGCCGCAATACTAAATTAGAAATAGCCTGTACATCTTCTACATCAGGAGAATATTTCCCAAGTATAGCCGCATGGCATTTCGCACCCAAAACCAGATACTGTGAAGCTCTGGGTCCAGCCCCCCATGATATATATTGATTGACCATTCCTGAAGCCCTTTCAGTTCCAGGTCTGGTTCTTGACGCTAAGGAAACGGCATACTCAAGCACATTATCGGCTATAGGTATTTTTCTTATGAGCTTTTGGAACCCTATAATCTGAAGACCAGTCAAAATATTATTCAATTCAACTGTTCTGGCTCCAGTTGTGCTCTTTACAACATCGATTTCCTCCTGGTAAGAAGGATAATCTAAGGTAATATTAAACATAAACCTATCCAGTTGAGCCTCTGGTAAAGGGTAAGTACCTTCCTGTTCGATAGGGTTTTGAGTGGCTAAAACAAAGAATGGATTGGGTAGTTGATGGCCGGCTCCTGCTACCGTGACAGACCTTTCCTGCATGGCTTCGAGGAGTGCTGCCTGGGTTTTAGGCGGAGTACGATTAATCTCATCTGCTAATACAATGTTCGAAAATAAAGGTCCCTTATTAAATACAAAATGTCTTTTCTCATCCAGAATTTCCGAGCCTGTTATGTCAGAGGGCATCAGGTCTGGTGTAAACTGAATTCTTTTGAAGTCAAGATCTAATACTTCTGAAATTGTACTGACTAAAAGTGTTTTGGCCAAACCTGGAACACCCACTAAAAGACTATGACCATTGCTGAAAAGAGAAATAATGACAGCTTTAACCACATCGTCCTGTCCTACGATAACTTTTCCGATCTCTCTCCTCAATTCTTCATATGATTGAGCCAATCCATCAACTGCTTCTACATCCGTTTTATACATAACCTCCATTTGATATCAATTGTATTTTTTTTTACAAACATAAATAATGATCCCTCCTCCCGTATTCAAGAGATGAATCAAAAACTAAATTGACTCCACTTTTACTTTCAATTATCCAAAAGAAATAAACTCATTTACCATATCAGAAAGTCTCGCGTGACTCGAGTTTAACGATAAAATCGGTACGATTGTTTTATTATCGAGGGATAGAAACCGCATTAAATTTTGAATTCTCCAGATTCATTTGCAAACTGCCTTCTTTGAAGATTTGAATAATGCTTTCAAAAGATTTTGACCATTTAGGGATTTGCAGCATTTGTTCACATCAAGTTTCCTTCCCGGATTGTTGGGGATAATTGATAAGTGGATTTCATACAACATAAAATTGAGTAGTTTGCTGAAAATCGCATCTTCCCTGATAAATATACGATTTACCTTACACTTCCAACCACTTAGGCATGCTCCATACTGAATTTCAAATGAATAATTGACCTATTGTATTAACGACAGTAATTCAGTCAACAAATATTGATATTGCCTTTTGTAGCAAACCATTTAAAAAGTTAAAAGAATGGTGACAGCCTTTTTAAAAATTATTGTTCTAATGGTAGTCTGACATGATAAGTTTTATTAGCAACAGTCAGTTTGCTATCGATTAACCATGGGTTGTAATATTTTAATAAACGGTAGGAAATTCCATGTTTCGTAGCAAAGTCTTTCCAACTGGAAACCGTTTTATCTATCTTTACTTCATACGTTTTATCCAGACTTGGATATAAATCTTCTTCATCAACATAAAATCCGTATTTTTCTGGTTCGGACATGATTTCCTTTATCGCTACCAAACGAAAAACGTAGCGACTCGTTTCATCATTAAGGTGAAGATCGTAAAAGCTTGACTCTCCCTGATTTTTCAAAGTACTGGCATAACTGGTTGGACCTACATTATAGGCAGCAGCAGCGTCAGTCCATGACCCAAACCTCTTGTACATATGTTTTAGATATTGCGCAGCAGCCCTGGTAGCCTTTTCCACGTGATATCTCTCATCCACTTCATTATTTACCTCCAACTTCCACTCCTTTGCAGCCAGGTTTCTAAATTGCCAAAAACCTTTTGCATTGGCATGCGAAGTGACATTTCTTAAACTGCTTTCAGCTACAGCCAGATATTTAAAATCATCAGGAACCTCTTCTTCAAGTAATATTTTTTCCATAATTGGGAAAAATTTATTTGCCATTTTGATATGGAGAAGTGTGGTACTATGCCAATATGAATTGACAAGAATTTCCCTGTCGAGTCTTTCCAATACGTCTACATTATCGGGCAATTCCTCCCCTGCCCAGTAATATTTATCCTTTAATTTAACACTTTTTACTACCTGGGGAAGGTCAAAAGAAGTAATGACCTCTTCTTCGTTTATTTCACCTTCTGTACTGTATGAAATTAATAGCATAGAGCTAAAGATCAACCCCGACAACAAAAAGAAAATGGAATACTTATTCATTATGATATTTTTTTTCGATTAATAGGACTGACAGTTTATCACATGGCATCCATATAAAAAAAGAATCCGGCAATATTAAAAGCCAAATTCAATTTGAATAACATGAAATGCTTGCTTAAAATAGTAAACGAATATACAAATAATATGTAATATACGTTCCCTATATCCAACATATTTTAAAAATTGCTGCCTTTTATAATTTCATCACCTACTATATATCCTGCATTTTAGGTCTTTTGAAAACAGGTACAGTTGAGCAGGGTTCGCCATACATTACTGATTGAACCATAGGTACTAATGCAGAGGTCAGCTGCAAAAAGGCCGTGTGAGGTACCGGTTTCTTGCTACATCCTTTGATCACAACCCTCTCTCCTGACAAATAGGAAAAGTCTTTTGACTGTATCACCCGCGAATAATGGTTGCGAAGGTAATCATCCCGATTGCCGGGAAACACCTCGAGAGTCCAGGGTACTGCATATGTTGCAATTAGCATATAGGCCCAAACAGGTATGATGGCGTCAGTTGAACAAAAGACGAGTAATATTTTTCCTCTATACTGGTCCCAATTGTGGTCTTTTAGAGAAACCCTAAAGTCTTTTTCCTTTAAAATAAGTCCCTGGAAAAGAAAATTCTTCAGATCAAATGATACCATTTCATGTGTGGGGTAGTCATCTTCGAGATTAATTGTTATTAACCCACTTTGAGCTACTCGATTGACAAGTTGAGTATCCTTATTATTCATTTTTTTTATTCCATTTTTGACCGGAAAGTATATCCTCTTCAATGGGCGCTTTTTCTCCAATTTCACTTTCCGGAGTATCAAAATCTTTTAATTTGGGAAGATCGGATAAATCCTTTAACCCAAAATAATCCATAAACTTTTTGGATGTATTATATATGAGTGGTCTTCCCGGACCATCGCTTCTTCCTGTTATTTCAACAAGATCTTTTTCTAAAAGTTTCTGAATGCTGTAATCACAATTGACACCGCGTATGGCTTCAAGTTCGCTTTTGGTGACGGGTTGCTTATATGCTATAATAGATAACGTTTCTATGGCGGCACTTGAAAGTTTTTTTTTGGTAGTTAGTTTTAAATAGGTGGCAATAGTATCATGGTATATTCCTTTAGTCATAAATTTATATCCTCCTGACACTGGAACAATATGGAAGGCATATGGTCCCTCGCTATATCTCACAACTAACCGTGATATCGCATTTTCTACTTCCTGTCGGCTAATGGTCGCTTCCATTTGTGCAGATAGTGTCTCCGCTATTTCCTCAACGGTAATCTCATCTCTTGATAAAAAAATCAAAGATTCAATGTGACCTTCCAGGTGTTGATCTGTCATAAATTTTCAAAAATTGCACATTATTATAAAATACTAAATTACTTAATATTTCAAAAAATTTCATAACGTAGGAAATCTAGTCAACATGTAGTATTATCAATCGTCTCTGAAAGGGGTAATATAAAGGTTCTCATCTCCCAAAAATAAGTAAAACTTTTTGTTATAAAACTTCTATGCTGAAAAGAGACAAGATAAGTATTTTTCAACATGAAATGTAAGCTAAAAGAAATGAGCATATCAAATATTGGATATTCAAATTAATATTTGAGAAATGACAAATACAAGAGAAATAAGAACCAGGGCTACAAACATGGTTTGAATGTTATAATAAATATTTTTCCTTCGCCTCAGTCGGTTCAAAGCAGTATCGGCCCGGGTATTTGGTTTGAGACCATAAGAAAACTTACCATTCTTTTTTTCTAAGATCAGATCGCACAACTCATCACCTAAAAAGAGCGAATAATTTTTACTATCAATTACAGAAAAATCAATCAAAACAATTCGTGTATCAACATAAAGCATAACGTGACCACTTTCCTCTCCGTGGTACAGACCGACTTTGTATTGCCTACCGAAGTCATCGAGATATGTCCATTTACACTGACCCAATTGATTATGTTTGTTTTTATCTGGATGTACCTGTTAAATTACGATTTTTGTAAGTATAAACCAATGCTTTTACAAATTATTTTGAAACATTCCAATTATATTCCCACTTTCTTTACAGTAAGCATTTGTATATATATACATTAGTAACCTTATTTATTAAGTTTTAAGTTACTATGCTTAAAGTACTGTGTGTCAATCAAATTTTTATATATGAACAAAAAGTTGTTAAGGAAAAAGATAAGTGAATTGATTCAAAAAACAGAAACCGATATTGCTGATATGGAGATGAATACTGCTCCCGTGTCACCGGAAAATGCAATAGGCAGAGTGTCCAGAATGGATGCCATAAATAATAAAAGTGTAGTCGAAGCAGCCCTCAGAAATAAAAGGGAAAAATTATCAAAATTGCAAATTGCCCTAAGCCGCATAGATAAGCCGGAATTTGGAATATGTTCTATGTGTGGCATGCCCATTCAGGAAGGCCGTCTGATATATATGCCGGAAAGTACCCGATGCATACGGTGTGCCGATAAATAAGAGTGGTCATTTGCTATAAAACCGCCTCACTTAGGTAGTTCTTTCTAAATGGATACGTGAATAAAGAGAAGAAATGTATACATTAGCCCTATTGTTACATTGCACCCAATATTAAATTGAGTTGAGTCTAACTGCTCTAAATTGGATTTGTCCATGTTTAAATTATATAAAAACTAAATAATTAAAGTGAATGAAAACCATTAAAGGTCCTGCAATATTTTTAGCCCAGTTTATGGGGGACACCGCACCATTCAACTCGCTGGATACTATTTGTACCTGGGCAGCTTCACTAGGTTATAAAGGCATTCAGATACCCACATGGGAAAACAGACTCATAGACCTTGAAAAAGCCGCCAACAGTCAAACCTATTGCGATGAATTGAAAGGTAAAATTGCTGACCACGGATTGGAAATCACAGAGTTATCTACCCATCTTCAGGGACAGCTCGTGGCTGTACACCCTGCATACGATCATATGTTTGACTCATTTGCACCGGAAGCCGTTAAAAATAATCCCTCTTCCAGGACAACCTGGGCAGTACAACAATTAAAATGGGCTGCATCCGCCAGTAAAAATCTTGGCTTGAAGGCCCATGCTACTTTCTCTGGTGCTTTACTTTGGCATACAGCATACCCGTGGCCTCAGCGACCTGCAGGATTAGTAGAAATGGGATTTAAAGAATTAGCCAAAAGATGGATGCCAATACTTGAGCATTTTGATAAATGTGGTGTTGATGTCTGTTATGAAATACATCCGGGTGAAGATCTGCATGATGGTTACAGTTATGAAATGTTCCTTGACCATGTCAATGACCATCCAAGGGCCTGTATCTTGTATGATCCCAGCCATTTCTTATTGCAACAATTGGATTATCTTCAATTTATCGATATTTATCACGACCGTATCAAAATGTTTCATGTAAAAGATGCAGAGTTTAACCCCAATGGTAAAGGGGGGGTCTATGGTGGTTATCAATCATGGATCAATCGTCCGGGTCGATTCAGGTCTCTTGGAGATGGGCAGGTCGATTTTGCATCTATTTTCACTAAATTATCGCGGTATGGTTTTGACGGATGGGCTGTAATGGAATGGGAGTGCTGTATAAAATCTCCTGAACAGGGAGCCAGAGAAGGCGCACCCTTCATACTAAGCCACATTATCGAAGTAACCGATAAAGCTTTCGATGATTTTGCTGGAGGTGAAGAGGATACCGATTCGCTCAAGAAAGTTCTCGGTCTGTAGATATTCACATTAATTGTTGGAATGGAGGCTGTCATCGAACGCAAACAATACTTCTCCTGAGGGAAGGATTTCCATATGGAATGCACGGCTGGAGTTGGGATCGTAATTTTGACTATCCTGTGATACGCCTGCCATGATATGTATAATTAGTTCTGCATCAATCATCGCTACAGACCTTTTGAGAACTGCAGATGTAAATACTGTACTCGCCAAAGATTTTCTGGTGATGAGCTTACCCTTGTTGTCAAAAGTCACCAATACAAATTCATATTTATCGATACTACCCTTCCAATATACTAAACCGACGTATTCTTCTTGTGATGGTAAAGAAAAACAAGGTATATATTCAGTCATTCCATCTCCTGTTTTGCCTTCCCAAATTTCAATGTACTCTTCTATAGCCTGTAAAGGTAAAACCTTGTTTTCCCTACTAAATACTTCCAGTGCCTCATCATTCAAAGTTATCGGTAATTCGATTTCAGGAAAAAAAGCGAGAAAACCAGCCCAGGAAAGTTTTGTTTTCATAGTGCAAAGTTAATTGGTTAAGTCAACGTATCCATAAATCCAAAATGAATAATTTTTACCAACTTACAGTAAAAGTAATGAATCTACACAGGTAGATGATTTTTCAAAAATAGAAAGTTTTTATCATTATTCAGTCCCTTTTTTTCAATTATACCAAAAAACAAACTCAGCTTCGGGTTGTTCACCAGATTTGATGAAAATGGTTAGGCACACTATTGGTTAATATACTATCATTTGTGGCCGAATTTGTCTCTACTACTGTAATGGGTTAAAACATGCTCTTTTTAAGGTAAGCTAAGCCTTATTAAACAAATTCATAAGGAAGAATTGAAACATTAAGACAGCCAAGAAAAGAGCCATTCCGCAAACCTTCAGCAGGGCATTTTTTATGGTTTTGATGACCCGGTGACTGGATCATGCCGCTCATCTGCAACGCTGGAATGAAGGCTGCGATCAATGCCATTGGTAAACTTCTGAAGTCCTTGTTTAGACTGGTGTCGTGTCACATGTATTCTGACGGTTAAGTCGTTTGTATTTTTCTGGCTGTTGAGTAAAAAAATCCGCGCATCCACCTCTGACGGACGTAAGGATTTTTTTCTGAAAACAGGCTGGAAAAGAGGTAGAATTGGATCGGTAAGAGTTTGGTGTGATACGACACTAAACCCCAGCGTGTATGCTATTGATTATAGTCAAGGGTATCATCCATGGTCAGGCTTAGGATCTGTGGCCAAATAGGTAAAATACACCAAACTGAAATCCCCGGTTGGTAACTTTTACTGATGAGTTTTCAGTGATATCGTTCATCCCATGGTTATACCTTGCATCCACGCCAAAGCCGGATGGAGGGTGTATATAACTTGCGCCGATGCTTAACCCGAGGTCAAGGGTTCCATAATTATTTTTGACATCTGTTTTAGCATTGTTGGTTACATTATTTGCAGAAAGTAAAACGCCTAATTGCGGACCTGCCTGAATCCTAAATCCATTGTCAAACATATATTGAAACAATACCGGAATATTAATATAATCCAGGTTTGTTTTGGTACTTCCATTGCTGGAGTTTGCGCCTTGTTGAGAATAATAAATTTCAGGTTGTAGAGCCAAATCGCCTGCCAGGTGAACATGGCCTAATAATCCTAAATGAAGGCCGACTTTTGAATCGAAAGTGGTGTTGTTGTTATAATTTACATTATAACCATTCAAACCACCTTTAATTCCTATGTTGACGTGTTGTGCACTTGTCGTACCTGCCATCAACATAAATGTGAGAATTCCGATAAAATTTAATTTCATGATTTCTGTTATGTAATTTTGGCAAAGTTGGCGCTTAATTCCTTGATCGTGTTACATAATCATATATATAAATTATATAATTTACAGATTAACCTGGTTTGGGAGGCCTAAAGACTAATTTCTGCTACATGTATTTCTTAATTTGCCTGTGTAGCTACATTCTTTGAGAATGGTATTTCATTGTATAATGTTACATATTAAATATCGACCTAATAAGGCTTACCCTTTCATATTAAATAAACTCATTGCATTTTTTCGTTAAAATCAGACCTTCCATCATCGTATAGGCCTTTGACTCCAGTTATGGTGCCATTTTCATATATTATTTTTAATCTGAAATATGGAATTGCCTCGATACGAAACAAAGTCTCAGTCATAGGAATTAAAAGATGTTTTGAACCTCCTTCTCTTTGGTAATACAGCTTTTCATTTTCAAATGTTATAGCTCTGGGTCCATAGTTTCCAGAATAACTTTTGAGAATTTGCGAAGAAATTTCGACCGGATTTTCTTCAGCTTTCCATCCGTCCAGTATCCATTGGTATTTGAAAGAATTACTGTTACCAGCTCGTTGCATTATTTTTTTAATGGCTTCCACTTTTGCCATACCTAAAGCTTGATTTGCCGGTACGATAAAATGAGGCTCAACTCCTGTACCTTCCCAATTTGTATTGGTTACTGGATTTATTGCCCTCCCTGTTGGTACCCAAACAGAAAAACGGTCTGTTGCTATATGTAGACCTCCGGGATGAGCACCGCCGCCGGTAATCTCACCAATCAATGTTGCCCGGTTTAAATGTTTGAGATTGTAACAAAATTCTTCAGCAGCCGAGAATGAATTTTTGCTGGTTAATATATAAACATCCGTATCTGGCATGCGGTTTCCAGGAACGTATGGAAGAGTCCATGTCTGATCAATTCGATCTGTAGGCCGAAAATAAAAGTTGTTTAAATGAACTGGTTGATCGGAGAACAAATAGCTTGATATTAATTGAATCATGGCGGGACTCCCTCCTCCATTATTTCTAATATCTATGATCAAAGCATCTGTATTAGATAAAAAATTCATAGCAGCTTCCGCAATAGCTCCGCTTTCATTGGTTACATAGTAAAACCCTCTCAGGTCAAGATATCCAATATTCCCTTCCAGGATTTTTAGCTCCTGAAAACCAAAATTGTTTTTTCTGGCTTCCACTTTCCTTCGTTCAACAAAAGCTAAACTATCTTCGACGCTTCTGAAACTTTTTCTTTCAGCAATTTCTTCAGGATTGAATCTAACCCTTAAATGCAGATCATTGCTGATAAACCTGATATCTTTTGTAAGACTATCGGCAAAAGCCACCGGATTTGAGATAGAATTGTATTTACCTTCATTGTTTTTCTTTTTTATGTATTCTCCCATTGATTTTCCTGTGTCTGGAAACACATAACGATCCTCTAGCATCTTACTGACGGAATCTATCACCTCTTTCAGTTCATTTTTATTCAAAGGTTGATGCTCTTGTGAAAATAAAAATATAGGAAAACAAAGTAATAATAATAAGATTTCTCGCTTCATGACATTATTTTTTAATATTTATTATTCTGGAGACAAACAGTTTATGGTAATTTTCCCTAGCAAATTCATTAAAATATCCAAATCTTTATCTGACAGTCCTTGTAGTGCTTTTTTTCTGTATAAAATCACTACAGGAATTATTTGTTCTTGTAATTGTTTCCCTTGATCAGTCAAAATCAAGTTTACTCTTCTTCTGTCAGTTTCGTGAAAGGATCTTATCAAATAACCCTGGCGAACAAGTATTTCAATGATTCGTGTAATTGAGGCATGATCCTTGAACACTCTCTCTGCTATTTCTTTTTGAGATAGATCAGGATCATCACATATGGATTTCAATACCAACCATTGGTCAACGGTAATTTTTATCCCATTCTCACGAAGTTTTTTTTGAGCATACAATCTGTAAGACTTCATGGATTTATCCAATACATAAAAAATGGTTTGATCCAGTCTGGGATTCATCACATCAAATTTAATTGATACAAATATAATTGATATATCAATTATAAACAAGTATAGAGTTGATATTTTAATCTATCAATAATTTAAAGTAGTATAATTAATAATTTTTAAGTGACCGGAAACCACTTTATAGAGCAATTAATGCAGTGATTTTGATTTTGTGATATATGGGAATGGCAAGTTTGATTATCGTATCCAATAATTGTGAAAGTAAATACTACTTCTTAGTAAATAATTTACTCAAGTGCTTTTGCATTTAAGAATAATTCTTCTGTAATCGCACCTCCTTCATTTGAATCTGAATCCACCAGGATTTTCCATGTCCCTTCCTCTTTTCTAAGTGTAACGTGAAACGCCCCATAACCCACCTGTTTTTCACCTGAAGGGTACAATGACTCGTTTTTAAAATACCCCACTTCATAAGCCAGCCCATTATTGCTTATCCGCTCTGTAAATCGCAATTCAAATGAGTATTTGACATTGTTTGTTGCCAACGACTCCTTCCAGGCAGGCCATCCATTTTCCATATTTTTATGATATTCAGAAAGATCCATTACTCTTTTACTGTTTCGATCAACCCGAATCATATCATTGGAATGCAGAGTAACAAAGGCTGCTACATCCTGCTCCATGATGGCTTTGGTGAATGGTTTCCAAACTTGATCATTGATTTCCTTTTGGTCATTCTGTGCATGTAAAACAAAAGGCAAATATGCAAGGCATATCAATAAAATCTTTTTCATAGGTATTTTTTATGTGCTAGCATTTTGGCAACGCCTTTGGTTGCAAAATTATTTATTACAAAATTTTTGTATAGTAATATGCGCAACCAACATTTATTTATTATACAAAAACAAAAAGCCGATGAATGCATGTCATTTCTTTCTTTAATTGTTAATTATGTTGTGTAATGCAACCTGTTTCGTAACATTTCGTCAATATTATCTGTAACCATGAAGATAATATAATCAAGTCAGATAAAAAAACCCTATCCTTTATGAGTACCTAAGTAGGCTATTGAACATGGAGATCCAGGAACTAAATACGATAATGATTAATGTAGAAGCAGATACTTTTTAGAATAGACATAGCTTTTTATGTTGGAATATTATCGACTGATATGCTTTCCGTATTGGCTATGTACCCATTAGAATAATATCAACATCATGTCCAATAAATATTAAAGGTTTCAATATGAAAATATCAAGCTCCAAAAATTATTTTGCTTTGTGTTATATTATGATCCCGATGATTTTATTTATTGGTAAAACTAATGCCCAATTTATAGATACTTCTTCTTTAGAAAAACAAATTCCAAAATTAATGGAGTCTGGAGACACCCCAGGCCTTTCCATTTCATTTATATACAATGGTGATACTTATTGGAGCGCTGCATTTGGCACATTAAATGATAGCCTTCAAACTCCAGTTAACCGTACCTCGATATTCTCAGCTGCATCTCTAAGCAAACCTGTTTTTGCTTACATGGTTATGCGGTTATCTGAGCGCGAAGAATTTAATCTAGATACACCACTTTCGTCCCTGCTCTTAAACCCCAGAATGGAACACGATTCCCGATACAAAAAAATCACTGCAAGAATGGTACTTTCTCACATGACCGGACTGCCAAACTGGGGTGGTGATGAATTGAAATTACGATTTGACCCCGGAATGGGATTTGATTATTCAGGAGAAGGTTATGTATACCTTCAACAGGTAATAGAATCCATTACAGAACTTTCGCTGGAAGAACTTGCCCGTAAGGAAGTCTTTGAACCACTCAATATGCACAACACAAGTTTTGTGTGGCAGGAGCGTTTTACAGACAATGTAGTATATGGAAAAGATTGGGCATGGAAGGTTTCAAATCTAACTCATTACAAAGAACCCAATGCCTCTTTTTCCCTGCTTACGACTGCAGAAGATTACAGCAAGTTTGTATGTGCTGTATTAAACCATACTGGTTTGGGAACACGTCATATTGAATTGATGTTGAGTCCTCAGCATTCGGTTCACCGACCGTGGCGACCCACGGAAGCTGACGATTATGTTTATTGGGGGCTGGGTTGGGGGCTCCAAAAAATAGATGAGGGTTGGGCTTTTTTTCATTGGGGCGACAATGGACCATTCAAGGCATATGTACTTGCCTATCCCAGGCAAAAACTGGGTGTGGTTTATTTTGCAAATTCCCATGACGGGCTTTCCTTTGCAAATGATATCGCCGCTATGCTCAAAGATGAAAAACATTATGCACTGAAATGGCTGAACTATTCTCGTCATGACAATCCTCAAAGACTTGGTATAAAGAAAGTTAAGCTTGCTGCCCTGACTGAAGGAAGCGAAAGAGCCATTTCAGTTTTTCGGGAGATTCAAGGTATGTCAGAATCCAAACTGACTGCAGATGACATAGGTAATCTGGCAGAATTCCTCTCAGCAAATAAATTGGACACTGCAGCTCTTAAAATCATGGAGATAGCACTAAATGAGCACACCAATTCAGTCGATATGTATAACCGTTATGCCGGGATATTGCTTGCAGCTGGAAAATACCAGGAAGCCATATCATCTCACCAGATAATTTTGGAAATAGAACCCGATAACGATAATGCTCTTCGTCAGATTGAATGGATAAGACAGCGTTTAGCCGTGGAAAACCAAGATGTAGAAGTTGCCACAAAACAACTGGCCCTATACGCAGGTGATTATGGTCCAAGGCATTTCCGTTTGAAGAACGGCACGCTCTTTTACCAACGTGAGGGAAATCCAGAATACAGGATGATTCCCTTGTCACAGGTTTTATTCGCGTTGGAAGGTATGGAAACATTCAGACTACGGTTTGAATTAGAAGGTGATGGCCGGGTAAATAAAGTAACAGGACTTTATATCAACGGGAGTTCGGACGAAAATAACAGAACAAATTAAAGAGAATTGTGCACCTCGTAGGGTCTGAACGGAAAAACTTGTTAGTTTTAAGCAAGTTTAGCGAATTATGGTGTTGGAAACCGATTTAATTCTTACTTCCTATAGCTTTGGATCCAAGATGTGTAGCGATATTGAATATTCCTGATGCCACTGATTTTAAGTTTTCAGGATGTTTTGCAACTACGTTTGATATGCCGAACATCAATGCAGTGCCAAGTAATCTCTTTACAGGATTACCGGACATACCTACAAATAATTTTTTTGAAAGATAGCCAATGGTGATACCGACAGCAGTGTTTAAAAGGTTACCTTTTAAATCTTCTGAAGAAATCACTTCATTAAAAGTACTTTTTATGATATTGATGGGCTTTATGCTTTCAAAGGCAAGTTGCATCTGTTCTTTTAATATATATCCTTCCATAGCACGGGATTGTTCCAGTTGCAGGATAGCTTCTTTAAGGTTGGCAGATGTTTTTATATGCTTCATGAATATTTTATTGAAGTACTTGAGAAATAATTATATCACTTACTGGTTTTTTTATCCAGTTGTGCAGGAAAAAGTGCAAAACAAGCCCTAAAACGAGATTAAAGCCAGCTACAATAAAAAATCCATAATAAGATTTACCCAGAAGTTCACCTAACCATAGAGCAATACCCAAATTTAATATCATGATAAATAAGGAGAGTACTAGGACAACACTTAACCGCCATATTAAATTTGTAACTATCCCGGTTGTTGCTTCCAGTCCTTTTAATTTGGCGAGTTCTATGGATTTTTTACCATAGGCTTCGCCTCTCTCGTATAACTCCTCTATTAAAGTGAATGGAGTTTCCATTTGTCATTTATTTTGAGGATAAAGAAAATTCTGAAATGGTTTCTTCTACTTTTTCTTTTCCGATTCCGGCAAGGCGATTGGTTTCTTCGGTGGCCGCTTCAAATTGTTTGATAATGGCTTCAGCAAATTCATTAAACTTTTGTTTCATTTCTTCTGCATATTCATCGCTTAACTTCGAAATTTTCTTTCTTGTTTTAGTTCCTTTATCAGGTGCAAATAATACCCCCAATGTGGCTCCAATTACAACACCTGCCACTAGCCCTAATAATACTTTTTCTGAACCCATTATTTTTGTTTTTAATTTTCACTCATTGTGATATTACAAAGGTGCATACTTTTGAAACTATAGCGTTACACAATAACCTTAAAGATTTATATCATTCACACATGAAAATGGATTATCACAAAATTTCTTGAATCGGGTAGAAACGTTCTTTTGGAATGGGCACACTCATTGGGATCTCAACCAGTTAATATATTTATGTAATTAATTGCTTTTTTACAAAAATTAATATTTTTTCCTCATTTTTATTGTACTTTTACAATTAAATCTCAGTTCAACTTTCTTTTGTCAAAGAAAATTCGCCCATTTTATGACATCAAAACTTTATATAAAATACATGGTTTCTATTCGATGCAAAATGGTGGTTAAGGCTGCATTGAATGAACTTGGTATACCACATGGAATTGTAGAATTAGGTGAAGTCGAGATTAAAGAAAGTTTAGCACCGAAACAATATGCTCAGCTCGAAATCATATTACTGAAATCCGGACTGGAGCTGCTGGATGACAAAAAAGCTGTATTGGTTCAGAAAATCAAAACGATCGTCATTGAAATGATACACTATTCTGAGGAACTACCCAAGATTAATTTTTCCCATTACCTAAGCGAAAAACTCGACCACAACTATACTTACCTGGCCAACTTGTTTTCTGAAACCACTGGCACCACTATAGAACATTTTATTATAGCCCACAAAATTGAAAAAGCCAAAGAATTGCTTTTATACGACGAACTCAATCTTACCGAAATCGCGTATGAATTAAACTATAGCAGCGTGTCACATCTATCTAACCAGTTTAAGAGAGTCACCGGATTAACACCGACCTTTTTTAAAAAACTACAACTGTATAGAAGGCGAATTGCACTCGAGGATCTGTGAATTATGCAATTATCTTTATAAATAATATAACGACATCCATTCAAAGTTGTTGATCTTTGTTCTTTCGTGAAAATGAAAATCACAATTTTACAAGATCGTCCGCTTAGTCCGGAATTTCCGGGTCAGGAACCAGAGTTTAAACTTTAGTTGTATAAACTCTGGATTTCTGTTTTCTCTTCGATAATATATTAAAAGCTCTACAATTAGCCCATATCGCAATAAATAATAAGAATATATCGTTAAAGACATACATAATTATGTCACCACGGAACACCGTGGATTTAGTTTTGCTTTAAATTAATCCCCAGTAATTAACTTTATCAAAATGCCTTTTTTTAAAAAAAGCGTGCTTATTATTCATAATATTCAGTAAATCTAAAAAAACTTCACCATGCCATTAATTAATGTTTTCATTGTTTTGATCGTAGTCGGCGTACTTCTTTGGCTAATTAATAACTATCTTCCGATGGATCGGAAGATCAAAAATATTCTCAACGGCGTCGCTGTCATAGTTGTGGTCATTTGGCTATTGCAAATATTTGGAATTTTAGATTCAATGAAAAACCTTACCATCTAAAAAATGATTATTTTGTCTATCGCAATCAATTGACTTAAAAAGTATATTAATTTATTCACTATTAAAAATCACAAGTATGCCCCTTATTAATATTTTTATCGTCCTTATCGTTGTCGGAGTTCTTCTATGGCTTGTAAACAATTACATACCTATGGACCGTAAGATCAAGAGCATTCTAAATTTTGTTGCTGTCATTATTGTTATTATCTGGTTGCTAAAAGTATTTAATATAATAGCAATGTAATTGAGGTTGAGGGTTGAGGTGCAGGTTTAACTGCCGAAGCCCGGTACAGTAAGTTAAGGGTTTTGCATTATCACTTGTATACTGCCAGAGTACTACACCGTATGGTTTTTATTAAATATCTTTTAGATCATAAGATAGTACTTTAATAAGAACAACAATTGCTTTCTTTTCTACCATAATCCATTCCTTTTCTACCATAAATAAGCATTGGCCTTTATTTTGGTCTAAATTTTATATTCCAACTCTCTGACTTCATTCCTAGCCAATAGGTCGAAAGTCGGAAAGTCTCAAGGTCGGAAAGTCGAAAGTCGAAAGTCGAAAGTCGAAAATTAACCAAAACCAAAACTAAAACCAAAACTATTTGATACCAGATACGAACTACCATAATAGGTCGAAAGTTGGAAGGTCGGAAAGCCGTCAACGTATGGCTACGACCTACGAGCTACCAGCTAATTTGAGGTTAAGGTTCTGAAAGTCTGAAGGTCGGAAGGTCACAAGGTCGGAAGGTCGGAAGGCTATAAACTACTATTAACTGTCAACTGCCTATGCTAATGCGAACTTATCCCTACGAGCTAAAATAATGTTGAGGTTAAGGAGGTAAGACCTCAATGGCTGCACGTCATTAGCTACACGTCATTTATTGTCATTTGCGCTACGCGCCTAATTTGGTTATAGAGGGATCGTTTGCCTATTGCCCTCTGCATACTACGTACTGTATACTGCTCTGCGTCACTTGTTTTAGGCTAACTGCTTTTTTTGCTACTAGCTATAAGCTACGAGCTAAATAGGTGAGGTTGAAGTTGGTAAAACCAACGTATTCCATGAGGGCTCAAAGTATTTGCAAAACAATTCAGAACACTTTCAAGCTAAAGATTATTCCATCGATTTATACGAAAAAAAAATCCTTCTCCACTAGCGAAGAAGGACTTAATTTGTGTCTGATAATTAAGTTCGATTGTAGCTCAGTCACTCGACTAAATTCACAGACCACTCCTAAGTAATTCGGAAAATCAACCAAATTGCATTGCGGTTCAATTTATTTTTACTGAGTCCATATATCCCGGAATTCAAGCAAAAACTGAAATCCGTATTTTATAGTCTGCATATTTTCCTGGAAAATGTTTCTTTCTAATTGGAAATCATAATCCCTATTGAAATTTACGCTTCAGCTTCTTTCTTTGCCTCTTCCTTCATTTTATCGTTTGCAGTGATCAAAAACTCTACTCTCCTATTTTTTTCCCGCCCTTCATCGGTATCATTCAGATATTTTGGAAGCATTTCACCAAATCCTACTATAGTCAATCTGTTTTGGTGTATACCTCTATCAATTAAATAATCAGTAACAGAACCAGCTCTTTGTTCAGAAAGTGATTGGTTGAAAACTTCACTTCCCCGGCTGTCAGTGTGTCCCTGCACCTCAATGTTGGTATCGGGATATGCTTCTAATACTTTTATAAACTTATCCAAGTTTGTTTGAGCATCATTGGAAAGATTCGATTGGCCAAATTCAAACAAGATATTACTGCTGAATTCCACCATAATGCCTTCCCCGACTCGTATTACTTCTGCATCAGGAACAGCAGCTTTTATTTCTTCGGCATGCTTGTCCATTTTATTTCCAATTAAAGCACCAGCGGTACCTCCGACTGCAGCTCCAATTATAGCACCCAATACTGTATTTCCGGTTGATTTTCCAATCACCGCACCCATTGTTCCGCCTGCAGCAGTACCAATGACTGTACCTTTTTGAGTTTTGTTCATTGAACTACAACCTGCAAAAACCAAAATTGCGATAAAAAGAATTTGTATTAACCCAAACTTAAATGTTTTCATTTTGTCACATTTTGATAAAAAAATTTTCCTTAGAAGTTGCAAGTTACGTCCTGTTCGCCCGTTTTTCTTTATACATTTTTTAAAAAATATTGCATTATTCCTATATTGATCATAAAGGCGAGTATGAAAGATGTAACCCTTCAATATAGTTGTGTAACTTATATGAGATTATAATGAGCATCTTTGTAACTGCTGATTTTCTTAACCGACATTAAAAAAAATAATATGGAAGATCACAATAAAGATAAAGTCTCAGTGGAAGGCCATAAAAGCAGCCATTTGGAAAAGCAAAAAAGAGAAAGTTATGAAACTATCAAAAAGGATACTCAAGAGTATCAGAAATCAAAAGTTTTTATTATTGTTGAAATCATCGAATACATACCCAATTCCGTGCTAATCAAGACTATAATCAAGAAAACAACGGGAAATGTCACAGCAGTTTCATTTGATGCTGGCGAAATATTGACAGAAAAAATTTCTCCTTTCGATACTTTTATACAAGTTATTGAAGGAAAGGCAGAAATTATTATTTCGGATACTTCTAATATCCTGGAAACAGGTCAAGCTATAATTATTCCCGCTCATTCACGTCATAGCATAAAAGCCAACAAACGCTTTAAAATGCTTTCTACCATTATTAAAAGCGGGTATGAATAGTTCTTTTTCAATAATCAGTATCTCCAGACCAAATTATTGCACTACTTTTTTTTACAAATAAAAGAAACAGTCCTTGAGAATATTTGTATTGTATTTTTAATCGGGAAAAGCATGTTTACATGTCCGGTTTTTTATTTCGAACTATGATATTCTTTAATAAATTTACATACATATTTTTGTGAAAATTATCTATACTAACGAAATATTTAAATCACCAATAAACGTCATGGACATTAAAAAAGCTGATGATAACATCAGCAAAATCAGCGTATTTGCTCTACAAATTAAATTTTAAGCAATGAAAATGTATATAAAATACATGGTGAGTTTAAGATGTATATCGCTGGTAAAACAAGAGCTTAACAATTTAGGGGTCCAACCCATTGCCATTGAATTGGGGATGGTTGAAATCAAAGAGGAATTAAATCCACAACTGCACCAACAATTAAAGCGGAAATTACTTAAGTCAGGGCTTGAATTAATGGACGACAAAAAGAATAAATTGGTTGAAAATGCGAATAATTTAATAGTGGAAATGATTCATTATGCCCATGAATTACCGGAAGAATCTTATGCCGATTACATCACAAATACTCTGAAATGCGATTATGACAAGCTCTCACGTTTATTTGCTGAGGTAAGAGGTGTAAATATTCAAAATTTTATTATTGCCAATAAAATTGAGAAAGCAAAAGAGTTATTGATATATGAAGAACTTAGCCTTTCAGAAATTTCCTTCAAACTACAATATAGTAGTGTTGCGCACTTATCCAAACAGTTTAAAAAAGTAACTGGTCTTACTCCTTCATTTTTCAAAAAACTGAAATTACATCGCCAGAAGAATTTCTCAAAGGCTGAAATCATATAGGTTGTTACTATAGCTTATAAATTTACCGAAGTATTTGGTAGCTTTACCAAATCATATAATAAGACCTCACCCAAGGAAATAGGAAAAATAAACATTATATCTTTTAATTCGAAACACTTTTATGAAAAGTATTAATATTGTATTCTGCTTGGATATGATGTAATTTCTTAATGATCAATGTTAAGCATGTAAGATTTTTCTTCTCAAATGCATATAACTTATCAGTGATATAAAACAAAACGTACATATTAGTATGAATCCCACACTTGATATTAACTGGGTAAGAAAACAGTTTCCAGCTTTATCTGATAATTTCATTTTCATGGATAATGCCGGAGGTTCCCAGGTTGCAGGAAAAGTTATCACATATTTACAAGAGTACTTTCTCCAATATAATGTCCAGCTTGGAGCATCTTATAAGATCTCCGATGCTGCGGGACAGGTTCTTAGGGATACAACACGTAGAATTTCTACTCTCATTCATGCAAACAGATATGAAGAAATAGTGATGGGGTCTTCCGCTACCATGGTATTGCGAATATTAAGTTTATGCCTGAGTCAATTGTGGAAGAGTGGCGATGAAGTGATTGTATCCCATGCCGACCATGAGGCAAATGTATCTTGCTGGAAAGACCTTTCGAAACTCGGTATTGTCATCAAGATATGGCATGTTAATAAAGATACCATGCAACTGGAAATAGAAGATCTTCTAAAGATATTATCTAAAAAAACCAAACTGGTTGCCATGGTGCATGCCTCTAATGTATTAGGCACCATTCACCCGGTAAAAAATATTGCCAAAATCGTCCATGAAGTGGGAGCTTTACTTTGTGTAGACGGTGTGGCCTATGCTCCACACAGAAGTATAAATGTCAAAGAATGGGACGTGGACTTTTACGTGTTTAGCACCTATAAAATCTATGGACCTCATCAAGCTGTATTATATGGTAAATATGAATTGCTGGAGAAGATGCCCGGAATCAATCACTTTTTTATCCAATCTGTCCCTTACAAATTCCAACCCGGAAATTTTAATTTTGAACTGATGTATAGCTTGAATGGAATCTGCGATTACCTGGAGGATTTAGCCGAATATCACTATCCTTCTCCAAATTCACTCATCCACTTTAAAGATAAAAATGAAGCTTCCTTTTCTCTCATGGCCGGGCATGAAGAAAATTTATCTGATACTCTCCTTTCCTATCTTAACAGCAAGCCTGAAATTCGTATTATAGGATCTAAAAAATCAGAAAAAGACATTAGAGTTCCTACTATTTCCTTTGTTCACAAATACATGAGAAGTGATGAGATCGTCAGTCGGACCGATGCTTACCATATAGGGATTCGCTATGGTGATTTTTATGCCGTTCACTTAATAGACGAGTTGGGACTAAGAGAAAAAAATGGAGTGGTAAGGGTAAGTATGGTACATTACAACACAATAGCAGAAGTACATCGATTGATTGATGCTTTTGATGAGATCTTGTAAGGTATACCATCATATTTGAAACTAAGACCAGCTTCGAATATGTATAATTTGAAAGTATCTTGAAAGCTTACAAGAAATCGAGGACTGTATGATAGTCTTCCTAATGAGAAACATTCATTTCAGCATCTTCCTGAATCAAAGCATCTTCTTTTAATGTATAAGTCACCCGATCTATATCCACTGTTAATTCTTTAAGCCTTTTCTTTATGTCGTCAGGAACCTCCTTTTGATAACGGCCTCCCAGAAATTCAGATAAAAATTTTTCTGTTTCTGCAAACATCGCCATTCTGTTTACCGGTTTTGCAAAACCGTGTCCTTCATCATCAGCCAGTAAATAGGTTACAGGTTTCTTCTTATCTCTTAGTTCAATTACTATTTGATCAGACTCAGCCTTTTTCACTCTGGGATCATTTGCACCTTGTATTATCAATAATGGTTTATTTATGCGGTCGGAAGAGAAAAGAGGACTCGCTTCCCTTATGCGTTCCCTGCCTTCAGGAGTATTTGGATCTCCTACCATGCCATATAGAAATGACCTGCCTGCCTCCCAATAAGGTGGTATAGATTCGAGTAAGGTGAAAATATTACTCGGTCCTACTATATCTACACCACAAGCGTACAGTTCCGGAGTAAATGCCAATCCTGCCAATGTTGCATAACCCCCGTAACTTCCTCCCATAATTCCTACACGGCTTGGTTCAGCTACACCTTCATTAAGCAAGTGTTTAACACCCCAGGATATATCATCCTGCATAAGTTTTCCCCACTGCAGATCTCCGGCATTCATAAAAGATTTACCAAATCCTCCGGAAGCACGAAAATTGGGTTGTAAAACAGCATATCCCCGGTTCGCTAAAAACTGGACTAATGGGTTGTAACCCCAATGATCCCGAGGTCCTTTGGGGCCACCGTGCACCAGCACAACTAAAGGAAGGTTCCGGGATTCCATCTCATTAGGAATGGTGAGATAGCCTGTGATCATTAAACCGTCACTACTCGAATAGCTAATTGAATGCATGGGAGCCAGCCATTTTTCTATCTTTTTCAGTTGAGGCCTCGGGGTATATTGGTGGATTAATTGTCTGATTTTGGTATCGAATAAATAAATGTCAGGTGCAAATCTATCTCCCCACACTGAAATCAAAAGCTTGCTATAGTCTTTGGTTGAACTGATATAGCTGATTTCACGACCCGGAAATTTTTCTTTCAAAAATGTGTAATGTCCTTCCCAATTTTTATCTCGCCAATAAATCCTCGTCCGATCATCTTTATAAGATGAGGAAATGATTTTTCTGGTATTCCTGTCTATTCTCAAGCTTCCAAAATCTACTTTTTTCTGAGGATCATCTTCAACTTTTTCAACTTCTCCAGTTGTAGGATTTAAACTATACAGAGTTAATAAATCAACCTCACCCTTGTTGGAGACCAACCAGGCAAGGGAATTATCTTCGTTCCACCCTGCGACATATGCCTGCTCAGTAACCGGAGTTTCATAGATAACTTGAGGTGGCTCTCCGTCCCTCCAGCTCAGAATGGTGTTATTGCCCTTTTCGTCTGTCCTGTAAAGCAGTCGAAGCGCGTCATCCCAGTCAAAACTGTATCCCGTGATCCTGTCTTTATTTTCATAAATAAATTCCAGTTCACCGGAAGAAATTTTTAGAGAGTACAAATCATGCCATGCCGGATCTCTATTATTTAATCCGATAAGCAATAGATTGGGGTCATTTTGACTCACTGCATAAATTTGGGCAGTCACCTCTTTAAATGATGTTAAATTTCTCGCTGTGGGAATTCCCTCTTCATCTACTGCCAAAAATGGATCTACAGCAAATATATTCAGATTCTCATCTCCGTCTTTATCCTTCACAAACAGAATAAACCGGCTGTCTTTTGTCCATGAATAACCGTATAGTGGTCTTTGGCTATCCGTAATAGGCTTCGCCTTATCAAAAGGGTCATCGTATTCTTTGATCCACACATTCATGATACCATTGAATTCTTTCAGAAAAGTGATAAACTTTCCATCCGGACTGAGCTGACCCCCTTCAATGTCGGGATTGCCAAAAAATAAACTTCTATCAATTAAAGGAATTTTGTCTGCCGCCGGCATAAGTAAATTATTTAAGGTTAACTGAGTATGATTGCTAAGATACCTCAGATTATAATGCGCAAACCAAAACACTGAGGAATATCATTAAAATTAAACGGATTCGATATAGAATGGTTTTCATATAACGAAAAAATATATGCAAATTAAGAAATTTAATTCACAGGAGCCATTTATCCCATTTTGCTCCACTTATTTATACATTTGCATTCAACTTGAACATTAAATATATTTATTACAATATTATGGCAATACACATTAAAAGTACAGCCCAGCATCTGGATTATATTGCAAGTAACGAAAAAGGACATAGTATCCAAATTAATGGTGATGGAAATGGAGTTGCCCCTATGCAAACTCTCTTATCGGCGGTAGCGGCTTGCAGTGCTGTGGATGTAGAAATATTCCTTTCCAAGATGAGGCAGAACCTGAGAAATCTTGAAATAAAAGTTACCGGAGAAAGGGCTGAAAATGTGACACCAAGACCTTTTACTTCCATACATATTCACTTTATTCTTTACGGTGATATAAAAGAAAGTTCTGCTAAAAAAGCGGTTTCGATGGCTGTAGAAAAGTATTGTTCCGTGGCAAAATCTCTAAATCCTAATATACCTATCACACATGATTTTGAAATAGTGAAATAATCACCTGACTGTGTCCTTTCAATAATAAAGACTGAAAAATAAACAGAACAAAAAAATACATCTTATGCACTTCGAAACGAAAGCCATCAGAATACAAACGGAAAGAACCACACAAAAAGAACACAGCACGCCCATTTTCACTACTTCCAGTTTTGTATTTGACGATGCAGAGGATATGAGGGCCAGCTTTAATGAAGAGAAAGCAGGAAACATATATTCCCGATTCTCCAATCCCACTGTTAGTGAACTTGAAAACAAAATTGCAGCATTGGAAGGTGGCGAATCCGGCATGGCTGTTGCCTCAGGAATGGCTGCCATCTTCACATGTTTTGCTTCATTGCTTGAAGCGGGAGATCACATACTTGTGTCAAGTGCAGTGTTTGGATCTACTTTAAAAATCACAGAAGATTATCTGCAAAAATGGAATATCGGGTTTGACTACGTACGACCCGACGAACTGGATCAATGGTATAATATGATCAGGCCTAACACTAAAATGCTTTATCTTGAAACTCCTACCAATCCTGGATTGGATATTATTGATCTTGAGGAGGTATCCAATATGTTCAAATCAAGAGATATTTTGATAGTAGTTGACAATTGCTTTGCAACTCCCTATCTACAAAGACCTATGGAATGGGGAGCGGATATTGTCATCCATTCAGCCACCAAATATATTGACGGTCAGGGAAGAGTATTAGGGGGTCTGATTGTTTCTAGTCAGTCTATTAAAGATAAAATGATGGGATTTTTAAGGAATGCGGGGCCTTCCTTATCTCCTTTTAATGCGTGGATACTCAGCAAAAGTCTGGAGACTTTGGCAGTCAGAGTGGACAGACATTGTTTCAATGCATTGGAATTAGCCCACACTCTTGAAAATCATCCTGAAGTACTTTCTGTAAAATACCCCTTCCTGCCATCTCATCCTTCTTTTGCGATAGCAAAAAAGCAAATGAGCCAGGGCGGAGGTATGCTGTCTTTTACTCTTAATGGAGGGTTGGAAAGAGGTCAAAGATTTTTAGATAATATACGATGGCTTTCGCTCACAGCCAATCTTGGAGATACCAGAACCATTGTTACACACCCTGCCTCTACGACCCATTCCAAACTCACTCCCAATCAGAGAATGGAAGCCGGAATTACAGATGGCATGGTACGTATAAGTGTAGGGCTCGAAAATATTGAAGATATAAAAGAGGAAGTCTTGCAAGCTTTGGATAGAAAGATGTAAAAGTATCTCATTCTGTGGTTAGTATGGACTGCAGATCAGCTTCTGAATATCTTATGCTCTTAAGTACTTTACCATCTTCCTTTCTGTATACCAGAAATTGCCCGTTTTTCCGCTCAGTATAGGATTCTGTTTCTTTTTCTTTCAAATAATATTCTCTGGTTAGTAATGCATCTTCTTCCGTTTCACAGGCTTTACTCATATTGGAACGCTGAACTTCATTAAATAAAGTTGTAAATTTATCAGCCAATCCAAATTCAAGAATGGCTCCGGAAAGCACATATTGCAAATCAGCCAATGCATCCGCAATGGCGACAATATCATTATCGATAATGGCTTCTTTTAATTCTTCAAGTTCCTCCTCAAGGAGAGAAACTCTCAACTTGCAGCGATCTGCTGATGGCACTTCAGGTTCGTCAAGTACAGGGAGACCAAACAGACGGTGAAATCTGGCGACAAGATTTAAAGCATTGGGTTCAGTAAAGGATTTCATATCACAATATTTTTCGAACATAAGATTAAGAATAAATTATATATTTACATATATATATACGGAGATAAATGCCATGAAGAGGAAACAATTTATAAAAAAATCAACCCTGGGAGCTCTGGCTTTGGCAGGAATAGCCTCAGGTTGTCATAGTCAGGCTGACCAGAACATTGCTGTTCCAAATATCATTACCGACAAAAAGTACAAATGGAAACTGGTGACTACGTGGCCTCCCAATTTTCCAGTTCTTGGGGAGGGGTGCAATATGTTGGCTCAATGGATAAAGGAAATGTCATCCGGAAGAATGGAGATCACTGTCTATGGAGGTGGGGAACTTATACCGGCTTTAGAATCATTTGAAGCGGTGAGTAGCGGTGCTGTAGAAATGGGGCATGGTGCCTCTTATTATTGGGCGGGAAAAAGCCCGGCAACACAGTTTTTCACTGCTGTACCCTTTGGTATGAATGCGCAACAAATGAATGCATGGTTATATTACGGAGGTGGAATACAACTTTGGCAAGAGCTCTATGCTACATTTAATATGATCACTTTCCCCGCTGGAAATACCGGAGTACAAATGGGGGGCTGGTTTAACCGGGAAATCAACACCATTGCTGATTTAAAAGGATTGAAGATGAGAATCCCCGGCCTGGGTGGAAAAGTATTGGAAAGTGCAGGAGGTACAGCTGTGTTATCCGCCGGCAGTGAAATATACACCAATCTGGAGCGGGGAGTCATAGATGCGGCAGAATGGATAGGTCCTTACCATGATTACAAAATGGGATTTCACGAAATTGGTAAATATTATTACGCTCCGGGATGGCAGGAACCAGGACCTTCTTTGGAGTTATTCATCAATAAGCTGGCCTACGAGCGCTTGCCTGCTGATCTTCAAATAATGATTCAAACCGCAGCTGCCAGACTTAATGTTTGGTCGCTGAGTATATTTGAAGGCGAAAGCAATACTTATTTGCAGAAAATACAAAATGAGACAAATGTTGATATTCGGGTTTTTTCTAAAGAATTATTGACAGAATTGAAGAAGTACTCTGAAGACGTGTTAGCTGATGTTACCGGCAAAGACTCTTTTAGTAAAAAAGTATATGCTTCTTATCAAAAATTTCAACGTGATATTAAGCATTGGGCACAATATTCAGAGAAACTTTATTATAATGATATGTGACACTATAATCTTACCACGTTGGTTTTAGCTGAGTAGTTACTCTTTTTTAATTTAATAATAGTTGTGGATATAAAAATATAAGTAACAGAACTAAAAGTTGTATCGCCAGAAAAGGAATTACACCTTTATAAATATCCATGGTGGTCACCGATCTGGGAGCAACACCTTTCAAATAAAATAAGGCAAAGCCGAAAGGTGGAGTTAGAAAGGATGTTTGCAGATTGAGGGCTATAAGTATACCAGCCCACAACAAGTTTATATCCAGTTCAATAAATAAAGGTGTTACGACAGGTACTATGATAAACACTATCTCAATAAAATCGATAAAGAAACCCGCAACAAATATGACAATCATGACAATGAGAAGAAACATTTGTGGAGAAAGATTGGCTGAAGTAACCATATCAATCAAATATGTATCACCTCCCAGTCCTCTGAATACCAATGAAAAAGTAGTAGCTCCTAACAAAATAAGGAATACCATGCTAGTCAAATGAGTGGTTTCTTCCATTACCTGCTTTAAAACAGAAAATGAAAATTTACCTTGTAACACAGTTAATATCACTGCACCCAGAGCTCCAACTGCTGCGGCTTCTGTTGGGCTTGCAAGACCTGCAAATATAGATCCCAATACTGCAATAATTAATGTGATTGGCAATAAAAAAGCCTTTATCACTTTCGAAAAATAGTCATTTTTCTTAAATTCTCTAATGACTTCCTGGGGTAACGCCGGAGCTCTGTCAGGATAGGTTTGCGCATATATAAGGACATATAACATGTACAAAACTACCAGGATTATACCAGGCACTACAGCGGCTGAAAATAAAGCTCCTACTGATACATTCAAAACGCTACCCAAAAGCACCAGAACCACTGAAGGCGGAATGATCTGACCCAGAGTACCTGAAGAGGAAATCGTGCCTGTAGCCAATCGCACATCGTAATTGCGCTTCAGCATTGTAGGCAAACTGATTAAACCCATGGTAATAACTGTAGCACCTACTATACCTGTGGAGGCTGCTAATAAAGCCCCTACTATAATTACCGACACTGCCAGTCCTCCATTGATCTTACCAAATAGTACAGCCATTGTCTCCAATAATGATTCTGCCAATCCACTTTTTTCCAGCATCAGACCCATATAAATAAAAAGTGGAACAGCAAGTAAGACATAATTATTCATGACACCCATAATTCTGAGTGGAAGCAGATCTAAAAAATCAGGAACGAGTAAAATTCCGGCCAGGGTAGACAAACCACCCAACGTTATGGCTACTGGATAACCAAATAATATTAGAATGAAAATAAGGAGAAATAAAACGATCGCTGCTATTTCCATGATTTCCTTATGATCTTTCCATTTTCAATAAGCAGAAGTATAGCTTGAATTATCAACAATATAAAAGCAATACAGATTACAGATTTAATTACATATCTGCCAGGCAAGCCTCCGGGATCTGGGGATCCTTCTCTGATTACCCAACTGTTTAAAGCATAGTGATAAGACTTGACTATAATAAGAATACACCACGGTATAAGCAGTACAGTGGTACCTATCATGTTTATCCATGCTTGTTTCGTCTCAGAGAGCCTGGAATAAAATATATCAACCCTTACATGTTTATCTTCTCTAAGAGTATAAGCTGCACCAATAAGAAAAATGATAGAAAATAGCCACCATTCCAAATCAATGATCCAGGTTTTGGAAAAATTAAAAGCATATCGGAAAATCACATCTGAACATATAATCAATACCAACAATGAAGTAAGCCACCTGATGCCTTTGCCGGTAAGCACAATAAATCTATCCAATATGTTATACAGCATCTTTTATACTATTGTAACTCTAATGTAAGCAACAAAGAAAAGAAGTCATAAGCATTTTGTTATTTATTGTCTTGATTTAATTCAGAAGATGTACAAAGTCTCAATAAATCACTAAGGATACGTATATTTTCCTATTTAGTATTGCATATTAAACCATCTTTTGACAAAAATAACTATCGGTTTTATAGGCAGTACTACAGCATTTATGGTATTTTCCTCCAACATAGCATACAAAAAAAGAGGTAGCTTTTTGCTACCTCTTCTTTTTCATATACTAGTTGAATATATATTATTGATTCTGTTGGATGGCTTCGATTTTTATCTTCATTTCTTCCACCTTTTCAAATTCATTGCTTCGCGCATAAATTTCCCTCAATGCAATCATGGAGTTTAAATCGTTGGGGTTAAGGCTGTGAGATTTAAGAAAATACGGTAAGGCTTGCTCAAATAAATCATCCATTTGCTTTTTAATCGTTTCGTATTTCTTAGTGCCTTCCTTGGTATAATCATCAGCTAATTTATTGATGATATCTGTTAAAGATGCCGCCTTGTTATAATGCAAAGCTCCAAGGCTATAATATGCTTCGTGACTTGAATCATCAACTTTGAGTGCTTCAGAAAAGTAATGTAAAGCTTCGCCGAAGTACTTCTCCGCCTTTTCTGTGTTCTCTTCTTTTCTTGCTTGCTGACTCAATTGGTCGAAAACCGAACCTAAAGTGGTATATAATGAAATATTCTCAGGTTCTTTCTCGATTGCTTCTTTAATTCTTCCTATTGGCTCTTCCAGGTTCCCCTTTGAGAGATAGTAATTTATTTCAGCATATAAAAGTCCTGGTTCGTCTGGATATTTCTCTCTTCCTTCACGCAACACCTGGACAGCCAAGTCTTCATCCTTGTCCTTTAGGTTATTAAAATACGTTTCATATATAAAATAGTGATCGTATTCAGCCTCATACAATTCCTTTACATAATCATGGCATTTGTCAGGATGTCCACCATAAACGGCAGCAACTATGGTGTAAAACTTTTGTAACTTTAACGCTTCAGGATCTGAGTAAATGGTTTGAGCTCCCTTTGATTCCATGTAGTTGTGAACCTTAATTACTTCTTCAAAAGTCACAAAAGCTGCAGGATAATTCTTTTCTTCAAAAAATACATTGCCCATATTGCTCATCGTTCCCAATGCACTTTCTAATCCCTTAAGTGCATTTTTTTCTTTGGCTCCGGCATCAAGACCTTTTATATAAGCGTCCTTTGCTTTAAATGCTGCATCTGGAATCGCTACCTTATACATTGGGTTAAGAATAGCTAATTTTTCTTCCTCCTCTGCGACATTGAGATATATATCTCCTTTGTCATTCCAGTAATCTGGTTTGTCAGGGTTTTTAAAGTCTGCTTCTAAAGAAGCCAAAACTTTCTTAATGGCATCCGCATTGTCATGAATATTATTTAAAAGAGGTTTCAATTCCTTTTGGGTGTCCTTGATGACATTTTTTGCGTCCTGACTCAAAGCGGAAGTTGAAAGCAGGCAAACACTGAGTAAAGCAACCAATAAGTTTTTCATAGTGATATTATTAATATTTTATGATGTTTACAAAATGATGTTAACAGTAGTTAAGACGGAAAACAGAGCTAATTTATGTTTTTAAAAAGTTAAAATCTATTTTTTCAAACGTTAAAATTAATTAAAATAGTGCTATTCTTCTTCGTCAGAGCCATGATTTCTGATCACCGTCACGTCTCCTATAGATTCGCCTTCATCTAATCTTATAATTTTTACTCCCTGGGTATCTCTTCCCATAACTCTCACATCAACCAGGGAAATTCTGATTACAATTCCCGATAAAGTGGTAATCATAAGCTCATCTAACTCCGATACGTTTTTCAATGCTATGAGTTTACCTGTCTTCCCGGTAACCTTCATCGTTTTAACTCCTTTGCCCCCTCTATTGGTAAGTCGGTATTCGTCCAATGGTGATCTTTTACCGAATCCCTTTTCTGATAAAACCATTAAAGTGACAAATTCATCAGTAGGATCGGCAGTCACCATTCCTATTATGCGGTCTTTACTACCATCCAGTTTCATTCCTTTTACACCGGCAGCAGTTCGGCCCATAGCACGAACATTGCTTTCATTGAATCGAATAGCTCGTCCATTTTGATTGGCGAGTAAAATATCTTTTCTGCCGTTGGTGAGTTTCACTTCCAATAATTGATCCCCTTCATTGATGGTTATGGCATTGATACCATTGGTTCTGGGTCTGGAAAATGCCTCTACCAATGTTTTTTTAATGATACCTTGAGATGTACAAAATATAATGTAGTTATTGTTAATAAACTCGTCATCTTTTAAATCCTCTATCTTAATATAACCTTTAACCTTGTCATCTTTATCCATTTCAATGATATTTTGAATGACTCTTCCACTGCTTGCTTTTGAGGCTTCAGGTATTTCAAAAACCCTTAACCAATAACATTTACCGGCTTCTGTAAATAACAGAAGATAATGGTGATTGCGGGCTATAAAAATGTGTTCTATAAAATCTTCATCCCGGGTTTTGCTTCCTCTTGATCCTCTGCCACCTCTACCTTGCTGCTTATATTCTGAAGATTTGGTTCTCTTAATATAACCCAGATGTGAGATGGTGATCACCATCTCATCATTAGGAATCATATCTTCTATAGAAATCTCATCAGAAGAATAAGAAATTTCCGTTTTGCGATCATCACCGTACTTTTCATCCAACACTGTGAGTTCATCTTTAATAATCTCTCTCTGCAATACTTCGCTAGCCAAAATGTCTTTAAGTTGGGCAATTTTCTCCTGTAACTCTTTATATTCCTGTTCTAGTTTTGCCACTTCGAGACTCACCAGTTTTTGCAATCGCATTTCCAGAATGGCTTTAGCTTGCAGATCACTGAGTTCGAATGCAGCTATCAAACCTTGAGAAGCTTCTTCTACTGTTTTGGAAGCTCTGATGATTCTAATCACCTCATCTATATTGGCCAAAGCGATCAATAACCCTTCAACGATATGGGCTCTTTCTTCAGCCTTTCTCAGATCGTATTGTGTCCTCCTGACAATAATTTCAATTCTGAACTTTATAAACTCTTCTATGAGCTGTTTAAGATTGAGCAATCTTGGTCTTCCTTTAACAAGAGCTATATTATTAACACCATAGGAAGTTTGTAATGCCGTATATTTATATAGTTTACTCAATACCACATTAGCCATCGAGTCTCTTTTGATTTCAATGACGACTCTTAATCCACTTCTATCACTTTCGTCTCTGATACCGCTGATACCTGTAATTTTTTCTTCATTGACCAGTTCTGCGATTTTAGCAACGAGGTTTGCTTTGTTTACCTGAAATGGAATTTCGTGAACAATTATAGTTTCTCTGCCATTGTCCGCTACTACAATCTCAGCTTTAGCTCTTACTACTATTCTTCCCCGGCCAGTCTCAAATGCTTCTTTTACGCCTTGGTAACCATAAATAATACCTCCAGTAGGAAAATCAGGAGCTTTTATGTGTGTCATGAGATCTTCAATAGTCACTTCAGGATCATCTATCATAATTTTAACACCCTGGATGACTTCTCTCAAATTATGAGGAAGCATATTTGTTGCCATTCCCACTGCAATACCTGAAGCTCCGTTAACAAGTAAATTTGGTACTTTAGCAGGTAGTACTGTGGGTTCCTCCAGTGAATCATCAAAATTTAAGGCAAAATCAACCGTTTCCTTTTGAATATCATCCAATAACTCGGTGCTGATCCTGTCAAGACGAGCCTCAGTATATCTCATTGCGGCAGGACTATCTCCATCCATGGAACCTTTATTACCCTGGATATCCACTAAAGGATAACGCATGGACCAAGGCTGGCCCATTCGGATCATGGCATCATACACCGCCCCGTCTCCATGTGGATGATATTTACCAAGCACTTCACCAACAACCCTCGCTGATTTTTTAAAAGGTTTATTATTGCCAAGGCCTAACTCATTCATTCCGTATAAAATTCTTCGATGAACAGGCTTCAATCCATCCCTTACATCGGGTAAAGCTCTGGAAACGATGACAGACATCGAATAATCAATGTATGCAGATTTCATTTCATCTTCTATATTGATCGGAATAATCCTTTGATCATTAGCCATTTATATGTTATATTTATTTTTTTAAACAGACGTGCAAAGATAAGGAATTATATAATTTATTTTAATATTATTGCAATTAAAATACCTTTATACTGTTTCCAGAACAAACTAATTTTGTTGGGTTGAACTTTAAAGCAATTCCAACCATTTCTTTATCGTATTTCTACCACTGATCTATACCTAAATGAAGAAAAAACACACCGATATTACTCCATATGAAGAGCATGACGAAACCAAAAAGTCTCAGGTCGCACGCATGTTTGACAACATCGCCCCTTACTACGACTTTCTCAATCGTTTTCTATCCGCTGGCATAGATGGATCGTGGAGAAGAAAGACCATCTCCGTTTTAGAAAAGGAAAGACCTAAGACATTATTGGATATTGCAACGGGCACTGCTGACATGGCCATTGAAGCAGCTAAAAGATTGAATTTGGAAAAAATTATTGGAGTAGATATAAGCTCTGAGATGCTTCGCATAGGAAGGGATAAAGTCAAAAAGAAAGGTTTGGATGGTACCATCACTCTGGAAAAAGGCGATTCCGAAAATTTAACTTTCAAAGACAATGAATTTGATGCCATTTCTGCTGCATTCGGAGTTAGGAATTTTGAAAACCTGGAGGCCGGCCTAACAGAGATGTACCGGGTACTACACCCGGGAGGTACTATGGTCATACTTGAGTTTTCCCGCCCAAGGGTGTTTCCATTAAAACAGCTTTTTAATGTATACTTTAAAAATATTCTCCCCGTTATAGGTAGGATAAAGTCAAAAGATCCCAAGGCATACAAGTACTTATATGAATCGGTACAAGCTTTTCCGGACTATAATGACTTTACAAATATTTTACAACAAATAGGTTTTAAAGACACAAGTTGGCGACCATTAACATTCGGAATATGCACCATTTATACAGCCAAAAAATAGTTTTGGGGTTATTGTGTTTATTTTATTTTAATTTACCTGCCAATGTATTCGGACAATATATAGGTAAAGATAATTACAACTACCTGGAGTTTCAAAAAAAGCCCTATTACTTTGGTCTGACTATGGGTATGCACACTTCTGGCTACAGAATCAATCAATCTACTTTTTTTGTAGGAAATGAAAATATAAGGATCACAGAAGGGAGTGCAGAATTCGGAATCAATCTTCATATCATTACCAACCTTAAGATAGGTCAGTATTTCGATTTCAGATTCCTTCCAGGCTTTGCATTTTCTAACCGAACACTTGAATATACTTACGTAAACAATCCTGGTCAACCAAGGGAAAATCGCACTATAGAATCTGTTTTTTTTGAAATGCCCTTTGCAATACGGTTTAAGAGTGAACCCTACAAAGATAAAAGAGCCTATGTTCTCGCAGGCATTAAATATTCTTATGATGTATCATCAAATGCTCAGTCGAGAATGGCCAATACCTTAATCCGAATTTCACCCCATGATTTCCAATACGAAATTGGAGTAGGCATGCAATTTTTCTTCCCTTATTTCATTTTTTCACCGGAAATTAAATACAGCAGAGGAATGGGCAATATTTTGTTGTATAATAATGAACTCAATCAATCGAGAGTGCTAGAGCAGGTAGTTTCACAGATTTTTACCCTTTCTTTTCATTTTGAAGGTTAGTGTATATCCAGCGATCAGATGCCGTGATGAGCTCAGGGAAAAACTGCACAAAATAATTTTCTATTGTATTTTCATTGATTTCGAAATCATCAAAACCTTTGTCCATATTGTTTGGAAAGGAAGCTCGTCTGTGTAGTCGAAGCAACACTTCTTGCAGTCCCAATTTATAAGTATATTGATGTAAAAACCTATGTTCCGTCATAACGTGAACCCTTTTTCGAAATGGTAAGGGACACAATGGTAAATTATGCCTTATAACGGAGTATACCTCGTTTTCAAATTCAGAAAAGGGAACCGAAGTAAACCGATGCCAATTTTTTGAAAGTAAAAAATCAAAAACCACATCCAAAACCACCGGTGCGTATTTGTTTTGCGACGAATGCAATAACGACGTACATTTTTTCACCGTTTCATGTCGATCGGTGTAGGTGTCTATCCACCTATGATGCTTCACTCCATACACCCAGCTTTCAGGCAATGTTGACAAATCCCGGTTTTTAACCATATCCGCCAGGAAATTTCCCATGAGTAATCCCTCTTTTTTATGAGACAGATATAGATGAGCTAAGAAGTTCATGCTGTTACAGAATTAACTTTAACACTTTTTCAAATTTACCTTGGATAAAGACCGATAGTTCTAACCGGCCAATACCTGATAAACCACTAAACTTCCAACATACGCCATTATGCCCATATAGACAAATTGAATGACCGGCCATTTCCAACTTTTGGTTTCCCTACGGGTCACTGCCAAAGTACTCATACACTGCATTGCAAAAACATAAAATATGAGCAATGAAAAAGATGTAGCTACATCGTACCTGGGCTTCAGCGTTACCGGATCTTTTTCAGCAGCCATTTTTTCCCGAATGGTCGCTTCATCGTCTGTATTACCTACACTATATATAGTGGCCATAGTGCCGACGAAAACTTCTCTTGCCGCAAAGGATGTGATCAATGCAATACCGATTTTCCAATCAAATCCCAAAGGTTTAATAACAGGTTCAATCCATTTTCCCATGATTCCTGCATAAGAAGCTTCGATTTTCGTAGCTGCTATCAGGTTATCCCTGGTATCTTCGTCCAGGTTTTCCATTTCTGCTTTTGCCATTGCATTTTGCGATGCTTCCAGCATAGAATGAGTCGGTCCATAACTTGAGAGAAACCAAAGCAGGACAGAAATAATCAGGATTATCTTTCCTGCTTCTACTACAAAAGTTGTTACTTTTTCTTTTACGACCAAGGCTACATTTTTTAATACAGGTGGCTTATACAATGGAAGCTCCATCATCAGGTAGGAGTGGTCTCTTGATTTTATGATCCACTTAAATACTATGGCTGAAACCAAGGCAGCCATTATTCCCAAAAGATATAAACCCATAAAGGCCAGACCCTGAATATTAAATATGCCCCACGCATATCCGGGTGGAACTACAAAACCGATAAGTACCGCATAGACAGGAATTCGAGCAGAACAACTTATCAGAGGAGAAACCATAATGGTAATTAATCGCTCTTTTCTATCAGCGATGGTTCTGGTTGACATAATAGCCGGTATCGCACAAGCACCGCTTGATATGAGAGCCACCACGCTCCTGCCATTCAATCCAAACCGTTGCATAATCCCATCAAACAAAAACACAGCCCTGGACATATACCCTGTCTCTTCAAGCGCTGCAATGATCAAAAATAAAATGGTGATTTGAGGTATAAACACCATTATTCCTCCGAGCCCGGCGATTACACCCTCAGTTAAAAGATCAGTGAACCAACCTAATGGCAATACCTCACGTACCAAAGCTCCCAATGCAATAAACCCCTCTTCAATCCAGGTCATTGGGTATTCTGCCCAGGAAAAAATAGCCTGAAACACAAAAAACATAATCAGAAAAAAAATTAGAGGCCCATACACCCTATGAGTGTTCACATTGTCAATTCGGGAAGTGATGGTACTGTCAGAAAGTGGTATATTTCCCAAAGCTCGTCGCACAACCGGAGTTAGAATTTCAAATCTCTTTAAGGTTTCTTCTACCTGCCTTGGGATATCTTCAAAGGAGTTCTTTGATACTATATTTGCAATATTTTCCTTTTGGATTGCAGAGAGGTGAGAAAGCCAATAACTGTGATGTGCGATGATCTTATTAAAATAAGGATTGGCATTGCCTGTTATTTCTTTGATCTGCATTGCTAGTTGATTTTCATCTATACGCATTTCATACACAGGTCTATCATTCAGAAATCTTCTCCGTTCTCCAGAGGCAAATTGAAAAAGGTATTTCTTTAATTCTGATATATTCTTACCTGTTTTACCTGACAGAGGAAGTATGGGAATGGTAAGAAACTCTTTTAAGACATCAATATGAATTGAATCTACTTTGTCTTCTACCAAATCAACCATGTTCAGGCATAAAATCATTGGAATGCCCAGGTCTGCAATCTGGGTAGCCATGAGCATGTGCCTTTCCAGATTTGTAATGTCTGCTACATAGACTATCAAGTCGGGATAATCATTGCCATGAATATCACTGAGAATCTGGATGACTATTTTTTCGTCTGATGTGTTGGGAAATAAGCTATATGTGCCAGGCAGATCAATAACTTCAGCCTGGACGTTTTCATTCAGTGATGTTTTACCTACTTTTTTGTCTACAGTTACTCCGGGAAAATTGGCCACATGCTGCCGCAACCCGGTTAATTGATTAAAAAGAGAGGATTTTCCACTATTGGGATTACCGAGCAAACCAATTTTGATCTTATCCATTGTATTTTTCAGTGACATCTATTGCGGCGGCCTCATTATATCTTAATGCGACCATGTGATCGTTGACCTTGATATAAAGGGCTTCTCCAAATGGAGCCTTTCTCACCAGGGTTAATTGAGCCTTAGACACAAAACCTAATGTCAGGAGTTTTCCTTCATGCTTTGGAACAGTGCATCTTTCAAAAATTCCTGACTGTCCAGGCTTAAGATCGGATAATCTTTTAATCCCCATAGTCTAGTCCATTTACATAAAGAGGGCAAATGTAGTAAATTGAAAAAAATCTGATGTCATTGATTTGTAAAACAGAACCTACTAATATACTCAGCTTAAAAGCTAACATTTCATTGAAATCCTAATGCTGTTGTCATCACTGAGAAACCATTTCTGCCCTGTGTGTACGAATAACTATGCCTTCTTGTTTTTCGAAATAAACGGACGACAGGAAAGAAAGAATAAAATAAGCGGAAAGAAAAACTGTCCCGTAAGTAATATATGTATTAAGACCAAACCAATCACCATACAAAAAGATAAAGGAAAGTCCAAAAGCCATACGGAAAAACTCAATGGCTACGGCATATTTTGATCCATCCATCATGGATGTATATGAATAGACAGAAACAAAAAGAAACAGTCCATACAAAATAAGTTCAGGAAAAGAAACTTCAGCAATATGATTAAAAAGGTAGAGCATCAGGACCAAATTTATAAGGAGCTGAGCCCACGCCCAAATTTTTAGCTGTGAGGATGCCGGTGTATCGTACTTTACCTGATCGTATGGGTTATCGATATAATACTTTGGATACTTTTCCGATACATCAGACGGCCTCCACCCAGTAGGCATGAACCAAATCCTCAATTTATCGAACCATTTATCGGTTTGCCAGGCATCCTGAATGAGAAGCCATAGATGCTGAAAATTGATGAGTATCGGGTTCCAGGTATTGACCGGTCGTTTGACACCATATACGGGAGGTACATCTGGTAGCTCCTCCTTAAAAGTTCCAAACCACTTATCCCAGAAAATAAATATCTGTCCATAATTTTTATCAAGATATTCCGGATTTATAGCGTGATGTACCCTATGATGGGATGGAGTTACAATAATGTGCTCAAATACACCCATTTTACCTATCAACCTCGTATGGTACCAAAATTGAGCAAAAAGATGGAGTGGTGCTACAATACCTATCACCTGAGTAGGTACACCAAAAAGTGCCATCGGTATATAAAGAAAGAAAAATACGTTTACAATCGATGAGATACTTTGACGCAAAGCACACGCCAGATTGAATTCTTCACTGCTGTGATGTATAATGTGCCGATTCCAAAATATATTGATCTCATGAGACCACCTGTGCCCCCAGTATCCTGCAAAATCGAGGCCGATAAAGGCCACTATATACATCCAAAGCTGTGATTCTATATTATAAAGTGCTAAGTTTCCAACCAACCAGTCATAGGAAATTATGACAATGGAAAGACCCAATACATCTTTGGTAGAATTTGTCAATCCAGAGCTGAGAGATGATACGGTATCCATACTTCTGTTATTGACGATACCTTTTTTATATCCCCAAATCCATTCGATGATGATGAGTACAATAAAGAATGGTATGGCAATATTGAGAACCTGAGCATAACTTTCCATTCCAATAACAATTATTCACAAAAATAACGAATTCATTCTACATATCCATACGAATATAGGGGGTAAATTCATGGAAAGGCGTTCAGGTCAAAACAAGTTTATTAAAAAATAACCCTTGTTTCAATTTTTATTTGTAATTTAGGAACGTATATTTAATTTTTCACTTAATAAAAGATTTCCGTATGGATGCACGCATTCCTATTACCAAGTATATGACAACCAAATTGATAACGTTCACACCAGAAATAGATATCCGTGATGCTACCCGAGCTTTATTAAAAAACAACATTTCAGGAGCACCTGTAGTAGATAAGGATGGAAAACTAATAGGTATTCTCTCTGAACGGGATTGTATTCAATTGATTTTAGATGGCGACTATAATCAGGTGCCCACCGGAAGCGGAACGGTAGGCGATTATATGTCTACCAATCTTAAGACCATCGACGCAGACAAAACCGTGTTGGATGCAGCGTATGAATTTGTCAATACTCCATATAGGAGATTTCCTGTACTGGACGAGGGTAGACTTGTAGGTCAAATCAGCCGGAGAGATATTTTGAAAGCCATTGACAATATAACACCGAAGAAGAATATCGTTCCAGACTCATGGAAAGTGAGGAAGCCACAAATTTAGATATAGGATTTTTTCACTCTTAATTCGTCCTAGTTATCTTCTGAATTCCTAGATTTGCAAATCAGATCAATCCATCTGAAGGACTAAACAATCCCTAACCTATTTTATCAGCAAATTAAGAATATGTTCATCTTTTCAGACAAATTTTTCATCTTCATTGGATTGTTACTTACAGTCAATGCTGTTGCGCAAAGTGGTTGGACAAGATCAAAAGGAGGTTTTTTTGGAAAACTTGATTTATCACATCTTTCTTCCGATACCTATTACACACCCCAGGGTGTTGCTTTAGAAACGAGTACTTTTCGTCAAACTTCATTGAACTGGTATGGAGAATATGGCATATCTGACCGATGGACTTTAATCACCAGCATGCCCCTGTTGAGAAGTAACTCATTCGAAACAACTGAATCCGTATACGGAATAGGAGATCTGAAATTGGAAATCAAGTATAGGCTGTTCTCTAATTCCGATTGGCCAATAGCCATAAGTATAGCTCCTGAATTGCCTATAGGCAGACGAAATGCATTTGCTGCAAGTAAAGATAACCCTCAGGACAGAATTAATCTGCCCACGGGTGATGGAGAGTTTAATATCTGGGGAAGTATAGCTGCTTCTAAATCCATAGGTAAGGCATACGGATCCATTTTCGGCGCTTATAATTTCAGAACACAATATGAAGGACTCTCCTTCAGAGATTTATACCAATTCGGAATTGAATTAGGAGTCAGCCCTATGAACAATCTTTGGTTGAATACCAAGTTAAGGGCTCAGTTTTCTACCGGCGAAAGTGAACATCCTGAATTGGGATTTGTAAGGGGAGACGGAACGACTTATACATTGTATAGCCTTGAGGCATTTTACAAATTGAATGAAAACATTGGAATGGCAGCCACATTCTTATCAGGATCGGATTTTATTGCCCCGTTTAGAAATATATATATTGCTCCATTCTTTTCTATAGGGCTTATTTATGAAAAATAATGATTTAATTTTAATGTTATACCTTTGTATTCATTCACTTTGATTATTAAAGTATAGAATTTTGATTAGTAACTATTAATGATTTATTAAACTTCAATTTCATGAAAATAGCATTTCAAATCATAGGATTATTCTTTATTATCACTCTTATCACGTGTACTGAAGATACATCCATGCCAGGTGATCCGGACACCTCAGGTCCAGAAAATTTTACTGCACTTTTTGAAGGTAGCTTTATGGGGCAAAACGGTTATTCCGCCTCAGGTACAACCAAACTGGGTAAAGATGATTTAAACAATTATTGGGTAAGATTAGATAACAATTTTAATACCACCTTTGCTACCGGTTCTGTCACCATGTACTTATCCAAGCAATCGAATTTAAACCTTCCTGCAACCGATCAGCATATAAAACTTGGAGTGATAAATAAAAAAGGCCAACACTATTTTAAATTAAATAATGAGCCAACATCGGATTTCAAGTTTGTTATTGTTTGGTGTGCACCGGCAAAGATTCAATTTGGTGTAGCCCCACTTAATTAAAGCTGAATTCAAATCTGATTTCAACTGGAACTGGTGGTTTTCTCGTCATTCCTACTAAAACGTTGGGGGGCAGGTAGGCACATTTCCTTCTTTCGGGTAACAATACCGCCGAAATAAATTCTATTTCAATATTAAACCACGAATTAAATTCTCCCTTTGAGTATTAACTTAACAGGTACAAATATGTAGTTCTTCCTTTGATGAACAAGTAATTATAAGTCTTTTCTCATAATGTAATCCGTATGATCTTCCGTTATAAAACGAAAAATACACGTATCTACATTTCGGTATCCATTTCTTTCGTAAAACCTGCAAGCGTCGGTATTCTGATCCCATACACTCAACCAAATAAATGAACACGACAAGAGAATGGCCTCCTTCTCCAACCATTGCAATACATTTTTTCCAATACCGCTCTTTTGAAATGGTTGTAAAATATAAATCCTTTCTAAATGAAATCCATTTTCTCTGTCCTTGTATTTTCCAACCTGAGCATCTCCGGTATTGTATTTAACATATCCGGCTATCTCATCTTTATGAATTATAAAATAAAAATGGCTACCCTCTGTATACCATTCCTTTTCAAGGTTTTTAATAGAAAGGTTTTCATGCAAATACACATCCATTAAATCGGATCTTGTTTTCTGTGCATAGGCATCAAAAAATGTTTTTTTACTGATCTTTTGGAGAGTACTTAAATCTTCTTTTTTTACTCTTCTGAAAAGGAACTGTTCCATATAATCTCAATATGAATTATTGTTACAATAAGATTCAATTTGTAGACTATGTCCACATTTTTACAATAAAATATACCCAAAAAATAATAAGTACGGGTCCTCCTAAACCTAAGATAACACCACCAAAACGAAAATCTTTGGCATTCACCATTCCAGTACTAAATGCAATGGCATTGGGTGGAGTTGATACAGGAAAAAATAATGCGCAACTTGCACTTAAACCAATTACCAATGGTAATATCAATGGATCTACTCCAGGCCATAAACCGGCGGCAGGTATAAGTATTGAAGCAGCCGCTGTATTGCTCATGACATTGGCAGCTAAAACCGTAATAAAAGCAAATATGATAATCATCGCCATTAACGGAAAATGAACATTTTTAAGATGTTCAATAAAGCTCGCAGCTATGCCCGTTTCCTGTATTGCAAGACCTAACGACAAACCGCCGGCTACCAGCATTAAAGTATCCCAGGGTAACTGACGTACATCTTCAGCAGTTATAATGCCTGTCATGGTCAGTGCAATGATAGGAATTCCAGATACTGCCGCCATAGGAATGGGATGCAATCCATCAGTCAGCCAAAGGAATACGGTAAGTCCCAAAATCGATAAAACAACCCTTCTTTGTATTCTGCGCTCAGTTGAATAGATGTACTCTTCATCTGTTTCTTCTCTCTCCCCTCCAAATATAGAACTGATATCAATTTCTGCTCCTCGGATATCGTATTTACGTGTCAATGCCCACCAAAAGAGTATGATTAAAACGGCAGATAAAGGGATACCTACAACCATCCATTCAAAAAAACCGACGTGAAAATCGATCATTTCCATTCGATTGATAGAGTCGACTGCAACCGCATTGGGTGGTGAGCCAATAATGGTACCCATTCCTCCAATAGCGGCTGCTCCAGGAACACCTAACAAAATGGCTTTTGAAAGTGAAGATTGTTTGCCCACCTGATGTACAAGTGGAGTTATGGATGCAATCATCATCGCTGTAGTCGCCGTATTAGACATGACCATGGACGCCAGTGCTGTTACCACCATGATTGCTAATAGGAGGTGAATGGGATTGTCACTATACTTTGAAATGGTTAACTTAAACAATTGAAGATCCAGTCCGGTTTTTCGCATGGCTTCAGCGAGAAAAAATCCACCCAACAAAAGCCAAATAACGCTATCCGACCATTTGTTGACAAATGCCATAACATCGATATCCGTCATCTCCGCTACTTCTGGTTGGCCCAGGAAAAACACCAAAAAACCAATAATCATAATACCTACCGCAAATGGAGGAATGGCCTCTGTAATCCATAAACTTATTGAGAAAAATAGCAAGAAAAGAACATAAAGCTGTGGCGCCTGAAATGAATCTTCTTTTAAAAGATAAGTTAACAAAAGCGATACGAGGATAGATCCCATAAACTGAATTAACCGGGTCTGGGTTTCAACCTTTATGGCTAACTTTTTTAATTGGAGTGAAGAGGCTCTTCGGGAATCGGACATAAATGCAATATTTTTCTATTCAGTAACATTTTTTTCAATTCCCAAATTCACTTTGCCGTAAATCTGGACTGATAAAAACCTTGATGACATGTTTGAAATGATCATATTTTAACGGAATTAAAATTAATTCATGGCCTTTGTCAAAAGAGTGTAAAGTTATTGATTTACGGTGTTAATGGAAATAATACATGTGAAAATCTTGGGATCGTTGAGGTTAAGGTTGAGGTTTTCGCCTTCGGAAGGTCGAAAAAACGTAAACGGTGAGCAGTGAACTGTAAACGTTCAGAAGGTCAGAAGGTCAGAAGGTCAGAAAGTCTAAAAGTCTAAATGTCTAAATGTCGAAGGTCGGAAAATCGTAACCAAGTTGAAAGTTGAAAGTTTGAAAGTTGAAAGCCGGAAGGTTGAGGCAAAGGTTAAGGCAGAGTAAGTGAGGAAGTCTATGGGTTAGTCATTTGGCTATGCCGTGATTTGCTTCGCGTCATTTGGCTGCGCCGTCATTTATTGTCATTTCCACGCGTTCTGCCAAAAGCTAACTGCTAAAGGCTAAAAGCTTTTTTTGCTACGAGCTACCAACTACGAGCTACGAGCTAAAATGATGTTGAGGTTGAGGTTTCTGCATTGGCAGTTAGCAGTTCGCTTTTTCTAAATGCCTAAATAACATTAATACCATTCTCTGTTCACCGTTCTCTGTTCACCGTTGACATAGAACTAATCCAGATCTACTCCTTCTTTATACATTTCCCAAATCGGGCTTTGGCTTCTTAAGCGATTGACTCCATTTTTGAAGGCATCAATCACATATTCAATTTCTTCCTCCTTTGTATACCGCCCTAAAGAAAACCGGATACTGGATTGAGCCTGATTCTTGTTTTTACCCATGGCCATAAGTACATGTGAAGGCTCTAGAGAGGCAGAAGTGCATGCAGAGCCAGTTGCTACTGCAATTTGGCGATTAAGAGACATGAGCAATTCCTCAGCTTCTAAGTAGAGAAAAGCTAAGTTGGAAACATGAGGCAATCGCTGATCAGTTTTGCCATTGATATATACCGCTTCGAGCTCTGAAGTTAAAGATGATTCTAACTTGTGGCGAAGATGAGCCAATCTTTTTGACTCTGATTTCATCAACTTTCCACACAAATTTACCGCTTCTCCAAACCCAACAATACCCGGAACATTAAGGGTGCCGGCTCTGATCCCTTTTTCGTGCCCTCCCCCATCCAACTGACCAATGACCTTGACGCGTGGATCTTTTCGACTCATATACAGCATGCCTACCCCTTTTGGACCGTATAATTTATGAGCTGAAGCAGCCAATATATGTACTCCTGAATCCCTTGGATGAACCTTAATCTTTCCTAAAGCCTGGGTAGCATCACTGAATAACAGGACATCTTTCTTTTCGCATATCTGTCCTATTTTTTCCATGGGTTGAATGATGCCGGTTTCATTATTGGCCCACATAATACTTACAAGTACAGTATCTGGCCTTATTGCTTTTTCTAGCATATCTAAATGTACCAGACCTTCTGAATCTACCTCGAGATAAGTAATTTCACCTCCCGATTTTTCAATTTTCCGACATGTATCCAATACTGCTTTATGTTCGGTATTACATGTGATTATGTGGTTTCCCTTTTTCGCATACGCTTCAAATACACCTTTCATGGCTAGATTGACAGACTCAGTTGCTCCTGAAGTAAATATAATTTCGTCTTCACCCGCATTTATTAGTGATGAGATCTGTTCTCTGGCTCTTTCCACTGATTCACTGGCTTCCCATCCATATGAATGAGTTCTGCTCGCGGCATTTCCATATTTATTCGTTAAAAATGGGATCATAACATCCAATACCTGTGGATCTACAGGTGTGGTAGAATTGTAATCCAGATATATTCTTTTATCATCATTCATTGGTCTCAATATACAAAATAAAAAAGCGTACTAAATTAATTTATCGAAACAGGCATTATTCATAATCTGTGATTATAAAGTGATAATAAATATAACCCTTTTCATATAACAAACAGTTTGACTGTAACGTGAGAAAAAAATAATATGTTCATACTGACTTATGCCCCATTATTTCACACCAGTATCGGAATTGATTTTATTGTTAAACAATCAAATAATTTATTTGATTAAATCATTTATATTTAACATAGTAAACAAATAAATAAATTATAATACGAATTTGCTTCCACACCTGATTCCTCCATTGTAAAGGGTGGTCATTTGATTGAAGAGCTTTCTCCATTCGCTTATATTACTATCGTGTTATTATTGCTATCTTTGTGTAATGGTTACAAAAGATGTATTATCCGTTTTTCCTGGCTAAAATGTATTAATTCCCTTTTGCCGACAATTACATTCCTATGTTTAAAAGTTTTAAAAAATCCGATCGCACCTCATGGCTAGAGCTGATTGAAAAGGAAATTAAGGGTAGAATGAATGTAAAAGATACCATTCAGGACTTAGCTGGAAATATAAGGTTGCATCCATTTGTTGACGAAAGTAACCGCATATTCAACCCGGTTATCCACAGTTTTCCAACCCATGTTGTTGCCGGTATTTCGATAGACAGTCATTTTACCAATCCGCAATTACTTCAACTGTTGAATATCGGAGTCGGTGCAATATTATTGGATGAACGTTTCACTGGAGACATAAATACATTAATAGAAGGTGTTCAGATCAATTTACTGACATTCATTGTACTTAATAATCTCCCTGTGTATAATGAAATTTCAATTCGCATGAAGAAAGACTACCGGGATAATAAATCGAATGTTTTTCATGTAGAAAGTCTGCAACATATAATTCAGACTAATGCTTTTTATACAGACCCGTCGTACAACCTACATTGTAAAAAAATTCTAGATGAGAGCATAGCTCAGGGTCTGGTCATGATATGTTTAAGCAATCAACTTTTGTTTCAAACGGCACTCATCAGAGCCATTCGACTATATGGTCAGGAAAACTACAGTGGAAGTTCTTTCATCATTTCAGGAATATGCGATCACAAAATTTCCTATGATGAAGAACGCCTCATCAGTGATACCGCACAATCCTTGTCCGCTAGAACCGGAGGTATAGATGTGGTTTTTAACTCACTTCCTACGGAAGACATTACGTCTTTTCAAACAGAAAAAATACATATTCAGAATATACTCGAAATGGAGTCAAAATTAAACCAGGTAAAAGATCCTTTTGCCGGTAGTTACTATATTGAACAAATAACAGCTCAGATACTACAATCATGGTCATAATCAGGAAAGATTGCACTCATTTCCGGGTCTGTTACAGACGTTAAGATTATTTCAATTCGCTACTTATGGAGATCAATAAGTCATATCACTCAGAAAAGTACGAACAGAAAAAAGACTTACAATATTTTTTGAAAGGCATCAAAAATGGGAATCGATTTATACTGAGTGAAGCGATTACATTAATCGAAAGCACGAACCTGGAAAAACGAAATCTTGCTTTGAAAATCCTAAAGGAGCTACCTGTTTTGACCCATTCTACGATTCGCATAGGAATCACCGGTTCTCCAGGAGTGGGTAAAAGCACCTTTCTTGATACCCTGGGGAAAATGCTAACAGCTTTGGGTAAAAAAATAGCCATTCTCGCTATTGATCCCAGTAGTCGACTTACCAAAGGCAGTATTCTGGGCGATAAAACAAGAATGGAACAATTGTCAAAAGATCCAAATGCTTTTATTCGTCCCACGGCATCGGGAACATTGCTGGGTGGTGTTTCAGCAGCTACAAGAGAAGCCGTAGATCTTTGCGAGGCAGCCGGATTCGATGTTATATTTATAGAAACGGTTGGAGTAGGACAATCTGAAACTGAAATAGTAAACCTGGTAGATATTTTTTGTCTGATGATTCTTCCCGGAGCCGGTGATGAAATCCAGGGCATTAAAAGAGGAATTACAGAAATGGCCAATCTCGTGATCGTAAATAAAGCTGATGGAGACAGAAAATTACAGGCTCTTGAAACAAGCAAGCAATATGAAAATGCTTTTAAGCTTCTTCCTTCGCGACTGCCCGGTTGGAAAACGAAAGTATTGACTTGTTCAGGCTTGACAGGAGATGGATTATCCGATGTTTGGAATAATATAAACGAAGTGATCAACCATGCCCACAAGACTTCTTTTTTTCACCATCAAAGAAAAAAACAAAGAGAAATTTGGTTTGATGAAATTTCCAGAAATATGATCATTCAGTATTATTTAGAAAAACAATCCAGCGCTGATTATATTGTGACATTGAGGTCATCCGTTTTAAAAGGTGAGTTGACTTTTTACGAAGCACTTCTCACTTTATCGGATGAATTAAAAAAATAGTTGATTTGGATGTTATGAACCGATTTTTATTTATCGTTGGTATTTATTTTTTAGTTGCGAATGTTCATGCACAGTTTATGTCTAACGGTGCGTATGAAGATGTGTCAGAAGAAAATACATTTCGCTCTCCCGTAGACAGGCCTATCGTTCTTGCAGGAAATTTTGCAGAACTTAGGCATACCCATTTTCATATGGGAATAGACATTAAACCCCAGGCTGCCAATGGTAGAGATAGCATCAGATCTGTAGGCCAGGGATATATATCCAGAATAAGAATACAACCAGGTGGTTACGGTCAAGCTGTTTACATTGATCATCCAAATGGATATACCAGTGTATATGCCCACTTGAGCGAGATACGGACCGATGTGGAACTATACATATCAGAATGGCAGAAAAGCTTAGAATCTTTTAGCGTTGACCTCTACCCCAGTCCATCCAGGTTTCCTTTAGCAAAAGGAGAATATATAGGACTGATGGGAAATACAGGACATTCATATGCCAAGCACTTGCATTTTGAAATAAGAGAGACCGAAAGTGAAATCCCTGTAAATCCTGCCCTATTTGGAATAAGAGCCAAAGACACCCGCCCACCAACGATACAATCTGTAGATATACACAGACTAAGTCCGACCTTAATACCTGAAAGCGAAAGAACGTACCAGCCCATTCACAGAAAAGGTAATCATTTTACAATTGGAAATGGAAAAATATCCTTTCCTGCCTGGAGAGCAGGAATTTTGATACAGGCCTACGATCAATTAGATGGAGCCCCGAATAGAAATGGAGTGTACGAAAAGCGAATGTATGTGGACGACACCCTTTATTTTGCTTCCATCATGAATAAAATTTCTTTCGCTGAAACCAGATATATCAATTCTTACGTGCATTATCCGGAAAAACAAAGCAGAAAGAGAACCATTACCAGATTGTATCGCCTCCCGGGCAATCCATTAAGCATTTATGATACCATTGTAGGAAACGGGTCTATTCAACTTTTTAAAGATAAACCCAGATCTATTAGGATTGAATTAAAAGATGTGGAGGGGAATACCACTACTTTGAATTTTGATATAGTTAGAGACGAAAAAATAAAAAGTGCTGAATCTTTTAACAATCATCACTTTATACCCCATCAGGCTTCTACTCAATTAAATATAGAAGGTGCCTTGCTTAATTTACCGCCTAATAGTATGGATAGAGACTATCATATCGAATTAAAAACCGAAGAGGCCAAAGACGGAACTAAAGCTTATATTTTTGGGAAACCTTATCACATATTATTTCAGCGCGCTAAAATTTCTTTGCCCATCGATCATATAGAATTCGAAAAAAGATCCAAAGCAGTAATACTATATCACGATGGGAACCGTGAAATCAGTCTGGGTGGAAGGTTAGAAGGGGATCATATTGTAAGTTTCCACAATCATTTGGGTAAATTTTACGTGGGTTTCGACACCTCAGCCCCTACAGTAAGGGCAAGACACATTAAATCAAAATATGCACCGGGTGAAAACCTATATTTCTCCATCAGTGATAACTTTCCCGTATCCGGCATAGGTAAGGACGTTGAATACCAAGTATATATTAATGATGAACCCCTGATTGCATCATTGAAAGCCATGTCAGGCGTCCTGACTGTAACGTTACCACCAGATCTCAAATCCGGCACACACCCTTTAATTATACATGTGACCGATGATAGAAATAATAAAAACCAATATACTTTTACTATAAGAATTTAAATAGTAGAGGTGTAAACCATTGGAAAGTTGTACTGTTACACTGCTAAATAAAAGTAAAACTGTCATGAAAACTTTACAAGTAGGTAATCAGGTACCCTCATTTTCTGCAAACAATGAAAAAGGAGAACCGGTGAGCAATAAAAGTTTACTCGGTTCCCGATATATTCTCTTTTTTTATCCGAAAGATGATTCTCCCGGGTGCACAAAAGAAGCATGCAGCCTTAGAGATCATTACAATGTATTTGAAAAACACGGATACAAAATTTTTGGAGTCAGTCCGGACAATGAAAAAAAGCATCAAAAATTTATCGACAAATATGAATTTCAATATTCCCTCCTGGCTGATCCGAACAAAGAAATGATCAATAATTTTGGATTATTTGGAAAGAAGAAATTTATGGGTAGAGAAATTAATGGAGTATACAGAACCACTCTTGTCATAAACGAAAATGGCATTATCACCCACATCATAGATAAAGTAAAGACCAAAGAACACGGAGAACAACTTAGAGGTTTATTGGAAATCAACTAACTATAAAGTATTTCTCAGATCTAAAATGTTGCCCATGTGAAAACAAAGGCGACAACGTGGTTCGTATTTGTCTTTTTCTCCAAGCAACACCGTTTCCTGCTCTTCAGTCAAACGGTACGAATGAGTAGCAAGGTTTCCGCAATGAGGACAAATGGCGTGTACTTTAGTTATATATTCCGCTTTGGCCAGTAAAGAGGGCATAGGTCCAAAGGGTTTACCTTTAAAATCCATATCCAAACCGGCCACAATTACTCTGATACCGTTTAGTGCTAGTTTTTCGCATATTTCAGGTAAGGCATCATCAAAAAATTGGGCTTCATCCACACCTACGACAGTGACATCGCGAATATGGTCAAATATCTCAGCGCTTTTCGATATGGGTTTGGAGATTTCGCTATTGTCATCATGAGACACGACACTTTCCTCATCATACCTCACATCAGCCTTCGGTTTAAAAATCTGTACACGTTGATTGGCAATTCGGGCTCTTTTTATCCTTCGCAATAATTCTTCTGTTTTACCTGAAAACATAGATCCGCAGATCACTTCAATCCACCCGCTTCTTTGACCTTTAAATCCCGGTTCTAAAAACATATCTTCTGTATTGCGAAATGACAATATTACTACAATTATTGCAATATAAGCTTCCTATATATGAATTGGCGAATAAAACTCGTTTACATGTTAAAGAAAAAAGTTGGCTAACTTCTCATCATTCGATAGTATCTGAAGGAAGGTTGCAGTTTATTCGAATAGCTATTATATGCAAATAAAAAAAATTGAGGCTATTATCTCAAAAAAGACAAATTAGGTATCATTTTTGGTAGATAATATATAATGATAAAATATAATATGAAATGAGATAATTTTTTTGAACCTGTCCCTCATAAGAATGTGTTAAAGTGACAGGAAAATAAATTATTAACGAATTCATTCAGTTTTTTTTAAAAAATCACCGTAAACTACGGCTAATATGAAAATCCAAAAGGTAAAAAAACAACTTAAGAAGATCAATTATCTGATTGAAACCATTTCAGATGAAGGTAGATTTAGTACCATCGAACACGACTTACTTAAAAGTTACATCAGGGAATTGTATGAAAAAGTGATTGAAGGACAAGATGTCGAATCGGACAAGAATACCACTTTTGATATTCCTGAAATAAAACCCGCTCATGTAAAGAAGAAATTACGTGAAGAAAGTATTTTCGAGTCAATCATGAGCGATCCGGTCATTGAGACAAAAACTCAGGAAAGCACTTTTCCACAAAACGGAACTAAGGCTGCCTCAGACACACATAAAGAAAGCAACATACAAAAAATGGAGGCTGAACCCCAAGTTGAGACTATTGAGTTGGATGAATTGACTATGAAAATATTTTCAGAGGACAAAACTTCCGATCTATCACAAAAGCTGAGTAAAATGCCCTTAAAAGACCTGAATTTAGCAATGGGTATCAATGAGAGGGTTTTTACCGTTCACGAATTATTTAAAAGTAATTTTTCTCATTTTCAGGAAGTGATCACTTCATTAAATGGTTTTACACAATTTGAGGAGGCAAAAAAATTCCTGCTTAAAGATGTTGTGTACCGCTATGAGTGGAATACACACAAAAAATCGGAACAGGCCTTAGAATTTATTAAATTAGTGAGGCGAAGGTATATCTGATTTCATTGAGTCAAAAAATTACATCCTATCTGCGGATACTCAAATTTCCGTTAACCATAGTGGCTATATTGTGGATAGTGAAGTTGTACGAATTGATTTTCGAACGTACACTTAACCGATGGGGAATCTACCCAAGAGAATGGGATGGTATTTTGGGAATCATAACCGGTCCTTTCGTACATTCAGGCTTTGAACATCTCATGTCTAATACAGTACCTCTATTTACTTTGACTTCTATCATGATCATTTTTTATAAGCGTACTGCCATACCTTCCTATTTAGTCATTCAGTTTTTTACTGGTTTTGCAGTATGGTTATTCGCAAGGCCCTCCTATCATATAGGGGCTAGTGGAGTGGTATACGGACTTGTAGCTTTTGTTTTTTGGTCGGGGATTTTCAGAAGAAATATGCAATCCATTGTACTGGCTTTGGTCATAGTTATATTATATAGTGGTTATTTTTATGGTATTGTACCTACGAAGGAAGGAATTTCATGGGAGAGTCACCTCTTTGGAGGTTTTGCAGGTATTTTTACTGCATATCTCTTTAAAGATGTGAATGAACCCGGTGAAAGAAAAGTAGTGGTGTGGGATGAAGAGGAGGAAGAGTATTTTCTACCCAGGGACAGTTTTGAAAAAACGAAATGGCAAAGAGCATTGGAAGAACAAATCCGAAAAAACCAATGGAATAGTGATTCTACTTAAGCTTACATTCAACACAGATCATAATATCGTTTTCAGAGTATTTTGATGTGTAATCCCATTTACCAGATCATATGACTTAATGAATTTTTTACCCTCATTGATTTTCAGTTTGTCCGTAAAGTGAAATAGGAAATATAATCCTAAACCTAAGACAATGAGTGACATTACTCTCACTTAATTTTCATAAATCATGCATCCCTTTACATGTTCGTTTCATATCTTTACAACATGAATTTTTTGAAATATTTTATTGAAGCATGCTTCTTATGTATTTTCATTTTTCCAGCAAGCGGTGCCAACCTTCCACCCGGATTCAAAGAAAAAGTTTTAGCCGAAGGGCTTGATCCTACCCGAATTATAGCTGCTCCGGATGGGCGTATTTTTATTGCTAATAAAGATGGGAGGATATTTATAATAGAGGAGGATGAATTCCTCCCAGATCCTTTTATTCGTCTTGATGCAGATTTTACAAATGAAAGAGGATTATCGGGAATAGCTCTGCATCCTGATTTTGAATTAAATCATTGGGTGTATGTTTATTATACCGTAGCTGGTGAAAACCGCAACAGGATCAGCCGGATTACGGCCAATGGTAATGCCGCCCTTGCGGGAAGCGAAGAAATAATCATGGACCTGGATATACTTCCAGGCAATATTCATAACGGAGGTGCAATGATATTTACCAAGGACGGTAAACTAGTTATTGCGGTTGGGGATGGCGCAGATGCAGGAACTGCACAGCGTATGAATACACTGCATGGAAAAATACTTCGGATCAACGACGATGGTTCTATACCTACTGACAACCCTTTTTATCATGATTTGGGAGGAAATTTGAGAGCTATTTATGCATTGGGATTCAGAAATCCTTTCACAATGGCATATCATCCTGAAAAAGATATCATCATGATCAATGATGTGGGTGCCTCAGATTACGAGGAAGTCAATAAGTTGGTAAAAGGAGGAAATTTCGGGTGGAATCTTATAGAAGGTTATGCTATGGGGCAATCGCTTCCGGACAATTATATCGATCCACTTTACGCCTATGATCACAACCAGGGCTGTGCTGTAATTGGTTCGGCTTTTTACAATCCGGAGTTTAAAAGGTTTCCCGAAATATATCACGATAAATACTTGTTTAGCGATTATTGCAGAGGAGAGATCTACTTTATGGATGCAGAATCCGGAGAAATTGAAGGTATCTTTGCAACAGGCGTTGAACGTCCGGTAGACTTTCTGGTAACCCAGGATGGGGCATTTTACTACATTGAAAGGCGTGGCTTAGGTGGCGGCTCTGTTGTAGATAATACCAGCTCTACTGATGGTCGAATTATCAAAATTGAATTTACCGGAAGCGGCGAACCCTTTATCTCTTCTCAACCCTCTGATGTTACAGTCTCTGTTGGTGAAACTGCCCGTTTTGAGATAGGAGCAGGAGGAGATTCCCCACTCCTATTTTCATGGTTTGTTAATGGCGAACCCTTCGGAACAAGTCAACCTATACTTGATATTGCCAATGCCTCCATAGAAATGGACGGAAGTCAGATACAAGTTATCGTGAGTAATGATGCAGGCCAGGATACAAGTCAAATTGCTATCCTGAATGTCACATCCAATCTCAGACCCAATATAGAAATTTTCACCTCACATGATAACATACTTTACAGGGCTGGTGATACCATTTTTTACATGGGAATTGCTGATGATCCGGAAGAGGGTATCTTGCCTTCTACTTCACTTACCTGGTGGATTGATTTTCATCACAATACGCATACTCATCCGGCACAGTCACCTTTTTCCGGATCAAATGAAGGATTTTACGTTATCCCATCAATAGGGGAGATCGACCATAATGTTTGGTACAGAGTTTATTTAAGAGCAACGGATTCAGAAGGATTAATCAACATTGATTATGTCGATATTTATCCAGAAAAAATTGAAATGACTGTAGACAGTGAACCCTCAGGTATTGAGGTGCGTGTCAATGGAAAGGAAGTGATAACCCCATTTACATTTACAAGTGTTTATGGCATAGTACACAGCATATCAGCCGAGCGTATATTCATCGATGAAAATTCATTATTACTTTTTGAGGAATGGAATAACGGAAGCTCATCCAATGAACAAATAATACCTGCCAATAATGAAAACAAAATGATTACAGCGATTTATTCATCTGGTAATGTGGGTTCGGGAAGCGGTCTTTTAGGACATTATTACAATGGAACTCATGATGAAAATGTCTTTAACAGCCCACCTGAATTTAGAAGATTAGATCCCCTCATCAATTTTGACTGGGTTTTTGGAAGCCCCAGCCCGGAACTATTAGGAAATGATGATTTTCTCATCTTATGGACTGGAAAGATAGAGACTATTAATCCGGGTTTTTACACTTTTCATACCATTTCTGATGATGGTGTCAGACTTTGGGTAGATGATAAGCTCGTCATTGATCAATGGGTCTTTCAGGCAGAGACAGAACACACCGGTTCCATTCTACTCGAAGGTAACCGGATATACGATATCAGAATTGAATACTTTGAAAGTGGAGGTCACGCCGTTATGAGATTATTGTGGAGTAATGATCTCATTCCAAGATCCGTAGTGCCTACAAGTCAATTGTATCCTGACAAAGATGTACCTGTTTCTTCAAATATCGTACTCTCGCTACCCTACCCAAATCCTTTTACGGACTACATAAATATAAGCGTCCATTCTCTTCAGAATACCAATGTTATTCTTTTTTTATCGGACATGTCGGGCAGATTGATCATGACGGATCATTTTGCTGTTCGCGGCTATCAAACAGAGCGGCAATACGAACTTTCAAATTATCCTGCCGGCATCTATTTTCTCCATGTATTATCTGGTGACCAACATGATTTTTATAAGGTTATTAAAATTGAATAAACTTATTCAAGGTCCAGGCTTTTTAAAGCCTCACGAACACTTCCATGTTTCAGTAAAAGCGATTTGGCTTTTTCCGGTGATATGTTGGCTTTCTCTCTGATCATACGCACTCCCCTATCCCACAATTTATTATTACTGAGCTGCATATCGACCATTTTATTGTCTCTAACTCTTCCAAGTTTTATCATGACGCTGGTGGTAAGCATGTTGAGCACCATTTTTTGTGCTGTGCCCGCTTTCATTCTCGTACTGCCAGTCACAAACTCCGGACCCACTACTACTACTACAGGAAAATCAGCATAGTTAAGCACTTCAGCTGAAGGGTTACAAGTAATACATCCTGTAGATATCCCATTCACCCTGCAAGTTTTTAAGCCGTGTACCACATAGGGCGTGCTACCGGATGCTGCAATTCCGACAACGAAATCTTCAGCAGTTATATGATGTGATGAAAGATCTTTCCAGGCAAGGGATGTATCGTCTTCTGCAAATTCGACCGCTTTACGGATGGCCTGATCGCCTCCAGCTATCAATCCTACCACCCAATCATGTGGAACACCAAAAGTAGGCGGACATTCGGAAGCATCCAATATTCCCAAACGACCCGAAGTTCCGGCACCAATATAAAATAATCTTCCTCCATTTTTCATTTTGTCGTAAACCGCATCAACCAATGCTGTAACTTCAGGTATAACATTTTTAACAGCAAGTGCTACTTTTTGATCTTCTGTGTTGATATTTATTATCAATTCGGAAGTGGACATTTTTTCTAAATGCCTGTAAAGAGACGAGGATTCGGTTATCTTATCCATCAGATTGGGATTTTTTTGATATGGCCACAAGGCCGAGAATGGTCAAAATACCGTTCAGCGCCAGAATAGTGAATCCAAACTGAAACCCCCCTAACCATTTATCAGATGAAGTATCAATAATATAAGTGATAACAGGAGCAAGCAAACAAATAGGTACCACCCATTTATCTTTAATTTTCCTTTTGGACAAAATACCGTAAGTAAATAAGCCTAAAATGGGACCATAAGTATACCCTGCTGCTTTAAACAATCCATTAATCACAGCACTATCAATTAAATATTTGAAAAGTACTATTATAACGAGGATAAGCAATGAAAAGCCTATATGCACTTTTAGTCTCGTTAATTTTTTGATAGCTTCAGATTTTCCAGTTCGTTCAAAACCCAGAAAATCGATACAAAACGCCGTTGTGAGAGAGGTCAACGCTGAATCAGCACTGCTATAGGCAGCCGCAATTAAGCCCAAAATAAACAGTATACCTACCTCAGGGGGAAGATGGTATAGAGCGATCGTTGGATACAGCTGATCAGTAGCTTCAGGTATAGAAATGCTATTTTGAGCTGCAAACATATACAACAATGCCCCTAAAGCCAGGAATAGAATATTGGCAAAAAATAAAATAATGGAAAAGGTGAACATGTTTTTTTGAGCTGAAGCCAAATTCCTGCATGTTAAATTCTTTTGCATCATATCCTGGTCCATTCCCGTCATAACCAAAGCGATTAAAGCTCCACTTATAAATTGCTTAAAAAAATTGTTCGGGTCATTCCAGCCTCTGTCAAAAAACCACCATTTTGAATATTCACTTTTGTAGATGGCAGAAGTTATTTCTCCAATTCCATTCAAATCAAGTGCTTTTCCAATATACCAGATCGTAAGTATTACAGCTGTAAGCATACTTACAGTTTGGAGCGTGTCCGTGATCACAATAGTTTTAATGCCCCCCCTAAATGTATACACCCATATTAAGGCAATGGTTATAAATACGGTCCATATAAAATGAACTCCCAGTGAGTCCATTACAAAAATCTGAAGTACCATAGCTACAAGATATAACCGGAACGATGCGCCTACGACCCTGGAGAGGATGAAGTAAGCAGCGGCTGTTTTGTAGGAATTCATTCCAAATCGCTCTCCAAAGTAACCATAAATCGAAGTGAGATTCAATCGGTAATAGATCGGCATTAGAACTGTAGCTATAATGACATATCCAACCAGATAGCCCATAACCATTTGCATGTATGAAAATTGTGTGTTTGCACCATCAGCACCTACCACTCCCGGGATTGATATGAAAGTGACTCCTGACAGAGATGCTCCTATCATACCCACAGCTACCAAAATCCATGGAGAGCTCTTATTGGCAAGAAAAAAAGTTTGACTATCTGACTTCTTTGAAGTTAAATGTGAAATAAAAATCAATAATGAAAAGTATAAAACAATGATAACAATAAAAACCGCTGGCGTAATTTGTTCCATCTTAATTTTCTTTCTCCAAAAATATTTAAATACCAATGTAACAGGAATTATTGGAAAATTTAAAATGAATTAATATTTCTCAATCCTTTTTATATCGGTGTTGCAATATTAGCCCACATTGCTAGCTAACCAGAGGGAAAAGCCCTAATTTCGGGACTTCCGAGATTTTTGATTTTCACTTTGTGTACTACAGATTTTATTTTGGTAAATGGTCTATAGCCAATTTTTAAAGCTTTCTGCAATTTTTGTAGTTCCTGATCCGGAACTGAGCATTTACGCACTTTTATTTCCTCACCAGCTTTATTATATCCTATCGTTGTGATAATTTTCTGTGTATTCCCAATTCGAGTTATTTCTTTCCAACAGTGATGGATGCCATGTGATTTTAGTTGACATCTTATTGTATTGACTAACCAATATCCTAGCAATCCTAAGTATAAATGGGCCACTGTTGATTCATCCTTTTTGTGGTATATGGGTCTCAGGTCAAGATCTGTTTTTAATGTGCGAAAGGTACTTTCTATTTCTCTGATGGTATTATATACATTCCATACGATGAGTTCATCTTTCATATCCATGGATGTTCGGACAAAATACCTGCCTAAATCTTCTTTGGATTCTTTTTCTTTTTTTTCGTTTTTTATCCAGCTCATTGCTGTCACTATTTCATTGTTTTGGTCATATGTCAGTTTAATATCATAGCGACCTTGGACTGATGGATATTTTTGTTTGGCTCTTCCTATTCTTTGATTGACTTTGTCTATTTTTTTTATACCCCCCTTTTTACCAATTGATGTTTTGATTTTTTCTAACTCTTCTTCATACCTTGTTTCAAACTGGGTTTTCATCGACCTTTCCTTGACAGCTTTCATTTCGCTTGTCACCTCTATACAATAGTCTGTATTTTCTTGTGTGAGGATCTTTCTTACTACAACTTCTTTTTTTGATTTTGTCTGTATTAGTAATGTCAATCTATTTTTATCAATGGTATAGTTTTTTAGTTTTGTTCTATTTATGCATAGATAATGATATCCCTTTTTTCTTATCAGCCGTAGGTTTTCTACTGTAGATATACCTGCATCTATCACTATGATAGGCTTTCTTTCTCCTACTGATTGATTTAGACTGTGCAGAATTTGTTCCATCCCTTTACAATCTGAAAAATTACCTTCATGGATGGATGAGTGTTTTATGAATCCGTATATATTAACTACAAGTGCTAATACGATTAACTTGCAGTCCTTGCGTTTTTCCTTACTTCTTCCAAACTTGGCAAGTTTACTGTTGCGCCTTTCTCCTTCAAAGTATGTATTTGTCAGGTCGTATAGCATTATCCTATCCTGGATGTCAAACAGTTCATTGGTTCTGATACTCAGATGGTGGTCTAATTGTTCTTTGATGGAGTGTAGCTTGAGTGCACTTTTATATAAGCGATCCTTGTTGATGCTCTCTAGTTCATAGCCGGTAAGTTCTGTAATAGCTGAGTTTTCTCTAATCCATCTTGCTGTGGCCAATTCCGATGCTGGATATACAGCTCGGCTTATCACTTGTGTTTGTGCTAATTTAATCTCTTCTTCACTAAAATCATTGGCTTGTAGTATTTTGTCTATTCCTAATTGATGCCAAGTATTATAACACATCCATTCTGAACCTATTTCCCTAACATTATGATGTGTCATTATGTCTGCGTCTATCATCCGGCTATTCTTGTCGTATAGAGCCAGGTCTAAACGCTTACCATCAACTATTTTTTGCCACAACGCTGTAACCCATTTCTGTATCTTTGGATCTGTCAATGGAAAAAGACTCGTTTTCTTCTGATACATATCAGTCAAAGTGCGAGCAATATGATTGAGTTGATCTACTGTCAATTCATCATCAATAAATCCTACATTAAGGATTGTACGATGACATACTCTACCTGTAGTATTACGGTAACTCTCCACAAGCCTGAAATACTTGTCGTACTTTTTTGTTTCCGGATTTACTCTTCCACTAAATTTGAAATACATGTAGCAAAGGTACAACATAGGAATCGACCCTGTCAACCCCCCTGTGTACTACAAAGCCAATTTTAAAAAATA